>CAMDQL010000006.1 GCA_945905915.1 Flavobacterium psychrophilum
TGCAATCGTTGGTAATCATCCAGCAAAGAACTTTTTTGCTTATGCGGATTATGCGGCGTAACCACCATCCAAATTTGATCCAAATCAGAATGCTCTATCATATGATTAGCAATGATTAAATGCCCAATATGAATGGGATTAAACGTTCCGAAATATAGACCTATTTTCATTTTGTTACACAGAGTTTCGCCAAGTTTTACACAGAGTTTCACGAAGTTTTTTGTGCTATACTTTTTATTTACTAATAAAATCTTTCACCAATTGATACGCATCTTGCTTGGCTACCTCTAAATCATAATTTTTAATAATCGTATCAAATTGTGGCGCAGTAGCTAATTCTACCGATGCTTTTGCTATACGCATATTAATTTTGTCTTCACTTTCTGTAGAACGTTGTTTTAACCGGCGTTTTAATTCGTCAACACTTGGTGGTTTTACAAAAACAGCCAATGTCTCATTCGGAAATTTATGTTTTATGCGCAAGCCTCCAGCTACATCAATATCAAAAATTACATGTTTACCTAATGCCCAAATGCGCTCTACTTCAGCTTTTAAAGTGCCATAAAAATTATCAGTATACACTTCTTCCCATTCTACAAATTCCTCAGCCTTGATGTGCTTTTTGAACTCGTCCCACGAAATAAAATAATAATCTTTTCCATCAATTTCTTCCCCTCGAGGCGCGCGTGTAGTACACGAAATGGAGAATTCTAAATTCAAATCGGGTTGGGCTAATAAATGCCTTACTATGGTTGTTTTTCCTGAACCTGATGGTGCTGAAAATACTAATAATTTTCCTTTAGTCATTGTTTAGGTCTGTATTATCCTGCAAGGTTTCCAAAACCTTGTAGGTTTGATTTAATTGACACCTACAAGGTTTTGGAAACCTTGCAGGAATTTTATAAAACGTTTAAAACTTGCTCCTTAATCTTTTCCAATTCATCTTTCATCATTACCACCAATTTTTGCATTTCGGTATGGTTCGATTTAGAACCCATCGTATTGATTTCTCTTCCCATTTCTTGGGTGATGAAACCTAATTTTCTTCCGTTGGCTTCCATCCCGTTAAGGGTGTCTAGAAAATAATTCAAATGGTTACCCAAACGCACTTTTTCTTCGGTAATGTCGTATTTTTCAAGATAAAAAATCAATTCTTGTTCGAAACGATTTTCATCAACGTTCACTTTTAATTCGTCTAAGGCAGTGCGTAAACGCGTTTTCACTGTTTCAACGCGTTCGGCATCGTAAGAAACCGCTTCGCTCATTAAATTATTAATGTTAGCAATTCTTAATTGGAATTCTTTTTCCAAAGAAGCACCTTCGTCTTTTCTAAAATTCGCGATGTTTTCTAACGCTTCATCAATCACGGATTGGATTTGTTTCCACTCATTTGCATCGATTTCGTCGCGCTCTGTTTTTAATGCATCGGGCATACGAACCGCCATTTTTAATAGTTCGGTTTCATCAGCATTTGGAAGTACCGCTTTCATTTGATTCATGTAGCCATTTACTATTGGTACATTAATTTTCGAACTCGTTTCTTCGCCTGTAACTTCCACATAAAGCGAAAAATCTACTTTTCCACGCTCTAAACGTTGCGAAATCAGATTGCGTAAACCCAGTTCCATTTCACGAAAAACAGAAGGCATACGTGTATTTAAGTCTAAACCTTTGCTGTTTAGCGATTTGATTTCTACGGTAATTTTTTTGGTTGGTAATTGCAAAGAAGCTTTCCCAAAACCCGTCATGGATTGTATCATAATTCTATAAAAATGTCTTCAAAGATAAGAAAAAGTTTTCAGTCGCAGTCGCAGTTTTCAATACTATACTGTGACTGTTAATTGAGACTGCCTACTTTTTCTGCGTAACCAAATAAACTCCGACAAATATCAACACTGCCGAAATCAATTTTACAAAACTCAAATCGTCTTTGCCTAAGCTTACGGCAAAAATAGTAGCAAAAAGCGGTTGTAAATAAATGAAAACAGCAACGGTTGTGGGTTTCAATTCGCGCATGGAAACTAAATTTAGTAAATAGGTTAAGAAGGTTGAAAACACGACTACAAAACCGATTTTCCAGAAAATATCGTTTGGTAAATGAGCAAAATCTATCGCTTGAAATTCGTTCCAACCAAAAGGCAAAACCATCAAAAATCCAAACGTATAAATCCACTTTACAAACGTAAAAGCGTTGTATTTATCCATTAATTTCTTCACGATAATCAAGTAAAATGCATAGGAAACCGCATTTACAAAAACCAATAAATTCCCTAAACTCGCATTTGTAGCGTTAACTAACGATTTTCCATATAAAATTAAAGTTACTGTTCCGGCTAAGCCTAAAATGATGCCCAATATTTTTCGGTTTTCCATGCGCTCTTTCATGATGAAAGCGGATAAAACCAAGACAATCATCGGTGTGATGACCATTAAAACGGCTCCCATAATGGGTGAAGTATAACTTAATCCTTTGAAAAAAGTAAGCATATTGAAAGCAACTCCAAAAAAGGCAGCGGCAACAATGCGAGGAAAATCTTCTTTGGCGATTTTCTCTTTGGGTCCGAAAAAGGAGATCAACCAAAATAACACCACCGAACCACCAACGCGCATGACAATGAATCCGAATGCGTCGACATATTTGGGCATAACATCTTTAGCAATCGTAAAGGTTATACCATAAATGATAGAAACTAAGGTTGCGGCAAATAATGCCCAATTTCTTTTAGACACTTTGAAGAGCTTTCGTTAATTTAAGAACATTGGGTTGTGTGTTTCCGATAAAAATTTCATCATTAAAAAGAACAACAGGACGACTCAAAAATGTGTAATGTTCTAAAAGGTATTTTTTGAAATCAACTTCGGTTAGATTCTTATCTTTTAAACCCAATGATTTATATAATTGTGCTTTTTTACTGAATAACGCTTCGTAACTTCCTGAAAGTTGGTACATTTCTTCTAAATCGCTTTCAGAAATTGGATTTTCACGAATATCTATAAACGTTAATTTATTTGAATTGGGTAATGATTTGATGATTTTTCGGCACGTATCGCACGAAGCCAAATAATATATTTTGTTCATTTTATAGATTTTTATTTTATGTTACAAAAATACAGCCTTTTGAATTCTAAAAATCAGTAATTTTGTAAAAAAATAAATCCGAATGAAATTCAATACTAAAACCATACATGGTGGGCAACATCATGAAAAAATAACGGGAGCCGTTATGCCGCCTATTTTTCAAACGTCAACTTACGTTCAAACAAGCCCAGGAAAACCAGTAGGCGATTATGAATACAGTAGAGCCGCAAATCCTACAAGAACTGCTTTAGAAGACGCTTTAGCTAGTATCGAAAACGGGGCAAGAGGATTGGCTTTTGCTTCAGGGTTAGCCGCAACTGACTGTTTGTTACGCATGTTCAAAGCAGGTGACGAAATCATTGCAATGGATGATTTATATGGCGGAACGTATCGATTATTTACAAGATTATATAAAGATAGCGGTATCAAATTTCATTTTGTAGATATGAACGATTTGGATCATTTCCAATCGTTAATCAATGAAAACACCAAATTAGTTTGGGTAGAAACGCCAACCAATCCATTAATGAAATTAGCCGATATTGCGGCAATTGCACAAATTACTAAAAAACATCAAATTTTGTTTGCAGTAGATAACACTTTTGCAACGCCATATTTACAAAAACCGTTAGATTTAGGCGCAGATATTGTAATGCATTCAGCAACTAAATATTTAGGAGGTCACTCAGATTTAATTGCAGGAGCTTTAATAATTAAAGATAAAGCATTAGGTGAAGAACTACATTTCAAACAATTTGCAACCGGTGGTATATTAGGGCCAATGGATTCCTTTTTAGTTTTAAGAGGAATTAAAACCTTGCATTTGCGTGTACAACGTCATTGCGAAAACGGTGAAAAAGTAGCCGCATATTTAGACAATCATCCTTTAGTAAAACGAGTATATTATCCCGGATTAACATCGCATCCCTTTCATGAAATCGCAAAAAAGCAAATGAGCGGTTTTGGTGGAATGGTAACCTTTACTTTTAAATCGGGTAAAAAAGAAGATGCCATTAAATTCTTAGAAAATTTGAAAGTATTCACCTTGGCAGAATCATTAGGCGGGGTAGAATCGTTAGCGAATCATCCAGCTTTAATGACACATGCATCAATTCCTGAAGATAAAAGAAAAGAAGTAGGTATTTCAGATGATTTAGTCCGCTTAAGTGTTGGAATCGAAGACATAGAAGATTTATTGAAGGATTTAGAGCAAGCATTCAAATAAAATTTGTTTTCTTTATTTTTCGTAGACAGCACAAATTTTTATCAAAAATTTATCAAGTAATTTTTAAAATGTATATTTGCCAACTCAAATTTACGAAATCGTTATCGTACAAAAAAACGGAATAAATTTAAGCCCTTACCTAAACTATTTTTTTAATATTATGAACCAAAGAATTAATGATTTTATGGCATTAGTTGCCGAAAAAAACCCTAACGAACCAGAATTTTTACAAGCAGTTAAAGAATTTTCAGAAACCGTTATCCCCTTCATCGCAGAAAATAAAAAATATGATGGGAAAAATTTATTATTAAGAATTGCCGAACCAGAACGAGCAGTCATTTTTAGAGTTCCGTGGGTAGATGATAAAGGAGAAGTTCAAGTAAATAGAGGATTCAGAATTCAAATGAATTCAGCAATTGGACCTTATAAAGGAGGTATTCGTTTTCACAAAACAGTAAACTTGTCCGTGCTTAAGTTTTTAGCTTTTGAGCAAGTTTTTAAAAATAGTTTAACCACATTACCAATGGGTGGCGGAAAAGGAGGATCTGATTTTGACCCTCAAGGAAAATCAGACGGTGAGGTAATGCGTTTTTGTCAATCATTTATGACTGAACTATGTCGCCATGTTGGTCCCGATTTAGATGTACCTGCAGGTGATATTGGTGTTGGAGCTAGAGAAATTGGCTACATGTTTGGTCAGTATAAAAGAATTAGAAATGAATTTACAGGAGTGTTAACTGGAAAAGGTTTAGCATATGGAGGTTCGTTAATTCGTCCAGAAGCAACTGGTTTTGGGGTGGTTTATTTCACCGAACAAATGTTAAAAACAAAAGGGGAAAAAATAGCAGGAAAAACAGTTGCTATCTCGGGTTTTGGGAACGTTGCTTGGGGAGTTGCTTTGAAAGTAAATGAATTTGGAGGTAAACTAGTTACTATTTCTGGTCCTGATGGCTACATTTATGACGCAGAAGGAATTTCGGGAGATAAAATTGAATATATGCTGGAAATGAGAGCCAGCGGAGATAATAGAGTTGAAGCATTCATTGAGCGTTACCCTAATGCTATTTTTCATAAAGGGAAAAGTCCGTGGGAAGCCAAAGTTGATATTGCAATTCCATGCGCGACTCAAAATGAACTCAATGAAGAAGATGCTAAAAAATTAATTGCTAATGGCGTAATGTGTGTTACAGAAGCAGCAAACATGCCATGTACTTTAAACGCTATCAAGCAATTTTTAGATGCCAAAGTCTTGTTTGCCCCAGGTAAAGCAGCCAATGCGGGTGGAGTTGCGGCTTCAGGGTTAGAAATGACACAAAATTCCATTCGTTTAAATTGGACCAGTGAAGAAGTAGATATGCGTTTGAAAGATATTATGGTAGGCATTCACAGCCAGTGTAAAGCTTATGGTACAGATCCAGACGGGTATGTAAATTACGTGAAAGGAGCAAACATTGCTGGTTTTGTCAAAGTAGCCGATGCCATGTTAGCACAAGGAGTTGTTTAAAAACAATTCTCAAAAATATACGAGCGCTTTCATTAATTTGGAAGCGTTTTTTTATTGCTACATATCAAAATTGAAATTAATGCGTTTATAGTATATTTGTAGTTTATGAATTCAATGAATAAATCGGTTTACATTTTTGTTTTTTTTCTTACACAACTATTGTTTTCTCAGCAAAACAATCAATTGTGGAAAGGCTATTTTTCATATAACGAAATTATTGATTTAGAAGGGACAACGGGTAAAATATTTGCCGCAACACAAAACACAATTTTTTCCAAAACAATAACTAGTTCAGAGCTCAGCATTCACAATTCGGTTACAGGCTTTAAGCCAGAATTTATTACTGCTATTCATCATTCGGAAACCACAAATAAAATTTTTGCGGGAAATACTAACGGCTTATTGGTAATTATTAATTCCGATGGATCAGTAATCAATAAAGTAGACATTATTAACGAAGTGCCTGTTGCTCCTAATAAGAAGAAAATTAATGATTTGTTTGAGCATAATGGGCGATTATATATTGCTACAGATTATGGAATCTCTGTTTTAGACATTACAACTTTAGAATTTATATCTACTTATTTCATTGGCACGTCTGGAGAAGAAACACAAGTACTTCAAACCACAGTTTTAGGAACCGAACTATATGCTGTTACAAGAGATTTTGGTATTAGAAAAGGGACATTGACAAATCCCAATTTATTTGACTTCAATCAATGGCAAACATTTGATGCGGGTTTTTGGTCAGGAATTGTTACTTTTAACAATCAGTTGGTTGCCATGAACTCCAATGCAAAAACCTATAAGTTTATCGGAAATAATCCTCAAGAAGTTCTTAATCAAACGCAACCTGGATTAAAACTAAAAACAAATGGCACCGAATTAATCGTTACAACAGCCAATCATGTTTTTGTATTAAATCAAGCATTTTCTCAAGTGGCAAATATTACTTCAATTCCTAGTTTTAGTGCAATTTTTACTGCAGCAACAGTGGCAGGAACTAAGTTATACATTGGAACTGAAAAAAACGGTTTGTTTTCAACTGATCTAGCAAATCCAACTACTTTTGAAAGCATGTCGCCAAATGGACCAGTCCGAAATTATATTTTTAGGATAAAAAAAGCTCCAAATTTTTTATGGGCGGTGTATGGCGATTATACCTTTGATTATAATCCGTTTCCTTTAGATGAATATGGAATTAGCAAATATTCTACAAATACTAGTTGGGAAACTATTCCTTATGAAAATTTATTCGAAGCAAAATCTATTTCTGGATTAGCGATTAGTCCTATTAATACTAATTTAGTTTATGCAACGTCATACTATTCGGGAGTTTTAAAAATAAACAACGAGGAAATAGAGCTTTTTAATAATATAAATACTGGACCTGATGGTTTAGAACCAATTGCTGCAAACCTTTTAGACTTTAGAATTAATAGTCCAGCATTTGACAAAAATGGAAATTTATGGGTAACCAATAGAGGAACAGATAAAGCTATAAAAGTACTGCGCACAACAAATCAATGGCAATCATATGATATTGGTGACTATATAACGAACGGAAGATTTGCATCAATGGGAATTGATAGAAACGACACTAAATGGTTGCCAACTCGCGATGATGGTGTTATTGCTTTTAATGATACTCGAAACAACAAAACTTTAAGAATAGATGATAGTAGCGGATTGCCTACAACAAATGTTTTATGTATTGCAATTGACAAACGCAACCAATTATGGATAGGTACAGCAGCTGGACTTAGAGTTTTATCTAGTGTAGATCAGTTTTTACAACAAGACGAACTCACGGTTTCAAATATTGTTATACAAGAAGGAGATTTAGCACAAGAGCTTTTTTATCAGCAAATAATAACTGACATTGCAGTAGATGGCGCCAATAGAAAATGGGTTGCAATTGATAATGGAGGTGTTTTTTTAGTTTCAGGGAATGGACAACAAACGCTCTACCAATTTGATAAAAATAATTCTCCACTACCTAGTAATTCAATAAACGATATAGAAATTGACGATGTAACCGGTGAAGTTTTCTTTGCAACCGACAAAGGAATGGTTTCTTTTTTAGGCGTTTCTACCAAGCCAAGCGACAATTTAGCAAATGCTTATGTGTATCCAAATCCTGTGCGACCTGGGTTTTCTGGAACCGTAAAAATAAGCGGATTAACCGATAAAGCTAATGTAAAAATCACGGATATTGAAGGAAATTTAGTCCACGAAACCACTACTGCTGGCGGAACCATTGAATGGGATACTACCGCCTTTGGAAAATACAAAGTAGCTTCTGGAGTATATATGATTTTTGTAGCTTCTCAAGACGGATTAGATACTACAGTTAAAAAAGTGATGATTATTAGATAATGTTAGTTAAAACCAAAGCCATTGTCCTTTCTTCCTTAAAATATCAAGAAAAAAGCTTGATCGTCAAATGCTTTACTGAAGGCGACGGATTAAAAAGTTATTTTGTTCCAAGCGCTTATTCTAACAAAAAAGTAAATCAAAAAATTGCTTATTTTCAGCCCTTAACCATAATTGAAATCGAAGCCAATCATAAGAATAAAGGCACGCTCGAACATTTTAAAGAAATTCGATTAGCACACAGCTACCATTCTATAAATACTAATGTTGTTAAAAGTACGATTGTTATTTTTCTTTCTGAAATTTTACATCACGCCATCAAAGAAGAAGAAAAAAACCAAAGCTTATTTTCCTTTTTAGAAACGGCACTTCTTTGGTTTGATACGCACCAAGAGACCACCAATTTTCATCTTATTTTAATGATGGAAGTTACAAAATATTTAGGCTTTTATCCTGATCTGACCGAACTTGATTTTCCTTATTTTGACATCAAAGAAGGTTATTTTACGCCATTTCAAAGCATCAATTCGTTAACCGAACACGAAACACATTTGTTTAAACGATTATTACAATTAAAATTTGATTCAGACCAAAAAATATTTGCCGGAATTGAACGCCAATTGCTGTTAAAAATTCTCCTAGATTTCTTCACTTTACATCTCGATGGCTTCAAAAAACCAAAATCTTTAGAGGTCTTAACAGAAGTTTTTTCTTAAATTTTAACGCAAAGTACACAAAGTGTTTTCGCAAAGTATTTAAAGTATCGTGTTCTTTGTGCTTTTTACTTTGAGAACTTTGTGGTTAAATTTTTTTAAAAAGAGGGAAAAACTCATAACTCATAACTCATAACTCATAACTATTTATTACTTTCGCAAATGGATTTAAGTAAGCGACAAAATGAGTACAAAATTTACTGAATACAAAGGACTTGACTTGCCAACAGTTGCATCAGAAGTTCTTGATTTTTGGAAAAAAAACCACATCTTTGAACAATCGGTAACTTCTCGTGAAGGAGCTACACCCTACGTGTTTTTTGAAGGGCCACCATCTGCAAATGGTTTGCCTGGAATTCACCACGTAATGGCGCGCGCGATTAAAGATATTTTTTGTCGTTATAAAACTCAAAAAGGCTACCAAGTTAAACGAAAAGCGGGTTGGGATACACACGGCTTGCCTGTAGAATTAGGTACCGAAAAAGAATTGGGTATCACCAAAGAAGACATCGGAAAGACCATTTCAGTTACCGAATACAACGAAGCATGTAAAAAAACGGTGATGCGTTATACAGACGTTTGGAACGACTTAACTGAAAAAATGGGCTATTGGGTAGATATGGAAGATCCGTATGTGACTTACAAATCCAAATATATGGAATCGGTTTGGTGGTTGCTAAAACAAATTTATAACAAACATTTGCTTTACAAAGGGTACACCATTCAACCGTATTCGCCAAAAGCAGGAACAGGTTTGTCTTCGCACGAAGTCAATCAGCCTGGTTCGTATCGTGATGTTACGGATACGACTGTAGTAGCGCAATTTAAAACTAAAAACGAAACGTTACCAAGCTTTTTACAAAGTTTTGGAGACATACATATTTTAGCTTGGACGACTACGCCTTGGACGTTGCCAAGTAATACTGCATTAACTGTTGGACCAAAAATCGATTATGTTTTAGTTCAAACGTTCAATCAATATACTTTTGAACCTGTAAACGTTATTCTAGCTAAGAATTTAGTAGGAAAACAGTTTGGAAAAGGATTTTTTGAAAGTGATGACTTTTTTGACTTTTTTAATATTCCTAAAAAAGTTGATACTGATTCAGTAAATATCCAAGCTATAAAAGAGATATATTCTACCAAAGAAGTTGATGGTGTTGTTGATTTTATTAATTTAATGAAAAACATAAACACAAAATTACCTTATAGAGTATTAAGTGAATGTAAAGGTTCAGATTTAGTCGGAATTCGTTACGAACAATTAATGCCATTAGCGTTACCGTATCAAAACCCTGAAAATGCATTCAGAGTAATTTCAGGAGATTTCGTAACTACCGAAGACGGAACTGGAATTGTACACACCGCACCTACTTTTGGAGCTGATGACGCTAAAGTTGCTAAAGAAGCCACTCCAGAAGTGCCGCCAATGTTGGTTTTAGATGAAAATGGAAACGCAGTTCCTTTAGTAGATTTACAAGGAAAATTTATTCAAAATTTAGGCGAATATTCTGGTAAATATGTTAAAAACGAATATTACAACGAAGGCGAAGCGCCAGAACGCTCTGCCGATGTAGAAATTGCTATACAATTAAAAGAAGAAAACAAAGCCTTTAAGGTTGAAAAATACGTTCACAGTTACCCACATTGTTGGCGAACAGACAAACCTATTTTATATTATCCTTTAGATTCTTGGTTCATTAAAGTAACAGAAATCAAAGACCGAATGTTCGACTTAAACGAAACCATCAACTGGAAGCCAAAAGCTACTGGAGAAGGTCGTTTTGGGAATTGGCTAAAAAACGCCAACGATTGGAACTTATCGCGTTCAAGATATTGGGGAATTCCTTTGCCAATATGGAGAAATGAAGAAGGCACAGAAGAAATTTTAGTAGGTTCTGTAGCAGAATTAGTTCAAGAAATTGAAAAAGCAATTGCCGCTGGATTTATGACTGAAAATCCATTTAAAGGATTCGAAATCGGAAATATGACTGAAGAAAATTACGATTTAGTGGATTTACACAAAAATGTGGTGGACGAAATCGTATTAGTTTCAGCATCAGGGAAACCGATGAATCGTGAAACCGATTTAATTGATGTTTGGTTCGATTCGGGCGCAATGCCCTATGCACAATGGCATTATCCTTTTGAAAATTTAGATTTAATTGACGAAAACAAAGCATTTCCTGCCGATTTCATTGCAGAAGGAGTAGATCAAACGCGTGGTTGGTTTTATACACTTCATGCTATTGGAACCTTAGTTTTTGATAAAATTGCCTATAAAAATGTAGTTTCAAATGGATTAGTATTAGATAAAAACGGACAAAAAATGTCAAAACGTTTAGGTAATGCCGTCGATCCATTTACTACTTTGGCAGAATATGGTCCAGATGCAACGCGTTGGTACATGATTTCAAATGCGAACCCATGGGACAACCTAAAATTTGATATCGAAGGAGTAGCTGAGGTGCGAAGAAAATTCTTTGGAACACTTTATAATACCTATTCGTTCTTTGCTTTATATGCAAATATTGACGGGTTTACCTATGCTGAAGCAGAAATTCCGTTAGCGGAACGACCTGAAATTGACCGTTGGATTTTATCGGAATTACATACTTTAATTCAAGTTGTGGATGAAGCGTATGCCGATTATGAGCCAACCAAAGCTGCACGTGCGATTTCTGATTTTGTTCAGGAAAACCTTAGTAACTGGTATGTTCGTTTGTGTAGAAGACGTTTCTGGAAAGGCGAATATGCGCAAGATAAAATTGCTGCCTATCAAACGCTTTATACGTGTTTAGTTACGGTTTCTAAGTTAAGCGCACCAATTGCTCCATTTTTCATGGACAAACTTTACAAAGATTTAACTCAAGCAACAGCTACAGAAAAATCAAACAGTGTACATTTGGCCCTGTTTCCAGTTTCGGTTGAAAACTTTGTTGATAAATCGCTGGAAAGCAAAATGTTAAAGGCGCAAACCATTTCATCATTGGTATTGTCGCTGCGTAAAAAAGAAATGATTAAAGTGCGTCAACCATTGCAAAAGGTAATGATTCCAGTACTTGACAATGTATTTAGAGCAGAAGTTGAAGCCATTTCAGACCTGATAAAAGCGGAGGTAAACGTAAAAGAAATTGACCTTTTAGACGATGCATCAGGCGTTTTGGTGAAACAAATAAAGCCTAATTTTAAAACACTTGGGCCGCGTTTTGGAAAAGATATGGGACTGATTTCCAAAGAGATACAAAATTTAAACCAAGAACAAATCAATCAATTAGATAGAGAAAATCCGTTGGAAATTAGTATATCAGGAAAAAGCATAACTTTAACATCCGACGATGTGGAGATTACTTCGCAAGATATTCCGGGGTGGTTAGTAGCTAATGCAAACGGAATAACTGTAGCGTTAGACATTACCATTTCTGAAGAATTACGTAAGGAAGGGATAGCGAGAGAGTTGGTGAATCGTATTCAAAACATCAGAAAAGATTCAGGATTTGAAGTGACCGATAAAATTGTGGTAAAAATGTTAAAAAATCCGCAAATAGAAGAAGCGGTAGCCGTTAATTCAGAGTATATTAAATCGGAAACATTAACAAAAACCCTACTTTTTGAAGATAAAATTGAAAATGGTATAGAAATTGAGTTTGACGATATAAAAACAAGTATATTCATTTCAAAATAAAAACTTAACGAGTTATTTAAAAGTATAATTAAAATAATTGAACGTATGATAGAGGAGCAATTAAGATATTCAGACGCAGATTTAGCAGAATTCAAAGCATTAATTCATGCTAAATTAGAAAAGGCAAAAGGAGACTTAGAACTTATTAAAAGTGCCTATATGAATGATTTAAATAATGGAACTGATGACACATCGCCAACATTTAAAGCGTTTGAAGAAGGCAGTGAAACTATGAGTAAAGAGGCAAATTCACAATTGGCCATTCGTCAAGAAAAGTTTATAAGAGATTTAAAAAATGCCTTAATTCGTATTGAAAATAAAACCTACGGATTATGTAAAGTTACAGGCAAATTAATTAATAAAGAACGTTTAAAAATCGTTCCTCATGCCACAATGAGTATCGAAGCAAAAAATTTGCAACGTTAATCTTTTTACAAAATTTTACTAACGCTCCGCTTGGAGCGTTTTTTATTTGATAAAAACCACTATTTTTGCTAAAAATTTTGCAAATGTCTTTAAAGAAAGCCTACTTACTAATCATTAGTATTTTATTAATCGATCAAATTTCAAAAATCTACATCAAGACGCATTTTTTCATTAATGAAGAAGTAAAAGTGTTTGATTGGTTTCGAATTCATTTTATCGAGAATGAAGGTATGGCTTGGGGTGCTGAAATTCCAGGAGCATATGGCAAATTGATTTTAACTTTGTTTAGAATTATTGCAGTTGGCGGTATTGCTTGGTGGTTGTGGGATTCGGTTAGAAAACAAGCCTCAAATTTTCTTATTGTAGCGGTTGCATTAATTTTTACGGGCGCCTTAGGAAATATTATAGATTCGGTTTTTTATGGCGTAATTTTTAATGATAGTTACCATCAAGTAGCAACAGCTTTTTCAGACCAACCTTATGGCACTTGGTTTCATGGTGAAGTAGTAGATATGTTTTATTTCCCAATGTGGGATGGAAATTTACCCTCTTGGTTACCATTTTGGGGCGGAAAACACTTTACTTTTTTTAATGCTATTTTTAATATAGCTGATATGGCAATTTCTACCGGTGTTGGGATTTTAATTGTGTTCAACAAAAGAGCTTTTGCGGCATCAAAAGAAGAAGCGCATTTTACAGAAGATTAATTTCTAAAAGAGAAAATCGCGTCAGGCGTTACACAAAAATCCAATTTCACATCACTTTCGGAAACAGCCTCAATTTTTTCTTCTGGAGGGAAAAACGATAATCCAATTTTAATCGTTTTGGGCTTGCATTTACTGAGAAAGTTATCGTAAAATCCTTTTCCGTATCCCACGCGATTTCCTTGCTTGTCGTAAGCCAAAAGCGGCACAAAAACCACATCAATTTTTACATCTGGAACTTCTAAACCATCAATGGGTACAGGAACGTTGTAACTGTTCTTTTTAATTTTGGTATTATCGGTTAATAAAAAATGCGTCATGCTCAATGTTTCAAAATTACATTTCGAAATCACAATTTCTTTATCTTTTCCTGCTAATATTTGTAAAATGTATTCGGTGTTGATTTCTTTTTGTTCCTCAATCGTTAAGAATAAATGATAATACAGTTTGTCCCAAATGTCTAGGCGCAACAATTGGTTAGCAATTGCCAAACTTTTATCTTCGATTTCTTCGGCACTTAAAAATTGTCTTAATTCTTTATACTTTTTTCTTAACTCTTTCTTATTCATTTTCTAATTGCGTTGAAATATGAAAAATAGCATCGCCTTGAAAAATAATTGGCGCATCGTTTACATTGATGATGAAGCCAGCATGTGGCGCTTTTACTTTGTGCTCCACTTTTCCATACGGGTCGGAAATGGTGGCCAATAAATCGCCTTTTTTGACAAAACTGCCAATTGCTGTTAAGCCATGAAACAGGCCAGAATGTTTGGCACGCACCCAATTTGATTTCTCGATATAAATCGTTTTTTTTTCATTTGAAATTGCTTTTTTTCTTGGATTAAGCATGTCTAAATGAGTAAGAAATCGTTTAGTGCCTTCAATCGCTTCTTTAGTAATTGCATCATTTATGTCTAATGATTTCCCGCCTTCAAACAACAACATTTTTACATCTAATTTATCACAAGAATTTCGAAACGTTCCCGAAATATTTTTAGAATATAACGTAAAAGGCGCACTAAATACCTCGGAAAGTTTTTTTAATTCTTTGTTTTCGGGAACAATTCTAATTTGCGGCGCATTAAATCGACTAGCACCACCAGCATGAAAATCAATTGCATAATCAATATGCGGCATAATATCTTTCAAAATATAATAGGCAAAACGACTGGCTAACGAACCCGTTTTACTTCCTGGGAAAACCCTATTCAAATCGCGGCCATCAGGAAATTCTCTTGTTTTATTGATGAATCCAAAAATATTAATGATTGGAATACATATAATGGTTCCTCGTTTTGGTTTGTTGATTTTTTGAACTATCAACTGCCGAACAATTTCAGTCCCGTTGATTTCATCGCCGTGTAAACATGCTGTGAACAACACTGTTGGACCATCTAATTTTGAACGTTCCACAATGATCGGAATTTTCAATTTGGTCATAGTGTGCAACTTTGCAATTTCCATGTTAATGGTTTTGCTTTCACCAGCTACAATGGTTTCTTTGAGTATTACAAGTGGTTTTGAGGCTGTCATTTTTAAAATCTAAAGTGTTAAAAATACAAAAACAAATCTCATTTAGGAACCCAGATGTAAGAAATTTGAGAAATTAACTATGTAACCGCAAAGAGCCCATAGATTTACGCTAAGTTTGCCAATTTTAAAATCCGTTTTATCCGCGCTGCAATGCATCCGTTTTATCCGCGTTCCAATTAAAACAATTCTCTTATCTTTGCTCTATCATCTTTCAATAAAATGCAAACACCATTAGAACTTCAAATTCAAACCTTGCCCGATAATCCTGGGGTATATCAGTATTATGATAAGGAAGGGAAAATTTTGTATGTTGGGAAAGCAAAAAATTTAAAAAAGCGTGTTCAGTCCTATTTTACCAAGAATCATGACAATTATAAAACTTCGGTTTTAGTCAAGAAAATTGTTACGATTAAGCATATTGTGGTTCCAACGGAAACCGATGCCTTGTTATTGGAAAATAACCTGATAAAAAAATTACAGCCTCGTTATAACGTATTGCTTCGCGATGATAAAACATATCCATGGATTTGTATTAAAAACGAACGATTTCCGCGAATTTTTTCTACACGAAAAATGATAAAAGATGGTTCCGAGTATTTTGGTCCCTATACCAGTTTTAAGACGGTTCACACCATTTTAGATTTGATAAAAGAGTTATATCCGTTGCGAACGTGTACTTATGATTTATCGAAAACCAATGTCGATTCAGGTAAATATAAAGTATGTTTAGAATATCATATTGGAAACTGTAAAGGGCCATGTGAAGGATTTGAACCATTAGAAAATTATCAAAACCAAGTAGAGAAAATCCGTCAAATTTTAAAAGGAAATTTCAAAGAGAGTTTGAGAGATTTTAAAAAATTAATGGCAGATTTAGCTCAAGAAATGCAATTTGAAGCCGCTCAAAAAATCAAAGAAAAGATTGAAGTTTTGGAAAATTATCAATCGCGTTCAACAGTTTTAAATCCGAAAATTACCAATTTAGATGTGTTTTCCATTATTTCAGATGAAACGATGGCCTATGTAAACTTTTTACAAATTTCGCATGGTGCTATTGTGCGATCACATACTTTGGAATTAAAGAAAAAATTAGACGAAACCAACGAAGAATTATTAGAATTGGCCGTGGTAGAATTGCGCGAACGATTTCATTTGAATGCAAAAGAAATTGTAGTGCCGTTTCCGATAGATTTAGGTGAAAACATCAAAGTAACGGTGCCACAACTAGGCGATAAAAAGCAAATTTTAGAGTTATCAGAACGCAATGCTAAATATTATCGATTAGATCAATTAAAACAAATTCAAATTGTAGATCCAGAACGACACACCAATAGAATTATGGCTCAAATGCAAAAAGATTTGAGGCTATCGGTTGAACCAAGACATATTGAGTGTTTTGATAATTCAAATATTCAAGGAACGAATCCGGTATCGGCCTGTGTGGTGTTTAAAGATGGAAAACCAAGCAAAAAATATTACCGCCATTTTAACATAAAAACGGTCGAGGGTCCAAATGATTTTGCATCCATGGAAGAAGTGGTGTACCGAAGATATAAACGTATGTTGGATGAAAACCAGTCCTTACCCCAATTGATTATTATTGATGGAGGAAAAGGGCAATTGTCATCAGCATTAAAAAGCATTGATGATTTAGGTTTACGGGGTAAAATTGCAATTATTGGTATTGCAAAACGTTTGGAAGAGTTATTTTACCCAGGCGATTCGGCACCCTTATATTTGGATAAAAAATCGGAAACTTTAAAAGTAATTCAGTTTTTAAGAAACGAAGCACACCGATTTGGAATCACCCATCATCGCGATAAGCGAAGTAAATCGGCATTAAACAACAGTTTAGAAAGTATTCCTGGTATTGGTGAAAAAACGATGATAACGTTAATAAAACATTTTAAAAGTGTTAAAAGACTACAAAATGCAAATGAAAAAGAAATTTCGGAAGTAATTGGACTTTCAAAAGCCAAAAAAATTTCCGCCTTTTACAAGACTAATAATTGAGTTGCATGAAAAAACACCTTTTGTTTTTAAGTTTATTTATTGTGATCCAAGTCAGTTTTGGTCAAGAACTGTCGCGCCCAAAAATTGGATTAGTATTAAGTGGCGGAGGCGCAAAAGGATTAGCCCATATTGGAGTTTTAAAAGTAATTGATTCGCTGGGCATTAAATTAGATTATATATCGGGCACAAGTATGGGGGCAGTAGTAGGAGGATTATATGCTTCAGGATATAATGCTCATCAACTTGATTCTATTTTCTCATCAATTGATGTGGATGCACTCTTGCAAGACTACACACCACGTGAATCAAAATCGTTTTATGAAAAGAGAAATGATGAAATTTATTCATTGACTTTGCCTTTTACAAATTTTAAATTAGGACTTCCGTCTGGACTTTCAAAAGGGCTATATAATTTTAATTTAATATCAAGATTAACAAAACATGTAAGCCACATTAGAGATTTTGATGAGCTTCCTATACCTTTTTTGTGCATAGCCACCGATTTAGAAACAGGGGAACAAAATTCACTTGACTCAGGCATATTAGCCCAAGCTATAATTGCAAGCGGAGCAATACCTTCTTTATACAATCCTGTTGAAATTAATGGGAAAACACTTATAGATGGTGGAGTGGTTAATAATTATCCTGTAGAAGAGTTAAAAAATAGAGGAATAGATTTTATTATTGGGGTTGATGTTCAAGAGGGGTTAAAAAACAGAGAGCAGTTAAAAGATGTAACTTCGGTACTTTCTCAAATAAATAATTTTTCTATGATAGAGAAAATGGAGGGAAAGCGAAGCTTGACAAATATTTACATTCAGCCCGAAATTAAAGGCTTTTCCGTAGTTTCTTTTGATAGAGGTCCTGAAATAATTAAAAAAGGAGCTGAAAAAGCAAAAACGTTCATCAATCAATTACTTCCATTAGTTGAAAATAACAAACGACCAGCTATTAAAGTGGCTTATCAAGATTCTATTTATATAGAAGAAATAGATTTTAACAATTTAGAAAATTATACACGCGCTTATGTTTTAGGTAAATTAAGATTCAGAAATAACACAAAAATTTCACATACTCAATTAGAAAAAGGCATTTCAACATTAAATGCCACACAAAATTTTAGCGCCATTAGTTATTCATTAGAAAAAATACAAAAAGGAGAACGATTAACTTTAAATTTAAAAGAAAATAAAAATAATACATTTTTAAAATTCGGACTTCATTATGATGGTTTGTATAAAAGCGGCGTATTAGTAAATTATACCCACAAAAGGATTGTTACTAAAAATGATGTTGTTTCTTTAGATGTAATTCTTGGCGATAATTTCAGGTATAATTTTGATTACTATATAGATAATGGATTTTATTGGAGTTTTGGATTCAATTCAAAGTTAAATTCATTTAACAGAAATATTTTAACAGATTTTGAGAACGGAGCTGTTTTTTCTGATTTAGCAATTAATTCAGTTAATATTGATTTTACAGATTTAACTAATCAAGCGTATTTGCAAACAATTTTTGCTCAAAAATTTTCGGTTGGAGCCGGACTAGAATTTAAATATTTAAAAATAGCATCTGAAACACTACAAAACACGACTCCAATTTTTGATAAAAGTGATTATTTGTCGGCATTTGGCTTCATCAAATATGATTCATTCAATCAAAAATATTTTCCTAAGAAAGGATGGTCGTTTTTTGGTGAAATGAAAACATTTCTTTACTCAACAGATTACACCAAACAGTTTGAACGTTTTTCAATTGTAAAAACCGAAGCCGGAATTGTCATCGAGCCGATCAAAAGACTTACTTTTAGGTCACATTCAGAGATTGGTTTTGCTGTTGGAGAACGCACCATTTCCTTCTTTGATTTTGTACTAGGCGGATATGGATTTGTTCCAGCAAATAACTTTAAACCTTTTTTTGGGTATAATTTTTTAAGTTTATCAGGAGATAGTTATGCAAAACAAACAGCAACTGTTGATTATGAATTTTATAAAAAGCACCACATTAATTTCACGAGTAATTTTGCAAATGTGGGCAATAGAATTTTTGAACACATAGAAGACTGGTTAAAAAAACCAAAACATACAGGATATGCCATAGGCTATGGTATGGAATCGATTATTGGGCCAATAGAAATTAAACATTCATGGTCACCTGAAATAGGAAATCATTTTACTTGGTTTTCAGTAGGTTTTTGGTTTTAAAAATAAAAAAATAACAAAAAAAATACATTTAATGTAAATTTCTGTCAGATTGTTTTCAAAAAAGTTTATTTTTGGAATTCAAATTTAAAATAATTACTTATGTCTATTTGGAGAGTTAAGCCAGTTTCAGCATTTGAGGCTGATATGAAAAAAAGTGAATTGAAGAAAGTACTCGGAAAATGGAGTTTGACTGCTATTGGTGTAGGAGCTATTATTGGAGGAGGAATTTTTGTACTAACAGGAACAGGTGCCTATTATCATGCTGGACCTGCATTAGCTATTTCTTTTATAATTGCTGGAATTGCCTGCGTTTTTGCAGCGCTTTGTTATTCAGAGTTTGCTTCTATTTTACCTGTTGAGGGCTCTGCTTATGCCTATGCCTATGGAACAATCGGTGAAATTTTTGCATGGATCATAGGTTGGGGATTAATATTAGAATATGCCATGGGATCCATGACGGTTGCCGTTTCTTGGTCTGGTTATTTTAATAAGTTGCTCAAAATGTTTGGGATAAAGCTCCCCGATTGGCTAACATCAGATCCAGCAAGTTATACAGGAGAAGGATTTTCAATGAATTTACCGGCTTTATTAATTGTATTATTTGTAATTTCAATACTAATAAAAGGAACTCAAAGTGCAGCTAAAGCTAACAATATGATTGTTATACTTAAAGTTTCTGCAATTATATTTGTAATTATTGCGGGTGCTTTCTTTATCAACATAGAAAACTGGACACCCTTTATTCCAGAAGCTACTAAAATTGTAGATGGAGAAACCATTCATGAAGCATATGGTTTTAAAGGTATCGTTTCTGGTGCAGCTGCAATCTTTTTTGCATACGTTGGTTTTGATGCCGTTTCAACACAGGCTGGAGAGGCAAAAAACCCTAAGAAAGATGTGCCATTTGCAATTATTACATCCTTATTAATTTGTACGGTTTTATACATTCTAGTTTCTTTAGTGTTAACTGGAATGATGAATTATAAAGATTTTGATCCACTAGGACAATACCCAGACGCTATTAAAGCGCCAGTAGCTTATGCATTTGATATTGCTGGGCAAGCATGGGCTGGATATATTATTACAATCGCCGCTACAGTAGGATTAATTTCTGTATTGATGGTTATGATTATGGGACAGTCTAGAATTTTCTTAGGAATGTCTAAAGATGGTCTTATCCCTCAAGTGTTTTCAAAAATTAATCCAATTTCAGGAACACCAAAAACCAACTTAATGATCCTTGGCGGAATTATTGCTGTAGTTGCAGCGTTTACTCCAATTAATAAATTGGCAGACATGACCAGTTTCGGAACATTATTTGCTTTTACAATGGTGTGTGTTGCGGTATGGATTCTAAGAGTAAAACAACCAAATCTTGAAAGAACTTTTAAAGTACCGGCACTTCCTGTTATTGCAGTTTGTGGAATACTTATTAATACCTACTTGATGATAAACTTAAGTAAAGATGCGCAAATGTTGTCTTTAGGTTGGTTAGCTATTGGAGTAGTGGTATACTTCCTTTATGGAAAAAGAAATGCTAAACTAGGCAAAAAAGAGTAATAAAAAAAAAGCCACTTTTTAGTGGCTTTTTTTAATTTTTTACGACATTTGTATTTATGAAACCATATTGGGAAAGCTTATTATCACATTTAAAATTCCTCATCAAGAGAAATCCTGAGTGAGTATATTTCTTTTTGTTTTAATAAGAAAGTATCCTAAAATACTTTTAAACCTATAACTTTTAAACTTAAAGAAATGCCAATATATCATAAATTAGGAAATTTCCCACAAAAACGCCACACACAGTTTGAAAAACCTGATGGTGGATTATATTACGAACAACTTTTTGGTACCGAAGGATTTCATGGACATTCTTCATTATTATACCATGTTCACAGACCAACACAGGTTAAAGAGATTACTAAATCTTATTCTGTTGAACCAAAAATCGCTATTGGGAAGAACATTAAATCACTTTTATTAAAAGGTTTTGAATTACAACCAGCCGACGATTTTTTAGAAAGCAGAAAAGACATGCTTGTTAATAAAGATTGTATTATCGGATTAGCCGCACCAAAAAAATCATTACGCAATTATTTTTATAAAAATGCCGATGCAGACGAAATGATATTTATCCATAAAGGTTCTGGAAAACTTAGAACTATGATGGGAAATATTGATTTTGAATATGGAGATTACTTAATTATTCCGCGCGGAATGATTTATCAAATTGATTTCAATTCAGAAGACAATCGCTTATTTTATGTAGAATCTTATGCGCCTTTTTATACTCCAAAAAGATATAAAAACGAATCGGGTCAACATTTAGAACATTCTCCATTTTGCGAAAGAGATTTTAAATTACCATCTGAAATAGAAACATATGACGAAAAAGGGGATTTCTTAATCAAAATCAAAAAAGAAGGAATGATGCACGAGGTAGTTTATGCCACACATCCTTTTGATGTTGTTGGTTGGGACGGATATAATTTTCCTTACGGATTTTCAATTCATAATTTTGAACCTATTACAGGTCGTGTACATTTACCGCCACCAATTCATCAAACATTTGAAACAGCAACATTTGTAGTATGTTCTTTCGTGCCAAGATTGTACGATTATCATCCAAAATCAATTCCTGCTCCTTATAATCATAGTAATATTGATTCTGATGAAGTATTGTATTATGTTGATGGCGATTTCATGAGTAGAAACAATATCGAACAAGGTCACATTACGTTACATCCAAAAGGAATTCCTCACGGACCTGCACCTGGCGCTATGGAAAGAAGTATCGGTCATACCGAAACAAAAGAATTAGCAGTAATGGTAGATACGTTTCGCCCATTAATGGTTACAGAAGCCGCAATGGGAATAGACGATGGAAAATACTACAAGTCTTGGGTGGAATAATTAGCGAATTAATGAATAAGCGAATGAGCGAATTCATATATGATCTAATTGACTAATCCGGTAGTTAACTAATTTTTAAATGAAATTCACAAACAGTTCAAAATATCAAAACAACCCTATCTTGAAAGAATCTTTTGAGTTCGCAATAATGGTTGTAAAATATGCAGAATTGCTTGATGAAAAAAGAAAATATATAATAGCAAAACAATTAGTTCGTTCTGGAACATCTGTAGGTGCAAATATCAAAGAAGCTCAAAATGCAGAAAGCAAAGCTGATTTTATTCACAAACTTAAAGTTTCATTAAAAGAAGCTGACGAAACAGAATATTGGCTTTTTCTATGTGAAAATTTAGAAAATTACCCAAATCCAGAGGGGTTAATTGAAAAATTAAATGGAATAATAAAAATGTTAAACAAAATAATTAGTACATCGAAAAATAATATACAAATTAAAAATTAGCGAGAACAAAATAGGTATCTATTCGCTAATTATCTAATTCGCATATTCGCTAATTATTGCAATCACAAATTACTATGAAAGATTTAAAATCAGTCGAATACGGCTTAGAAAAAATATTTGAAGGCGCACAAGATTTCTTGCCTTTATTAGGAACAGATTACGTAGAGTTTTACGTTGGAAATGCAAAACAAGCGGCTCATTTTTACAAAACTGCTTTCGGATTTCAATCATTAGCGTATGCAGGATTAGAAACTGGTGTAAAAGACAGAGCATCTTATGTTTTAAAACAAGATAAAATACGTTTAGTATTAACAACCGCTTTAAACAGTAATTCACCTATTGGAGAACATGTTAAAAAACATGGTGATGGCGTTAAAGTCATTGCACTTTGGGTTGAAGATGCTAGAAAATCATTTGAAGAAACTACAAAACGAGGTGCAAAACCTTATTTTGAGCCTGTTGTTGAAAAAGACGAAGATGGCGAGGTAGTTCGTGCCGGTATTTATGGCGCATACGGAGAAACCGTATTTGTTTTTGTAGAACGTAAAAATTACAACGGAATATTCATGCCTGGTTATAAAGAATGGAAATCGGATTATAATCCAGCACCTGTTGGTTTAAAATTTATTGACCATATGGTTGGAAATACGGGTTGGAATAGAATGAATGAAGCCGTAAAATGGTTTGAAGATGTAATGGGATTTGTTAATTTCCTTTCTTTTGACGACAAACAAATTACTACTGAATACTCGGCTTTGATGTCGAAAGTAATGAGTAACGGAAATGGAAGAATCAAATTTCCAATTAACGAACCGGCCAATGGAAAAAAACGTTCTCAAATTGAAGAATATTTAGATTTCTATGAAGGTGAAGGCGTGCAACATATAGCAGTTGCAACAGATGACATCATTACTACCGTTGCCGATATGCGTTCTCGTGGAATTGAATTTTTAAGTACTCCACCTCAAGCGTATTATGATGCCATTCCAGAAAGATTGAAAGATCACATGTCTAAATTTAAAGAAGACATCAACGAACTTCAAAAATTAGGTATTATGATTGATGCCGATGAAGAAGGATATTTATTACAAATTTTCACCAAACCAATTGAAGACCGACCAACACTTTTCTTCGAAGTTATTCAAAGAATGGGCGCCAGGGGTTTTGGAGCAGGAAATTTTAAAGCACTTTTTGAATCGATTGAAAGAGAACAAGCATTGCGAGGAACGCTATAAAATCCAATTTTTATTAAACAATTATCAAAATACAACGTTGTAGTACTGTTATTTTTGAAAAAAATATGTTAAAGTTTGTTTTTTGTTGAGAATAACACAAAAAGCTTTATAAATTTGTAGTCACAAAATCAGAGAGGTAGTTTGCTCTGTATTTTGTAGTAAATTTTCATAATTTATAGTTTTTTGGTTGGTTAATAGCATAAAAACTCAGTCATATTTTTGACTGGGTTTTTTTGTTTTACTATTTTTGGAACAGAAATTGCACATTCATTAATAAATGAATCATAAAATGAAAAAATTAGTAGCCCTTTTTATTCTCTTCTTTTTTACAAATTCGTTTGTTCAAAGAGAAAACGCATATACAACTGGAGAATGGTTTAAAATGAGAATTCATTATGGCCTTGTAACGGCAGGATACGCTACTTTAGAGATAAAAGAAGCTACAAGAAACAACAAAAAAGTACATCATGTTGTGGGAACAGGCTGGACAACAGGAATGACTAAGTTTTTCTTTAAAGTTAATGATAATTACGAAAGTTATTTTGATAAAGAGACCGGAAAACCCTATCAATTTGTTCGAAAAATTAACGAAGGGGGCTATACAAAAGATCAAGAAGGGTTTTTTAATCAGGCAACCAACACTGTTTTAGTAAAAGACTATAAGAATAAAATTGAAACTACCGCAACAGTTCCAGAAGAAGTTCAGGATATTGTTTCCTCTTTTTACTATTTAAGAAATCATCCCAAAATCGATAAATTAAAACCAAATGAATCTATAGCAATTGATATGTTTTTTGATGGTGAAACCACAAAGTTTAAGTTAAAATTTATGGGAAGAGAAGATATAAGCACTAAATTTGGACAAGTTTCTTGCATGATATTTAGACCCTTAGTTCAAGCTGGAAGGGTTTTTAAAGAAGAAGAAAGTTTAACGGTTTGGATTTCAGATGATGATAATAAAATACCAATTCGCATTAAAGCAAGCCTAGCTGTAGGCTCATTAAAAGCAGACATTGAAGCCTTTAAAGGACTAAAGAATTCATTTAAAATTAAAGTAAACTAATAATGGAAATTACCCCAAAAATCCAAGAACAATTAAATCAATTGAATGATAAGTTTGAAGCTATCAATCAAAACACTTCAACCCATTTAGAAGGACTACTTTGGTCAAAACCAATAACCTACTGGGATTATATTCAAACCGATGCATTGCTTAGTATACAAACACAACGCACTACCTTGCCAGATGAAATGGTTTTTGTGATGTATCATCAAGTGAACGAATTGTTGTTTAAAATGATTCTTTGGGAAATGGACCAATTGTGTCATAATGAACAACCTTCAACGGAATATTTTACTGAAAAATTAGGAAGAATAAGTCGCTATTTCGATATGCTCACGACCTCTTTTGATATTATGAAAGACGGAATGGAGCCCGAACAATACCTAAAATTTAGAAATACTTTAACTCCAGCTAGCGGATTTCAATCGGCGCAATATCGTTTAATTGAATTTTCTTCAACCGACTTAATTAACCTAATTGACAACCGTTTTAGAGCTTCAATAGATCGAGATACAACTTATGAACATGCTTTGGAACATTTGTATTGGCAAGCTGCAGGTAAAGATTATCATACGGGCGAAAAATCTTATTTATTAAGTGAATTCGAACGAAAATACAAGAAGTTATTTTTGGAATATATGGAAGAATACAACACCATCAATTTGTGGCGAAAATTTAAACAACTTCCTGATGCAGATCAAAAAAATCAAAATTTAGTGGCAGCCATGCGTCATTATGATGTTACTGCAAATATCACATGGGTAATGGGGCATTTTAATGCGGCCAAAAAATACATAGAAAGTGTTCCAGGTAATCATGAAGCCACCGGCGGAAGTGATTGGAAAAAATACATGTTACCAAAATATCAAAAACGAATTTTCTTCCCAGAATTATGGTCAGCAGAAGAAATTGAAAATTGGGGCGCTTAACAACATTTGAAAAAGAATTACATTGAGATATCTAATCATAACATTTCTTTTTCTCTCTTTTTTTACTTCCTGTAATTCAAAAGACGAAAAAGAAGCAACTAAAATAGCTAAGAAAGAGCCAATAATCAAGGATTATGGGTTCACTTTTAATGATTATAAAGTGGTGAGAGATACTATTCGATCTGGAGATACGTTTAGTGCGCTTTTGCAAAAATTCCCATTGAGAGATAGTCTTACCATTCATCAAGTAACTGAAAAAGTTAAAGATTCATTTAATGTAAGGAGAATTAAAGTAGGCAAACCCTATATTCTTTTTTTAGACAAGAAAAAGCCCAATACGCTTAAAGCGTTAGTCTATATAGAAGATCGAATACAATATACTGTAGTAGATTTTAGAGATTCTTTAGTCGTTTCAAATAAGCAAAAACCAACACGCATTAAAAGAAGAGTGGTGGCTGCCGAAATTAACGGATCACTTTCTGAAACCTTAAGTAATGCTGGGGTTAGTCCTGCATTAGCGCCTAAGTTAGCAGGAATTTACGCCTATACAATTGACTTCTTTAAAATTCAAAAAGGAGATAAATTTGCCGTGACCATTAATGAAAAATATATGGAAGACTCTATTTACATTGGAGTTGAAAGCATCGAAGCTTCTTATTTTGAACACAAAGGGAAAAAGATATTTGCATTTCCCTATAAGTTAAATGAAAACCAAAAGAAAGAAGATTATTACGATGAAAACGGTAAAGGGCTAAAAAGTATGTTTTTAAAAGCGCCTTTAGACTATTTCAGAATTTCCTCTCGTTTCACTGGGCGTCGTTTTCATCCGGTTCAAATGCGATTTAAAGCTCATAATGGAACAGATTATGCAGCGCCACACGGCACACCTATTAAAACAACCGCTTCGGGCGTAGTAGAAAGAACGGGTTACACAGCCGGAAATGGTAATTTTGTAAAAGTCCGTCATAGTTCAACTTATGCAACTCAGTATTTACACATGTCCAGAATTTTAGTTCGAAACGGACAAAGTGTTTCACAAGGACAAACCATAGGAAAAGTAGGAAGCACCGGATTAGCTACCGGACCTCACGTTTGTTATCGTTTTTGGAAAAATGGCGTTCAAGTGGATCCACTGCGATTAAAATTACCCAACACGGAACCCATGGGGAAATCAGACAAACAAAAATATTTAAGCTATATTGCGCCTTTAAAAAAAGAGTTAGACAGCATAACCGCACAAAAATTTAAAGAATAATGGCACTGCAATCGATCAATCCAACACAAACTCAAGCTTGGGAAAAATTACAAGCGCATTTTGAAACCATGAAAAACGTTCAAATGCAACATTTATTTGCAAATGAACCTACAAGAGCCGAAAAAATGCACCTTCAATGGAATGATTTTTTAGTTGATTATTCAAAAAATATTATTTCAGCCGAAACGATTTCTTTGTTACAGGAATTAGCCAATGAAGTACAATTAAAAGACGCTATTACAAAATATTTTGATGGAGATGTGATCAATCAAACCGAAAACAGAGCCGTTTTACATACTGCGTTACGCGCTAAAGAAAATGCTTCTGTACAAGTAGATGGCGTTAATGTAATGCCCGAAATTTATTCGGTAAAAAATAAAATCAAAAACTTTTCAAACGAAATTATCGCTGGACAACGAAAAGGATTTTCTGGAAAGCCATTTGCCGATGTTGTAAATATAGGAATTGGCGGATCAGATCTTGGCCCGGCAATGATTGTTGAAGCCTTACAATATTATAAAAATGATTTAAATGTTCATTTTGTTTCCAATGTAGACGGCGACCATGTGAATGAAATTATTAAAAAAATAAATCCAGAAACAACTCTTTTTGTAATTGTATCCAAAACATTTACCACACAAGAAACGCTTTCTAATGCCGAAACCATAAGAAGTTGGTTCTTGCAATCAGCAACACAAGAAGATGTTGCAAAGCATTTTGTAGCCGTTTCAACGAATATTCAAAAAGTAACCGAATTTGGTATTAATCCCGAAAATATTTTCCCAATGTGGGACTGGGTGGGCGGACGTTTCTCGTTATGGAGCGCCGTTGGGCTATCCATAAGTTTAGCCGTAGGATTTGATCATTTTGACCAATTATTACAAGGCGCTCATGAAATGGATGAGCATTTTAAAAACGAATCTTTTGATAAAAATATTCCGGTTACCTTAGCTTTATTAAGTATTTGGTACAATA
This sequence comes from Flavobacterium psychrophilum, assembly GCA_945905915.1. GTDB lineage: Bacteria > Bacteroidota > Bacteroidia > Flavobacteriales > Flavobacteriaceae > Flavobacterium > Flavobacterium psychrophilum_S. The sequence continues at coordinate 28,296 of CAMDQL010000006.1, forward strand.
ATTTTTTTGGCGCAGAAAGCGAAGTATTAATTCCTTATACCCAATATTTGCAAAAATTAGCGCCTTATTTACAGCAAGGCATTATGGAAAGTAATGGTAAAAGCATCGGAAGAGATGGTAAACCGGTCAATTATCAAACCGGAACTATTATTTGGGGCGAACCAGGCACTAATTCACAACATGCTTTTTTCCAATTAATTCACCAAGGCACAAAATTGATTCCGACTGATTTTATTGGATTCAAAGAGGCATTATATGGTAATAAAGACCACCATGATAAATTAATGTCAAATTTCTTTGCTCAAACCGAAGCTTTATTAATGGGTAAAACCGAGGCTCAAGTACAAGCTGAATTTGATAAACAAGGAATTTCGGGTGATAAAGCCGATTTTTTATTGCCGTTTAAAGTCTTCTCAGGGAATAAGCCTACAAATACACTTTTAATCAAAAAATTAACACCTGCTACATTAGGTACTTTAGTCGCTTTATATGAGCACAAGATTTTTGTACAAGGCGTCATTTGGAATATTTTCAGCTATGATCAATGGGGAGTTGAGTTGGGTAAACAACTGGCAACTTCTATTCTTAACGAAATTGTAGATAACGTTCCACAAAGTCATGATGGTTCAACTTCTTTTTTATTAAAAAAATATAAGAATTAGTATATTATTTTTAGAAAAGCGCTTCAAAAAGCTGTTTTTACCGAAAGAAAATCTTTAATTAACATTTTTTTAAGTTTTTTATTATTCAAATAGCTTTTGTTAACATTAAATTAACATTAGAAATAAAATCTTGTAGCAACTTTGCATAAAATATTTTAAAAACACATCACATGAAAATTTTTAAAAATGCATTACTTTTTGGGTTTTTCTTTTTGACAACCCTAACAGTATTTTCTCAAGGTAATACTAATTCCTCAATTAACGGTCAAGTTATTGATAATCAGTCTTTTGGAATACCTATGTCTAATATCATTGCAGTACACGTACCATCAGGTACTAAATATGTGGCTTCAACAGATTTTGACGGATTTTTTAGAATCTCAAACATGAGAGTTGGAGGACCATATACTGTGACATTTAGTTATGTTGGTTACAAACAACAAGAAGTGAAAAACATTGTTTTACAACTTGGGGAATCTCAAAGTATGAAAATTGTGTTAGAACAAGAAGCAAATGAGTTAAAAGAAGTAATTGTTATTGCAACTAAAGACAACGTTTTCAATTCAAAGAAAACGGGCGCTCAAACAATTATTGATTCAAAAAAAATAAATTCGTTACCTTCTATTTCTAGAAACATTGCAGATTTTGCTAGACTTACGCCTCAGGCACAGTTAAGAGGAGATGATGTAATTTCAATCAGTGGACAGAATAACAGATACAATGCTATTTATATTGATGGTGCTGTAAATAATGATGTTTTTGGATTAGCTGGTAATGGAACAAATGGTGGACAAACAGGAGTAAGTCCTATTTCATTAGACGCTATCGAGCAATTCCAAGTTCAAGTAGCACCATTTGATGTTAAAATTTCTGGATTTGCTGGGGGTGCAATTAGTGCCATCACAAAATCGGGAACTAACAATTTTGAAGGTTCTGCTTATTATTTAAACAGAAACGAAGGATATGCAGGAAAAACACCTCCAAGCTTAGTTGCTACCGGAGGGGAAAGAGAAAAATTAGCGGAGTTTAATGCTACCACTATTGGTGTAAGAGCTGCTGGTGCCATCAAAAAAGACAAGTTGTTCTATTTCATTAATTATGAAAGACAAGACAACGAAACGCCACAACCTTTTGACATCAATAATTATGTTGGTAACGTAAAAAATTTAACTCCTAGCGCATCTGTTGCTGATGGAATTGAGTTTTTAAGAAATAATTTAGTTACACGATTTGGATACAATCCAGGAGCCTATACGAATAACTTTGCAACCTTAAAAAGTGATAAGTTTATTGCTAAAATTGACTGGAATATAAACGACAATCATAAATTAGCTTTAAGACACAGTTTAGTTAAAGCAAATGACGTTTCACCTTCTAGATCTTCTGCAAGTTCTATAAATTTTATGGGTGGAGCGATTGATTTTCAAACCACTACTAATTCATCCTCTTTAGAGTTGAATTCAAGATTTGGTAATAAATTCGCAAATAATTTAGTTATTGGATATACTTCAGTGGTAGATGATAGAAATCCATTTGGGTCACCTTTCCCTAATGTGGAAATTGTTGATGGATCTGGAAGAATTTTCTTAGGTTCTGAGCCTTTTTCAACTGCTAATTTATTAGAGCAAAAAACTCTTACCGTTACTGATAATTTTGAAATTAATTCGGGTAAACATACGATTACTATTGGTACTCACAATGAGTTTTCATCTGCAAAGAATGTGTTTGTGGGTAGAAACTTTGGATATTACCGATTTTCAAACTTGAATGATTTCATTAATAATGCAAAACCTAACAGATTTAGATTAGGATATTCATTAGTAGGTGGCGATGGTGATGCTTCTCAAGGAGCGGCTGAATTTGATGTAATGCAATTTGGAGGTTATATCCAAGATGAATTCAGAGTAGCAAACAATTTTAAATTAACATTCGGTATTAGAGCTGATGTACCAGTTTGGGATAGTTATATAAACAATGCTGATTTCAACAATAGAACGATTCCATTACTTGAGGCTGCTGGTAAAGATTTACAAGACGCTAGAGTAGGAGAGCAAATAAGTACTAAAGTTCATTTATCACCTCGATTAGGATTTAATTATGATGTAAATGGAAACAAGAAGACTCAAATTAGAGGTGGTTTAGGAATATTTACTTCAAGATTACCTTTAGTATGGCCAGGTGGAGCATACAATAATAATGGGGTTACTCAAGGAGCAATTGATATTAATGGTGCTACAAATGCTTTAATGCCATTATTTGACCCAAATACATCTGTAGCAAGTCAAATTGTGAATCAAAACAATGCTAATTTAGGGCCGCTTCCAGGAAATCCAGGAGCTCCAGGACAATTCTCGGGTAATATTGATTTGTTTGCAAAAAACTTTAAATTGCCACAGGTTTTCAAAGCTAGTTTAGCAGTTGATCAAAAATTACCTTTTGGAATTTTATTTAGCGGGGATATTACCTACAATGATAATATTACAGCTATAAAATATGAAAATTTAAATATTCAAAATCCAACAACAAGATTAACAGGAGCTGATACACGTCCAAGATATAATGCAACCGTGAGAGTTGATAATACTTATCAAGGAATTTATTTAGCTTCAAATACATCTGAAGGAAAAGCATGGAATGCGTCTTATACATTATCTAAAACTTTTACAACGGACAAATTAGATGTATTTGTTCAAGGTACTCATGCTTATGGAGAGTCAACCGTTTTATTTGATGCTACTTCATCTCAAAACAGTTCACAGTGGAACAACATTGAAACTGTAAATGGTTCTAATAGCATAGGTGGAGTTTCAAGATCAGATTTTGATCAAGGTAACAGAATATTAGGAATTACTTCATTGACTTACAAATGGAACAATAATTTAAAAACTAAAATTGGTTTCTATTACGAGGGAACAGAGGGTACTCCTATAAGTTATGTATACAATGACAATGGAAATATATTAAGAGATTCATTTTCAGAATCAGCTTTAATGTTTGTACCAGCAACTCAATCACAAATTAACCTTGTAAATGCAACTGGTGGTTTGACTGCTCAACAACAATGGGATGAGTTAAACGCTTTCATTGAAGGAAATGATTATTTAAGAAGCAGAAGAGGACAATATGCTGAAAGAAATGGAGATCGTTTAAAATGGAGCCATGTTATTGATTTGAAATTTGCTCAAGAAGTTTCAGTGAATGTTGGAAAAAGAAAACATTCGTTCGAGATAACTGCAGATGTATTTAATTTCACAAACATGTTAAATAAAAACTGGGGAAAACGTTACTTTGCTAACTTTGACCAAGTACAACTTGTTGACCATGTTGGTTTCTTAGCAGATGGAACTACTCCAACTTTCAGATTTAATCCTGATGCAGCTAAACAACTTAATCAAGTTGATGATGCAGGAGTTAATTCTTCAAGATGGCAAGCTCAGTTAGGTGTTCGTTATACATTTAACTAATTTAATAATATACAATTTAAACCTCTCACTCATTTTTTTGAGTGAGAGGTTTTTTATTTATTATATTTGTAATTCACAATAAAATAATAAACTATGTACAGCACTATTCTTTCCCTTCACTCTACACTAGCTTATGCAGCATTAGGCGTATTGTTATTAGCGGTAATAAATGCCATTTTAGGAGTAACCTCAAAAAGTTTATTTAAACCAAAAGACCGAAGCATTTCGTTAGTTGCTTTAATTATTTGTCATGTGCAATTAGTAGTAGGTTTACTATTGTATATTGTTTCAGATAAATTTGAACAATGGTCATTATTAGGCATGAAAATAATGAAAAACAGTGAATTAAGACAACTTCTTGTAGAACACCCTATTACAAATATTATTGCAATCGTTTTGATTACTATCGGTTGGTCAAAACATAAAAGAGAAGAAAGTAATAACGGTAAATTCAAAAAAATTGCATTATTTTACTTGTTAGGATTAGTGCTTTTATTGGCAATGATTCCTTACAAACAATGGTTGGGATAAGCAACTTTCAAAACAACCCATAAATGAAACAATTACGTTATATAATCCCTTTAATCGTTCTCATTATAGCCATTAGTAGTTTCTCTGATTCAAGTAACAATTTGATCAGAGAAACCGCTATTGTTGATAGCATCAAAAAACAGGATTCACTCGCCATTGTTTTGGCAAAAAAACAGGATTCACTCGCAAGAATCAAATTGACACCCTATAAAAAAAATGTAGAAGCTTCTCATTATGCCGATAAATTCAATGGAAGAAGAACGGCAAGCGGCGCTCGTTTTCACAACAATAATTATACGGCTGCTCACAAAAAATTAAAATTTGGCACAAAAGTAAAAGTAACTAATACCGCAAATGGTAAAAGTGTTGTGGTTACGATAACAGATCGTGGCCCATTTACAAAGCAAAGAGAAATTGATATGGCTAAAAGACCATTTTTAGATATTTCACACAACCGCGGAAGAGCACCTTTGCGCGTGAATCTTGAAATTATAGAGTAGTTTATTTCCAATTTTTATAAGGATTCATACTAATAGAAGCATTATAATAGCGATCATCACCGGTTACTTCTTTACCTAGCCAATTTGGTTTTTCAAACGACTCGTTTTCATCTTCTAGCTCAATTTCTGCAATAATTAATCCTTTATTGTCGCCTTCAAAAACATCTACTTCATACAGGTGTTTTCCAAAAGGGATTTCATAACGAACTTTATCAATCACGCCATCTTCGCACAACAGTAATAATTGTTCCGCTTCAGTAACTTCAATTTCTTTTTCCCATTCAAAACGTATAGTTCCCGATTTGTTTCCTTTCCCTTTAATGGTAATAAATCCTTGTGTTCCTTTAATGCGAATACGAACTGTTCGTTCCGGATTTGAATTGAGATACCCTTGTACTATTCGATTCGACTGTATACTTTCGGATAGAAATTCAGTAGAGGGGACTAAAAATTTGCGTTCGATTTCGTTCATGATGTCGTTTTAAATCTAAAAAGAAATGGAATTTATTATTCTTATCAAATATACTATAAATTTGTAATATGCTTACTCAAAATACGTTTCGGAAAATTATTCATATCGACATGGATGCGTTTTATGCTTCTGTGGAACAAATGGATAATCCTGCCTTGCGAGGAATACCATTAGCGGTAGGCGGAAGCGAAATAAGAGGCGTTGTAAGCGCCGCAAGTTATGAAGCAAGAAAATATGGCGTTAGAAGTGCAATTAGTGGCATACAGGCAAAAAAATTGTGTCCCGATTTAGTTTTTGTGCCTCCACGATTTGATCGATATAAAGAAATTTCCAAAAAAATAAGAAAAATTTTCCTTGATTACACCGATTTAGTTGAGCCTCTATCTCTAGACGAAGCCTATCTTGATGTTACCAAAAATAAAAAAGGAAACCCAAGCGCAACGTTAATTGCTCAGGAAATTAGAAAACGAATTTTTGATGAAGTAGGATTAACGGCTTCTGCCGGAATTTCGGTGAATAAGTTTGTAGCCAAAATTGCTTCTGATTACAATAAGCCAAACGGACAGAAAACTGTTAATCCAGAAGAAGTTGAAGCTTTTTTAGAGCGATTAGATGTGAAAAAGTTTTACGGAATAGGTAAAGTTACCGCAGAAAAAATGTATCAATTGGGTATTTTTACGGGATTTGATTTAAAGCAAAAATCAGTTGAATATTTAGAGAAACATTTTGGGAATAGCGGATTACATTATTTTCAAATTGTACGCGGCATTCATGAAAGTCCGGTTAAACCCAATCGAAAAATAAAATCAGTGGGCGCCGAACGTACTTTTAATAAAAATTTATCTTCCGAAATTTATTTAGAAGAACGATTACAAAACATTGCAAAAGAGATAGAACAACGCTTACAAAAAAGTAAAATTGCCGGAAAAACAATAACATTAAAAATTAAATATTCCGATTTCACCCTTCAAACACGCAGTAAAAAAGTCCCTTATTTTGTAAATGATAAAGCAATTATTGCTGATGTGGCTAGAGATTTATTATATCAAGAACGCCTTCGAAATTCGGTTCGATTATTAGGCATTTCTATCCACAATTTAAATAATGAAGATCCAAAACAATTGGTGCCACAAAAAAGTGTTTCGGCGCAATTGCGATTTGAGTTTTAAATAAAAAAGCGCCCCGAAGATCGCTTTAGTTGAAGGTATTTTATGTTTATTCTATTTCTGAAATGCGCAACGTATTTACCATTCCTTTGTCAATTACAGGCATAGCCGCAAGGTTTATTAACATGTCACCTTTACTAACATACTTTTTTTCTACACAAATTCTATTGATATCGTCTATGGTATCATCGGTACTTACTAATTTATCATAAAAGAAGGCTCTTACTCCCCATAAAAGATTTAATTGTGTTAAGATTCTTTTATTTGAAGTAAAGACTAAAATATGTGATTTTGGACGCCATGCCGAAATTTGAAATGCGGTATAGCCCGAATTTGTTAAGGTAGTAACTGCTTTTGCATTAATAGCATCTGCCATTAAAGCAGCATGATAACAAATCGATTTTGTAATAAAACGTTTGGTTCTAATGTTTGGCTGACTCAAAGGCACTTTAATTAGAGGTGAATCTTCAACGCTTTTAATAATACGCGTCATGGTTTCAATTACTTCAACAGGATAATTTCCTACAGAAGTTTCTCCAGATAGCATTACAGCATCTGCTCCATCCATTACCGAGTTGGCAACGTCGTTTACTTCAGCACGTGTTGGCGTTAATGAAGTAATCATGGTTTCCATCATTTGAGTAGCCACAATAACCGGAATTCGAGCCGTTTTTGCTCTATGAATTAGTTTTTTCTGAATCAATGGTACTTCTTCAGCAGGAACTTCAACACCTAAATCACCACGGGCAACCATTAAAGCATCACAAAAAGCTACAATTTTGTCAATGTTTTCAACCGCTTCGGGTTTTTCAATTTTAGCAATAATTGGAATTTTATGATCAGAATGTTTTGCGATTAAGTCTTGTAATTCTTCTAAGTCTTTTGGAGTTCTCACAAATGAAAGCGCAATCCAATCTACTTTGTTTTCTATGGCATAAAGTGCATCTTTAATGTCTTTTGGTGTTAAAGCAGGTAAAGAAACTTTAGTATTAGGTAAGTTAACTCCTTTTTTAGATTTCAAAGGGCCGCCTTGAACCACTACTGCTTCAACTTCGGTATTTTTATCGGTTTTAGTAACTTCAAAAATTAATTTTCCATCGTCTAATAAAATTCTTTCTCCAGGATTTACATCTTTTGGAAACTCTTTGTAGTTCATGTAAACTCGTGAAGCAGTTCCAAGAACATCTTCGGCTGTAGTGAATGTGATGACATCGCCTTTACTTACAACAACATCTTCTTTCATAACTCCAACTCGAAGTTTTGGTCCTTGTAAATCGGCTAAAATAGAAGTAGTATATCCAAATTCTTCATTCAGTTCTCTAATGATGTTTATGCGTTCAGTAACATCGGCATAATCGGCGTGCGAAAAGTTAATTCTAAAGACATTAACACCAGCATCAATCATGTTTTTTATGACTTCTTTTGAGCTACATGCAGGGCCTAATGTGGCTACAATTTTAGTTTTTTTGTTCGTTGGCATTTTTAAAAAATTAAATTATTTTTAGATTTTAAATTTGTTGTTTCAATTGTATAAGCCGTAGTTACATTTTTTATGGATAAAATTTTTTCAATCATGTCGTCTTCATCAAATTGATAATCAATGTTTTCAATTTTTAACAGAAAATCGGCTTTTTTGTATTCTGGTAATAAAAAAACGGTAATATCTACTTGGTCAAACAACTGACTTGATTTCTTTTTTGAAGTAACAATAGTGGTTTTATTTTCAATTAAACTCCATTGTACATCACTTTCTTCATCGTCAAAAATGTAATTACCAAAAGCACTTTTTCCTTCTGGAATAGCAATTTCAATATTGGACTCATTTTTAATTAATCGTGTGTTTAAAATAGTATTAATAGCATAAGCTAATTTGTAATCCTCCAATGAAGAATGAATTGCAATTAGTTCATAATCCTCTGAAATAAAATCGTTTATTTGAATTTTATGGATAGCCATCAGATACAATTAGATTGTAAATATAGTATTAAAATCTATTAAAATTTTGAAGTTTAACGCTTCTTAACGTTAATTTAGTAACGCAAACGTTTTAGTTTTGTATTATTTTTGAGAAATTTTTTCTTGCAATGCAAAATAAGCTCTTTGTGATGCTTTTTCTTCGGCTTTTTTCTTAGAAGTGGCTCGAGCTTTTGCAATAATTTTTTGGTCGATGAGTAATTTTACTCCAAAGTATTTTTGTCCTTCTATACCATTATCTTCAAAAAATTCAAAAGCGAAGGTCTTTTTTTCTTTTTGACACCATTCAATTATTAAACTTTTATAACTGATTACCTTTCCTTCTAATTGGGCAATGTTTACATATTGTTTAATGATTTTTGTGCGAATGAATTTTTCGCAATATTCAAAACCACGGTCTAAATAAATAGCACCAATAAAGGCTTCAAACAAGTTACCGTGAATGTTTTCGCCAAATTGTGTTGAATTTACTTTACTCTCTACAAATTCGATCAGGTTAAAATCGCGTCCCAACTCATTAAGATGTTCACGACTGACAATTTTTGAGCGCATTTTTGTTAAATAACCTTCATCGCCCGAAGGTACTTCGTTATAAAGATGCGCTGCAACAACACTGCCTAGCATGGCATCGCCTAAGAATTCTAATCGTTCATAGTTAAACGGATTGCCTTTATCGTCGAGTTTGTTCACCGAACGGTGTGTAAACGCTTTTTGATAATACTTGATTTCTTTTGGCGTGAAGCCTAGAATTTTGGTAATTTTTTCAAAAAAAATCCCGTCTTCATGAGAACGGGAATTTTTGAGTATTTTTTTTAACAGACGCATGAATTAGTTTACTAATTTTTTAAACAATACACACGCATTGTGACCTCCAAAACCAAAAGTATTACTCATGGCAACATTGATTTCACGTTTTTGCGCTTTGTTCAATGTTAGATTCAATGAAGGATCAATATTTTCATCAACGGTAGTGTGGTTAATTGTTGGAGGAACAATACTGTTTTGCATGGCTAGAATTGAGGCAATAGCTTCAATAGCACCGGCAGCTCCAAGTAAGTGACCTGTCATTGATTTTGTTGAATTAATGTTGATGTTTTTAGCATGATCACCAAAAACATGACTAATTGCTTTTAACTCAGCCACATCACCAAGTGGAGTTGATGTTCCATGCGTATTAATGTGATCAACTTGTTCAGGAGTCATTCCTGCATCACGCAAAGTGTTTTCCATTACAGCAATTACACCAATACCTTCCGGATGTGGAGCGGTTAAGTGGTAAGCATCAGAAGACATTCCGCCACCGCCAACTTCACAATATATTTTAGCACCACGTGCTTTTGCATGTTCATATTCTTCTAAAACAAGTGCGCCTGAGCCTTCACCTAAAACAAATCCATCACGAGTAGCGTCAAAAGGTCTTGAAGCTGTTTCTGGACTTTCATTTCGAGTTGAAAGGGCGTGCATAGAATTAAATCCACCCATTCCGGCAATGGTTACCGCTGCTTCAGAACCTCCTGAAACAATAACATCACACATTCCTAAACGGATATAGTTAAAAGCGTCAATTAAAGCATTTGCCGATGAGGCACAAGCAGAAACTGTCGTATAATTTGGTCCCATATAACCATTTCTCATTGAAATGTGAGCAGGAGCAATATCAGCAATCATTTTTGGGATAAAAAACGGGTTGAATTTTGGAGTTCCATCTCCTTTTGCATAATATAACACTTCGTCTTGGAAGGTTTCTAAGCCCCCTATTCCTGCACCCCAAATTACCCCAACTCTGTGTTTGTTCACATTATCGTGCGTAATTCCGGCGTCTTTAATAGCTTCATCACTAGCGGCAATAGCATATTGCGCAAATTTATCCAATCTACGGGCTTCTTTACGGTCCATATAATCTTCAATGTTGAAGTTTTTCACTTCACATGCAAATTTGGTTTTGTGTTTTTCTGTATCGTAATAGGTAATTGGAGCGGCACCGCTTTTCCCATTAATTAAACTTTCCCAATATTCTTTAACACTATTTCCGATTGGAGTTAATGCACCAAGACCGGTTACAACAACGCGCTTTAATTGCATAGTTTTTAATTTTCGGTTGATATAAAAAAACCCAAAGCGCTTTTAATAATAACTAAAAGAAACAATGGGTATTACATATTTTTTTTATTGTATGATTGTAATACAATCAATGTTTGCAAAATCTTTTAAAAGATTTAAAACGTTAGGTAAAAAATAATAGCACCCACAAAAGTAATCTCTTATGGATGCTTTAGATATTATTTTTTTGCTTCCTCAATATATGAGATAGCTTGACCTACAGTAGCAATGTTTTCCGCTTGGTCGTCTGGAATTTGAATATCAAATTCTTTTTCGAACTCCATAATAAGCTCAACAGTGTCTAATGAATCAGCTCCTAAATCATTTGTGAAGCTTGCTTCTGTTACAACTTCGTTTTCGTCAACACCTAATTTGTCTACGATAATCGCTTTTACTCTTGATGCAATGTCTGACATAATCTTTTAATTTTTAATTTAATTTGTTGGCAAAAATAAAAAACTTTATTTTAATACCACCTTTTTGTTGCTAAATATGACCACGAATTTAAAAAAAATAATTCATAAAGGCATCTTTTTTTTATTTTTTACCAATTATTATGCTTTTTTTTGTGGAAAGAAATTATTTATAAATGAAGAATATTGTGCTTTTCGCTTCTGGTAATGGTTCAAACGCCGAAGAAATTATTAAATTTTTTAAAAGCAACAAAGAAGGTTCTGTTGTGGCTATTTTTTCTAATAAGGCAGATGCCAAAGTGTTAGATCGAGCAAAAAACCATAACATTCCATCGGTAGTTTTTTCAAAAGCGCAATTAAATGAAGGTTTTGTACTCGAAAAATTGCAGCAGTTCCAGCCCGATTTAATTGTTTTGGCCGGATTTTTACTAAAATTTTCCGAATCTATATTAAAGGAATATACAAAAGTGATTAATATTCACCCGGCATTGTTGCCAAAATATGGCGGAAAAGGCATGTATGGCATGCATGTGCATCAAGCAGTTTTAGACAATAAAGAAATAGAAACGGGAATTACCATTCATTATGTAAACGAAAACTACGATGAAGGCGAATTTATTTTTCAAAAGTCTGTAAATATCGAAGATTGTAAAACGGCTGAAGAAATTGCGCACAAAATCCACGAGCTAGAACATAAATATTTTTCAACGGTTATTTCCGAAGTTCTAAATTCTAAATTCTAAATTCAAATTTTGCAACACGAAGTTCACATATATACAGACGGCGCCGCCAAGGGAAATCCTGGTCCGGCTGGCTATGGCGTGGTCATGGAAATGGTAGGAACGCCGTATAAAAAAGAATTTTACGAAGGTTTTCGCATTTCTACTAATAATAGAATGGAATTATTAGCGGTAATCGTAGGTTTAGAAAAATTAAAAACCTTAAAAACCAAAGTCTTGGTCGTTTCTGATTCGAAATATGTGGTGGATGCTGTAGAAAAACGCTGGGTATTTCAATGGGAAAAAATCAACTTTAAAGCTAAGAAAAACCCCGATTTGTGGCTGCGGTTCTTAAAAATTTATCGCCAACATCAAGTTGATTTTCAATGGGTTAAAGGACACAACAGTCATCCACAAAACGAACGCTGTGATGCATTAGCCGTTATGGCTTCGCAACAAGAACAATTGTCTATTGATGAGTTTTACGAAAGAGAAGATGATAAATTGTTGTAAATAGATAAAAAAAGTAGCTTTTCAGCTCCCTTTATTATTTTGTTTCTTTGGTTAAATCAAATCGATAAATTGCATCAAATCCTACATAAAGTGATGAATCAAATTCTGAATTAAGTCGATTTCTTTTATCAGTGCTCAGTGGGAACGTTAAAACTTGTGCGCCTACCTTTTGATTACTGTTAAAAACGCCATAATCTGTAGTGTCAAATCCTACTTTTCCTCTTAATATAATTGAATTATCCATTAAACCAAGTGCTGCATAAAGCGCAAAGCGAATGGATTCCTCTTGAACATAATTGTCAGAATTTAATTCGGAAAGATTATATGATTTAATAGAAGTCGCTAAATCAGAACCAACGCCGAAATTTTTTGATAACGCATAATTAGCATCCATACGAATTGGTAAAGTGGCATTAATATAAAATTTATTGTCTTTAGATCGGTGCCATAATCCAATTAATGGTGTAATTGTTGATCCGTGATTTTCAGAAGAAGCATACATTCCAAATTTAATTTTGTAGGATTCACTATATTGATAATCTAAAACGGCTATTCCTCCAAATTGGAAATCATTGGATCCAATATTATCAAAATCTGAGGCAATTTTTGGAAGAAAAACATAGGTTCCAGACCATTTCTCAGAATGTTGGTATTTCATTCCTAGATTTAAACGCGTCATAGTTAAGCTGCTTCTATCAGAGCTTGGACTTAAGTTTAATCGTGTGTTTTCAACGGTAAAACCGGTTAATAAAACGGCTTTATCTGATAATTTTTTTGGATAGTAAACTTCCATGTTCAAGTTGTTTACACTGGTTTCATAATTATTATCAATGTTGCCTAGTGTTGCATTATTAGTAGATAATTTTACAATATCTACATAATCTTGCGAGTAAATTAAGTTTGTGCTCATTAAGAATACAACTACTACAATAATTTTTTTCATACTTTTATTTGATTAGTTTATCAAAAATACTACATAATCAAGTTATCTATCACTAAGAACACCATTAATAATAATTATGAGTATCATTATATATTTTAATGGTTTAGTAAAAATAAACTTGTGTAGCGCGCATTTATCTTTTTATCGAACTAAAATTACGTTTTTTTTAAATTATTTCAATTTATTTATTTCAAACGATTATTTTGCTAATGAATAAGCTATGACTAACTGTTTTAATATGGAGTTTATAATGATTTAAGAACAATTGTTCAAGGTTTCCTTTTGCAGAGAAAAGAAGTAAAGTTGTTGTAAAGAATAACTTTTAAACTTTATACTTTGAAACTAAAGTTTTATCTTTGCCTCTTATTTCAATTTCAATTTAATGAACAAATTATTAATAGTAGGAACAGTTGCTTTTGACGCTATCGAAACACCTTTTGGTAAAACCGATAAAATTTTAGGAGGCGCTGCAACTTTTATAGGGCTTTCGGCTTCGCATTTTAATGTAAAATCAGGAATTGTTTCAGTTGTTGGCGAAGATTTTCCGCAAGAATATCTAGATTTATTAACCGAAAGAAACATTGATATTTCAGGAATCGAAATCGTAAAAGGAGGAAAAACCTTCTTTTGGAGCGGTCGTTACCACAATGATATGAACTCAAGAGATACATTAGCTACAGAATTAAATGTTTTAGCTGATTTCAATCCGGTAGTTCCACAAGATTTTAAAAATGCCGAAGTAGTAATGCTAGGAAACTTGCACCCACTAGTTCAAACCGGTGTTTTAAATCAAATGACTACAACGCCTAAATTAGTAGTTCTTGATACCATGAATTTTTGGATGGATTGTGCCTTACCCGAATTACTAGACGTAATTAAACGCGTAGATGTAATTACTATTAATGATGAAGAAGCACGTCAGTTGTCTGGAGAATATTCTTTAGTAAAAGCGGCTGCTAAAATTCATACAATGGGTCCAAAATATGTCGTAATTAAAAAAGGAGAACACGGTGCGTTAATTTTCCATAACGAACACATTTTCTTTGCTCCAGCATTGCCATTAGCAGATGTTTTTGATCCAACAGGCGCTGGAGATACCTTTGCAGGAGGTTTCTCAGGATTTATTGCACAACAAGGCGATATTTCTTTCAACACAATGAAAACAGCAATCATTCAGGGTTCAAATTTAGCCTCTTTTTGTGTGGAGAAATTTGGAACAGAACGAATGGTTAGTCTAGATAAAAAAGAAGTAAATGCAAGATTAAAACAATTTAAAGCATTAACTCAATTTGAAATCGAATTAGAAGAATAACAACGTGCCTCGAAATTTCGGGGCATTTTTTGTTTGAAAAAAAATATAAAACACATAGACACATAGTTTAAGTTTTATTAATGAGTTGGTTACCAGAAATAAATTTCACACATAGCTATGTTATCTATTTTGAGCGAAGCAACTTTTAATATTAAGTTTAACGATGAATCTATGTGTTAAAAAAGAAAATATAATAACACAACAACACAACAACTTATGAGTGACGCTATACAACACGAATGTGGAATTGCCTTACTTCGATTAAAAAAACCGTTAGAATTTTATAAAGAAAAATACGGAACTGCTTTCTATGGAGTACAAAAAATGTACTTGCTCATGGAAAAGCAACACAACCGCGGGCAAGACGGCGCCGGATTAGCCAGCATTAAATTGGATGTCAATCCAGGGGAACGATACATCAGTCGCATTCGTTCAAACGACCCGCAGCCTATTAAGGATATCTTCGCTCAAATTAACGACAGAATCAGTCGCGAATTAGAAGATCATCCCGAATATCAAAATAGTGTAGCGCTTCAAAAACAAAAAATTCCTTATTTAGGAGAATTATTTTTGGGTCACGTGCGTTATGGAACTTTCGGTAAAAACAGCATTGAAAGTGTTCACCCTTTTTTACGTCAGAACAATTGGATGCACCGAAATTTAATTATTGCAGGGAATTTCAACATGACCAACGTAAAAGAGTTGTTCCAAAATCTAATTGACTTAGGACAACATCCAAAACAAATGGCCGATACGGTTACCGTAATGGAAAAAATTGGTCATTTCTT
>CAMDQL010000007.1 GCA_945905915.1 Flavobacterium psychrophilum
TCAGTGGTTTTTAAGTTAAGGTTGGTTTAGATTTTTATTAATTGCTCAGCATAACTGGCATTACTAACATAGTTACGGTTTCACCTTCGTCTAAGCCATCAACAGGAGTTAAAATTCCTGCACGGTTTGGCATCGACATTTCTAATTGAATTTCGTCGCTAGACAAGTTGTTCAACATTTCAGTTAAGAAACGCGAGTTGAACCCAATTTGCATGTCATCACCTTGATAATCACATGTTAATCGCTCATCTGCTTTATTAGAATAATCAATATCTTCTGCCGAAATATTTAATTCGGTTCCCGCGATTTTTAAACGAATTTGGTGCGTCGTTTTATTAGCAAAAATTGCCACACGTCTTACCGAGTTTAAAAATTGCACTCTATTGATTAATAATTTATTTGGGTTCTCTTTTGGAATAACCGCTTCATAATTTGGATATTTTCCATCAATTAAACGACAAGTTAACACATAATTTTCAAATGAAAATGTAGCATTTGAATCGTTATATTCGATTGCTACTTCTGCATCAGAAGCGCCTAAAATTCCTTTAAGAATATTTAATGGCTTCTTAGGCATAATAAAATCGGCTACTTGAGAAGCTTTCACATCTGCGCGAGCATATTTTACTAATTTATGAGCGTCAGTTGCTACAAAAATTAATCCCTCTGGTGAAAATTGAAAGAAAACACCACTCATCACTGGGCGTAAATCATCGTTACCGGCTGCAAAAATTGTTTTATTCATTGCAGTAGCTAATACTTCAGCAGGAACAATCGTTTTTGAAGGGTCGTCTAAATTAACAGCCTTTGGAAATTCTTCTCCTGCTGCATAAGCAATAGCATATTTACCCGAATTTGAGCTAATTTCTACCGTAGAATTATCTTCAACAGTAAAAGTAAGCGGTTGCTCTGGGAATGTTTTTAAAATATCTAATAAAAGTTTAGCAGGAATTGCTACACTTCCTTGACTTTTAGAATCAATTTCTAACGTTGCCGTCATGGTGGTTTCTAAATCGGAAGCCGAAACTTTTAATAAATTATTGTCTAATTCAAACAAGAAATTATCAAGAATAGGTAAGGTGTTACTACTATTAATAACACTTCCTAAAACTTGTAATTGTTTTAATAAATACGAACTTGATACTATAAACTTCATCATCATGTATTTTAAAATCGTTATTGATTTTATGTTTTACAAATATATTCTAAATCTAATCAAAAGCAAAAACAAATTATCAACAACTAACGGCTGTATCTTTTTTTGCGTAAATAGGTAAATAAAATACCAAAGATTGCTAAAATAAGTATTGGTAATCCAACAGTTATAAGCTGTGCGCTGGTATAATTTGCATAAACTTCTTCTTTGTTGAGCAAGGGTAAATCGACATCTTTACTTCGGATGTTAATAAGTCCGTTGTCATCTAACAGATAATTTACGCAGTTTAATAAAAACTCTTTATTGCCATACAATTGATTGGTCCATTTGTCAAAACCCAGTTCTAATGGCATTCCTTTGTCGAATTGATTTTTAATTACATCACCATCAGAAATGACTATCATTTTAGTTTCTTTTCCAACAGATTGAAAGGTTTTATCAGCAAAAGGCAACACTCTATTTTGGTATGCCGATTTGAATTTTCCTTCCATCATAACCGCAACAGGAAGTAATCCTTTTCCTGCATATTCTTCGGGTGTAGTTTCTTCGTTAATTAAAGATAAGGAAATAGGAGCAGGTGTTCCAATGGTTTTTGAATATTCGGAAGAACTCAATAAAACTGTTTTTTTAACATCATTTTTTAATAGTTCAATCGGACTCGAAAATTCAAACTTAATTCCTTCCATATTTTTTACGATGGGATGGGTAGAAGTTGGATAAATAAATGGCGAAAATTTCCAATTGTATTGTTGCAACTGTGTTTTGCTACCCTGATTTCCTGAAGCTATTTTTATAGGTGTGGCATATTCATCTTTAATCAATAATGGATTCATTCGAATGCCATACTTAAAGAATAAATCGGTTAGGTTTAATTCGCGCGGATGTGCCAAAATAGTGCCCGTTTCGTTGTACATGCTATCCATATCGGCCGAAACCGCATCAACCAACCATAACGTTTTTCCGCCGTTCATGATGAATTGATCTAACACTTGTTTTTCCGCTTCCGAAAAAGCTTCGGTAGGTTTTGCAATTAACGCTAAATCATATTTTTTAAGTGCTGCTAAGGTTTGAACCGGCTGATTTGCAACTGAATCTAACGTAAACGGACCAATGTAATAACTTTCTTTAACCGTTGTAAGAAAATCCGCAATTAAAGGTTCAATTAATTCGCCATTTCCTTTAATGACCGCAATTTTCTTTTGTTTTTCTTTTGTGATTTTAGTGATGGCTTCGGCAAAACCAAATTCTAAATGTTGTACCGAACTAATTACTTTTTCTTCAGTAGAAGCGCCCATTAAATTTTTCAACAAACTCACTTTTGTAAATTTATCGCCATAAGTTGCTTGAGCCCATGGAAAAACGACTTCTTGCGATTGTTTCCCTTTGTCTTCAACAGTAATGCTCAACGGTTGCATGCCGCGCGCATAAAATTCTTTCATTACTTCCACCCGCATGACTTCTTTTTCAATCGGGTTTTTAAATTGGAATACAATGTTTGAATTATACGCCGAAAATTCCTCTAATAACTGCTTGGTTTCGTTTTGTAAACGTTTGAATTCGGGCGGAAAGTTACCGTCTAAATACACATCAATATACAACGGACTGTCTACATTTTTAATGATATTTAAAGTAGTTTCCGAAAGGGTATAGCGTTTATCTTGCGTTAAATCAAAACGTTTGAAAAAGAAATGACTTAATACATTAAGTACGATCAAAACGATTAATATAATCCCCAATTGATTTAAAGCTTTTATTTTATTTGTCTTCATTACCATTTCAAAGATTTAAGTTGATAAACCGTTGCGGTTAAAAAAAGAAACGTTACACTGATGAAATAAATAATATCACGCGTGTCTAAAACGCCGCGACTCATACTTTTAAAATGAAAATCCATACCTAATGAAGCAAAAATAGAGCTATAACTCCCTAAAAAAGAAGCAATACCATCAAATCCAAAGTAGAAAAAGAAACAACAAAAAACAGCTATAATGAAAGCTACAATTTGGTTGTCTGATAAAGTCGATGCAAAAATTCCGATAGCAGTGTAAGCAGCAATTAAAAACAATAAACCAAAATAAGAACCCAAGGTACTTCCCATGTCAATATTGCCTTGCGGATTTCCAAAATGTGAAATAGTGAAAACATAAATTACAGTGGGTACAATTGCTAAAACAATCAAAATAAAAGCACCAAGGAATTTTCCATTTACGATGTCCCAGTTGGAAAGCGGTTTGGTAAATAATAATTCGATGGTTCCTTGTTTTTTTTCATCGGAAAAACTCCGCATGGTTACCGCCGGAATCAAGAAAATTAAGATCCACGGTGCCAATTTAAAAAACGGACTTAAATCGGCAAACCCCGAGTTTAATATATTGAATTCGCCTTCAAATACCCAAAGAAATAATCCGTTGAGTAAAAGAAAAATAGCGATAACTAAATAACCTATTGGCGAGCCAAAAAAGGATTTAATTTCGCGAAGTAATAGTGCTTTCATTTATTTTTTATTAAATGTTTATGTTTTAAATGTTAAAAGTTCCTCCCATCTCCCAACTTCCATCTCCCAACTTCCATCTTCCAACTCCTAACTCAAAGTTACCAATCGATCCACACTCCAAGCTTCGGGTTTATCGCTAAATAATGTTTTAGTATAACTCCAAACTTCGTTAAATAGTATCGAGTTTCTATAATTTTCTAATGCTTGTTCGTTTTCCCAATAACTATAGGTAAAAAAGATACGTTGGTCATTTTTATCTTGATACAATTCTAAAAACTGATTGCCTTCAAAATTTCGAATGTGTTGCTTCACGGCTTCAAAATTAGATAGAAAAGCCTCAATTTTATCTTCGTTAAAACGCATTTTTACAATTCGTATAAACATGGTTTAATTTTTAAATTCGATAGTTATAGTATCTCTAAATTTGATACCTAATAAAGTAGAAGCAGAGCCAACAGTCTTTGGATTACTTTTATAAATAGCGATTTCTAAAAATCCATTTTCATTAAATAGGGCTAAAAAGTCGCCTTCAAAATCTTTCAATTGTTTCTTTTCAACCACCGGAAAATCGGAATAATTTTTATGGATTCGATTTAGTTTTTTATTTTTTACTTGAATTTCAAATTTTCGATTGCGAGCCACTTCAATAAACTGCTTTTGAGAAATATTCGTTACACAATTGCCAAAAGAATCAATATAAATAATTTGACCTTTTACTGAAGATAAATCATTTGAAACTATCGGGTTGACTGCATTGACTGGTTTTAATTCGTTAATTTCTTTACCAATAACATTCAATAAACCACCTCGAGCTATATGTGCTGCAACGGCAACAAAAACATCCATGTCACTTGCATTAGTATTTAGTCGTTCATGAATATTAATTGCTACTATTTTTTGAGCCACCTTTTTTTGCAGTAATACATTTAAAATGCCATTATCGGCACAAATGAAAAAATGATCGTCCCATTGCAATGCAATATGTTGCATATCGCCCACACGCTCACTATCTACTCCGATAATGTGAATAGTTCCTTTTGGAAAACTTGAATAAGCTGCTTCAATACAATAACTAGCTTCTAAAGTATTGAATAAATCAATGTCATGCGAAATATCAATTATCGTTGCATCGTTTAATTCAGAAACTATTTTTCCTTTCAAAGCACCTACAAAATAGTCTTTGTGTCCAAAATCGGTAGTTAGCGTAATTATTGACATTTTTTTGTTTATAACTTATTTATAAAGCAATAGTTGTTTTTACTAAATTTGAATACAAATCTACTACAAATTTAGCGTTTCAAAAATAATTAAAAAAACAAAGCCTTTGAACGAAAGAACTATAGAATTAATCGACATTGCTCCAAAAGATTTTTGGGGCACACAAGATGCTCATCTTGAAACTATTAAAAAGTATTATCCAAAGTTAAAAATTGTGGCTCGAGGGACTACTTTGAAAGCCTTTGGTGAAGGTGAAATTTTAGACGAATTTGAATCGCGTTTTAGGAGATTAATGAATCATTTTTCTAGATACAACAGTATTGATGATAATGTAATTCTTCGTGTTTTAGAAACCAGTCAACAACATGACACGGAACACATGCACGATCGTGATAAAATTCTTGTGCATGGAATAGGTGGAAAGCTCATCAAAGCGATGACGCCTAACCAACAAAGATTGGTTGATACCATATACACACACGATATGGTGTTTGCTATTGGTCCTGCCGGAACAGGAAAAACCTATACTGGTGTAGCTATGGCGGTTAAAGCGTTAAAAGAGAAACAAGTCAAGCGCATTATTTTAACACGTCCAGCGGTCGAAGCAGGTGAAAATCTTGGATTTCTTCCAGGCGACATGAAGGAAAAATTAGATCCTTATATGCAACCATTATACGATGCATTGCGCGATATGCTGCCACCACAAACCCTTGAAGATTATATTTTGAAAGGGATTATTCAAATTGCACCCTTAGCATTTATGCGTGGTCGCACGTTAGATAATGCTTTTGTGATTTTAGACGAAGCCCAAAATACAACTCATTCACAAATGAAAATGTTCTTAACGCGAATGGGAAAAAACGCCAAATTTATGATTACAGGCGACCCTGGTCAGGTAGATTTACCAAGAAGAACTATTTCAGGATTGAAAGAAGCGATTCTCATTTTGAAAGATGTAGAAGGTGTGGGTATAATCTATTTAGACGACAAAGATATTGTACGCCATAGATTAGTCAAGAAAATTATTGATGCGTATAAAAGCATTGAAAATAACGATTAAATTATTCCTAAAAAGAGACACTAATATTAGTGTCTTTTTTTTACTTTTGCACCACACAAACAACAACACCACACATGAATACAATTACCACTACAAATTTTAATTTTCCAGGACAAAAATCGGTTTACAGAGGAAAAGTTAGAGAAGTGTACAACATCAATGATGACTTATTAGTGATGGTGGCAACCGATCGACTTTCGGCATTTGATGTAGTTTTACCTAAAGGAATTCCTTATAAAGGACAAATTTTAAACCAAATTGCGACGAAGTTCATGGAGTTAACTTCAGATATTGTTCCCAATTGGTTAATAGCTACTCCCGATCCAAATGTGGCGGTAGGGCATTTATGCGAACCTTTTAAAGTAGAAATGGTAATTCGTGGGTATTTATCTGGGCATGCAGCACGTGAATATGCCGCAGGAAGAAGAATTCTTTGCGGTGTGGAAATGCCCGAAGGATTAAAAGAAAACGATCAATTTCCAACACCAATCATAACGCCAACAACCAAAGCCGATAACGGTTCGCACGACGAAGATATTTCGCGTGAAGCTATTTTAGCTAATGGAATTGTAACCGAAGCAGATTATTTAATCTTAGAAAAATACACCAGAGCGTTGTACCAAAGAGGAACTGAAATTGCAGCGTCTCGCGGATTAATTTTAGTAGATACAAAATATGAATTTGGGAAAACAAAAGACGGTCAAATCGTGTTGATTGATGAAATTCACACACCCGATTCTTCTCGTTATTTTTATGCAGAAGGTTACCAAGAAAGACAAAACAACAACGAAGAACAAAAACAATTGTCAAAAGAGTTCGTGCGTCGCTGGTTGATTGAAAATGGTTTTCAAGGCAAAGAAGGGCAACAAATTCCTAACATGACAGATGAATACATTGAAACCGTTTCAGAGCGTTACATTGAATTATTTGAAAATATCATTGGTGAATCTTTTGTAAAAGCAGATATAACGAATATTCAAGAACGTATTGAGAAAAATGTTTTGATTTATTTAGCCGCTCTATAAAAAATACTATTTATTTTCACAATTCTGTATTAATTAAAAAGGTTTTTATATTGCTAAAAATAAATTGCATTATTTTAATTACAACGAAAATAAATTAGGCAAATAATGATAAAAACAAAAAAACTCCGATTTTCATCGGAGTGATTTTTACAAACTAACCTAACCAAATAAGAAAACTCATTTTACATTACAAATGTCGGAAGTTTTTCTCACACAATGTGTTAAGGATATGTTATACTTATGTTATTGATTCTTAAATTTTTACAACTTTATTTTATCTTGAAGCACAAATATTTTTTTCAATAAATCACTATTTCTGGAAGGTAATTTTGTGCGAATCTCTTTTTCTTCTACAGCAATCATTTTGAATACGCCCTCCATTGCTTTGTTTGTGGTGTAGTCGGTTAAGTCGGGATTTACTTTTTTAACCAAAGGCAGACTATTATATTTTTTAATAATTTCTGACCAAACTTTATCAGCTCCCACTTTAGAAAATGATTTTTTAATTACGGGATTAAATGAAGCATACAAATGCGTGGTTGTGTTTTTTTGTAAATAGACTGTCGCTGCATTTTCATTGCCTAAAAGAATATTTTTAGCATCGGTAAAAGTCATTTGTTTTACTGCATCCACAAAAATAGGAGTCGCTTCTTTTACAGCATCTTCCGCAGCTCGGTTTAATAGTTCAATGCCTTCATCGGCTAATTTTCCCATTCCAAATTGACGTAACTTTTTATCTACGGTTTTAAGTTCTTCAGGCAACATAATTTTTACTGCTTCGTTTTTTAAATAACCATCTTTAGCAGCAAGTTTCGTTACTTGTTTTGTTATTCCATTGTTTAATGCTTCTTTGAGTCCTTTACTAATTTCAGTTTGACTAACTGTTGAATTAATTTTTGGAAGTTGTGCCATTAATTTAGGGGTTGAAATACCTCCAATTAACAGAATAAAAGATAAGTTGAGAATATGTTTTTTCATATTTTTTATTTTTTCTAGAAAAATATAAGCAAATATAATGCCTTTTTAAGCTATAATTATTTTAATTTTTAAAAGGATAAAAATTATTAAATTCGTAAATTGCAGCCTTTAAAACGAATTAAAATTACAGATGGAACCACAAATACCTTATATTCCTGTTAATAAAGTAAGAATTGTAACTGCAGCCTCGCTTTTTGACGGACACGATGCAGCCATTAACATCATGCGAAGAATTATCCAAGCAACAGGTGTAGAGGTAATTCATCTTGGACATGACAGAAGTGTTGAAGAAGTTGTAAATACTGCCATTCAAGAAGATGCGAATGCGATTGCAATGACGTCTTATCAAGGAGGCCACAACGAGTATTTTAAATACATGTTCGATTTACTTAAGGAAAAAGGTGCTGGTCATATCAAAATATTTGGCGGAGGCGGAGGCGTTATCTTACCTTCAGAAATTTCAGTGTTACACGAATACGGAATCGAAAGAATCTATTCTCCAGATGATGGTCGTGCTATGGGATTACAAGGTATGATTAATGATTTGGTCAAACGTTCTGATTATCCAATTGGAGATAAATTAACTGGAGAATTATCCCATATAGAAGAAAAAAACCCAACTGCTATTGCACGATTAATTTCGGCTGCTGAGAATTTTCCAGAAATTGCAAAATCGGTTTTTGACCAAATTCACCAAAAGAATGAAACCTCTAAAATTCCCGTCTTAGGAATTACGGGAACAGGCGGCGCTGGAAAGTCATCTTTAGTAGATGAATTGGTTCGTCGGTTTTTAATTGATTTTCCAGAAAAAACAATCGGATTAATTTCGGTTGACCCTTCTAAACGTAAAACAGGCGGTGCCTTATTAGGTGATAGAATTAGAATGAATGCAATTAACAATTCAAGAGTTTATATGCGTTCGTTGGCAACCCGTCAATCCAATTTAGCCTTGTCAAAATATGTGGCTGAAGCTATCGAAGTACTAAAAGCGGCTAAATACGATATCATAATTTTAGAAACGTCTGGAATTGGACAATCGGATACTGAAATTATAGAGCATTCAGATGTTTCTTTATACGTAATGACTCCCGAGTTTGGAGCAGCAACTCAATTGGAAAAAATCGATATGCTTGATTTTGCGGATTTAGTAGCTTTAAATAAATTCGACAAACGTGGTGCGTTAGATGCGATTCGTGATGTGAAAAAACAATACCAACGCAATCATAATTTGTGGGATGTGGATACAGATAAGATGCCAATTTTTGGAACTATCGCATCTCAGTTTAACGATCCAGGAATGAACACACTCTACAAATCGATTATGGATAAGATTGTAGAAAAAACGGGATCTGAATTACAATCGACTTTTGAAATTACGCGTGAAATGAGCGAGAAGATTTTCGTAATTCCACCTCATAGAACCCGTTATTTATCTGAAATTGCAGAAAACAATAGAAAATACGATGAAACAGCACTTTCTCAAGTTGAAGTAGCGCAAAAATTATACGGAATTTTTAAAACTGTGGAATCGGTTAACGGTAATTTACCACAATTAAATAAAGCAGGAATAGTTGAAGATTCTTTAAAAATCAATGCCGATAACAAAGATTTCGTTTCGTTATTGACTAAAGAATTCGACCGAGTAAAAATGAACTTAGACCCTTACAATTGGGAAATCATTTTAACTTGGGACGAAAAAGTAAACAAATACAAAAATCCGACTTACAGTTTTAAAGTTCGAGATAAAGAAATTAAAATCGCTACGCATACTGAATCGTTATCGCATTCGCAAATTCCAAAAGTAGCCTTACCAAAATACCAAGCTTGGGGCGATATTTTAAAATGGAATTTACAAGAAAATGTTCCTGGAGAATTCCCTTTTACTTCCGGATTGTATCCATTTAAAAGAGAAGGTGAAGACCCAAGTAGAATGTTTGCAGGTGAAGGTGGTCCAGAACGAACTAACAAGCGTTTTCATTATGTGTCTGCGGGATTACCAGCAAAACGACTATCTACAGCTTTTGACTCGGTGACTTTGTACGGAAACGATCCACACATTCGTCCTGATATTTATGGAAAAATTGGTAATGCCGGAGTTTCGATTTGTTGTTTAGACGATGCGAAGAAATTGTATTCTGGTTTTGATTTGAGTCATCCAATGACCTCTGTATCCATGACAATTAATGGACCCGCGCCAATGTTGTTGGGATTCTTTATGAATGCGGCTATCGATCAGAATTGTGAAAAATACATTATTGAAAATGGTTTACAGAAGGAAGTTGAAGCTAAAATCAACGAAATTTATAATCAAAAAGGGGTTAGCCGCCCATCATATCAAGGGGATTTACCAGAAGGGAATAATGGATTAGGTTTGATGCTTTTAGGCGTAACGGGTGACCAAGTTTTACCATTAAATGTTTATAATGATATCAAAGTTAAAACGTTAGCACAAGTTCGTGGAACGGTTCAAGCCGATATTTTAAAAGAAGATCAAGCACAAAATACGTGTATTTTTTCTACGGAATTTGCTTTACGATTAATGGGCGATGTGCAAGAATATTTCATTAAAGAAAACGTTCGTAATTTTTATTCAGTTTCTATTTCAGGATATCACATTGCTGAAGCGGGCGCGAACCCAATTACCCAATTGGCATTTACGTTAGCTAATGGTTTCACTTACGTGGAATACTATTTGAGTCGCGGAATGAACATCAATGATTTCGGACCGAATTTATCGTTCTTTTTCTCTAACGGAATCGATCCTGAATATGCTGTAATTGGTCGCGTTGCCCGAAAAATTTGGGCGAAAGCCATGAAAAATAAATACGGAGCCAACGAAAGAGCGCAAATGTTGAAATACCACATTCAAACTTCTGGACGTTCGTTACATGCCCAAGAAATTGATTTTAATGATATTCGTACGACGCTTCAAGCTTTGTATGCGATTTACGACAACTGTAACTCGTTACATACAAATGCGTACGATGAAGCGATTACAACTCCAACCGAAGAATCAGTGCGTAGAGCAATGGCAATTCAGTTGATTATTAATAAAGAATTAGGTTTAGCTAAAAATGAAAATCCAATTCAAGGTTCGTTCATTATTGAAGAATTAACCGATTTAGTGGAAGATGCCGTGTTACAAGAATTTGACCGAATTACCGAACGTGGCGGTGTATTGGGAGCAATGGAAACCATGTACCAACGAAGTAAAATTCAAGAAGAAAGTTTGTATTACGAAACCTTGAAACATACTGGTGAATTTCCGATTATTGGGGTAAATACGTTCTTGAGTTCAAAAGGATCTCCAACGGTTATTCCTGCAGAGGTTATTCGTGCAACAGAAGAAGAGAAAGCCTATCAAATAGAAATGCTAACGAATCTGCAACAAGCAAATTCAGATACAGTTGCTAATCAAATTGAATTATTACAAAATGCAGCAATTAAAAACGAAAATATGTTTGCCTTATTAATGGAAGCTACAAAAGTGTGTTCATTAGGTCAAATTACTAGCGGATTGTTTGAAGTGGGTGGACAATACAGACGCAATATGTAATAATCTATTGATTTTCAATTTGAATCCAACTATAAATTAGCTTCTTTAAACTTTCGCTGAATTTCTTTTAATTTTTCGGCACGAGCATTCTTTTTTGCTTTTGCTTTTGCTTGCTCTTTGTGCAATTTATCGTTGTGCGCTTTAATATTTTTCGGATTATTTCTTCCCATTTTATAAGCTTTTATGAAGTTTCAAAGATACAAAAATAAAAACGGATAAAATTTTGGCACAACAATTGGTTATAGTGTATCATCTTAAATCTCTAAAAAACTATATTATGAAAAAAATTACTTTACTACTGGCTTTTATCGGAATGATCACATTACAAGGTTGTACCGTAAACGAAGTTCAAGACACTGTTGATAACGATACCATTGCAGAGGTTTTTGAATTAAAAAATATCAACTTCAGTTTTGATACTACTTCTGGAAAATATTTTATCTACAGAAATCTAAATCCTCAAATTTACGCTTCAGATAATATCTTAATTTATAGAATGTCTGATGTAATTAATTCAAGTACACCTGTTTGGCAGTTGATTCCTAGAACGTTATATTTGAATGCAGGGGAATTAGATTATGATTATGATTTTAGCAGAGTAGATTTTACTATTTATGCAGATGGTACTTATAATTTAGCAAATACACCTCAGTACATCAACAATCAAACATTTAGAATTGTAATTATTCCAGGATTTTTCTCAAGCAGAAGTTCAAATCAAGTAGATTTTAATGATTATGATTCAGTAATCGAAGCCTATGGAATAAATACGAAAAATATCAAGCGAATTTAAATAAGAGGTAGTTTCCCCGATAGTTTTACACCGTTAAAGTGTCAATTTTTAAATAACCAATGTGTTTTTCATCTTCTGAAATCACATTGGTTTTTTTAATTTGTAAACGATACTCCGATTTAAATTTTTCCGAAAGAATTTCTTCAATAGCATGGATATCATCTACATCAACTCCATATTTATCGTCAATATGTGATGCTGCGCCTTTGAAATCATAATGTTTATAGAATGTTGTTTGTTTTGCTTTTTTAATGGCTTCGGCTTTTGTTGTTGCAACCACTAACACTTTATAATGGTATTCTTCAAATTTGCCTTCTTTATATCCGCCTAAATTCAGAAAGAATAATTGCTCTTCTTGTTTCAGTTTTTCATTATTTGAAACCACTTCAATTGCAAATCCATCAACACAAGTTACTTTTTGCCATGCATCTATATGTATTTTTCCTTTTGCTTCTGGCCAAAATGCCTTCATATCAGGAACTAATTCTTTTACACTCGTTCCAATTCCAAAAAAGATATCATGTTGCTCCGTAAATCGTCCTTTTGGAGTGCATCCTAACATGATCATGTATAAATTTGCTGTTTTCATAGTGTAAATATAATAAAAAAATATTTTACCCCTAAAAAAATAGGGGTCATTGTAAAAATATTGAAAAAAGTTATATATTTGCATAACTTTTCAAGGGTATAACTTTAAAAACACAACTTTATGTCAACATTTCGTTTTCAAGCTTTAAGAAAGGCAACCGACAGAAAACCAGTTCATGTAGAAGAATTGGACAGAAAATCAATTATTTTTGGTAGTAATGTCTTTGGTGACAAAGCTATGCGACAATTTTTAACTTCAGAAGCATATAAAGCAGTTAAAGCTGCTGCAGATGGTGTAAAAATCGATCGTAAAATTGCCGATTATATTGCATTAGGAATGAAAGAATGGGCATTATCAAAAGGAGTAACACATTATACCCACTGGTTTCAGCCATTAACAGGAACAACTGCAGAAAAACATGATGCTTTTTTTGAAACGTTTCCTGATGGAAGTGATCCAGTTGAAAAATTTGGCGGAAGTCAATTAGTACAACAAGAACCAGATGCTTCTTCTTTTCCAAATGGAGGCATCAGAAATACGTTTGAAGCAAGAGGATATACCGCTTGGGATCCAACATCGCCAGCTTTTATTTTTGGAACTACTTTATGTATTCCAACTGTTTTCGTTTCGTATACAGGTGAAGCTTTAGATAATAAAACACCTTTATTAAGAGCTTTAAACGCTATTGATGCAGCTGCAATTGATGTAGCTAAATATTTTGATAAAAATGTAAAACGTGTTACACCAACATTAGGTTGGGAACAAGAATATTTCCTAGTGGATTCAGCTTTAGCGAATTCTCGTCCCGATTTATTAGCTACGGGTCGTACTTTATTAGGACATACTGCTGCTAAAGGACAACAATTAGACGATCATTATTTTGGTTCGATTCCTACACGCGTTTTAACGTATATGCGTGATTTAGAAAACGAATGTATGTTATTAGGAATTCCGGTTAAAACACGTCATAACGAAGTAGCGCCTAACCAATTTGAATTAGCACCTATTTTTGAAGAAATCAACTTAGCGGTTGATCACAATTCTTTATTAATGGATGTGATGCAAAAAGTAGGAGAGCGTCATGATTTTAAAGTGTTATTCCATGAAAAACCATTCAAAGGAGTAAACGGTTCAGGAAAACACAACAACTGGTCATTAGCTACCGATACGGGTATTAACTTATTGAGTCCGGGTAAAACCCCAATGAGCAACTTACAATTTTTAACGTTTTTCATCAACACAATTAAAGCGGTTCATGATAACGAAGAATTGTTAAGAGCGTCTATTGCTTCGGCAAGTAACGACCACCGTTTAGGGGCAAACGAAGCGCCACCTGCTATTATTTCGGTATTCATTGGTCAGCAATTAACTAAAGTATTAGCGGAATTAGAAGGGGTGTCTAACGGAAAATTATCGCCAGAAGAAAAAACCGATTTAAAATTAAACGTAGTAGGTAAATTACCAGACGTTTTATTAGACAATACCGACAGAAACAGAACGTCTCCATTTGCGTTCACCGGAAACAAATTTGAGTTTAGAGCCGTGGGTTCTTCTGCTAACTGTGCCGTTTCAATGACAACGTTAAACACGATTGTGGCAAAACAATTGAAAGACTTCAAAAAAGAAGTGGATACGTTAATTGAGAAAAAAGATTTAAAGAAAGACGAAGCTATTTTCAATGTCTTGAGAGAATACATCAAACAAACAAAAGCAATTCTTTTTGAAGGCGACGGATACAGCGAAGCATGGGAAAAAGAAGCTAAAAAACGTGGATTAAGTAACCATAAAACAACACCTGAAGCATTAAAAGCAAAAGTGTCTAAAAAAGCAATTGAATTGTTTGGAGAAATGGGCGTAATGAACCACGTTGAGGTTGAATCACGTTATGAAATTGAACTAGAAGAATACGTGAAAAAAATTCAAATTGAAGGTAGAATTTTAGGTGATATTGCTCGTAATCATGTTGTTCCAACAGCAATTCGTTACCAAAATGTATTGATTGAAAACGTAAAAGGATTGAAAGAAATCTTTGGTGCTTCATTTGAAAAAATTGCGAAAGAACAAATTTCATTAATCAAAGAAATTTCGGAACACATTGAAGGGATTAATACCAAAGTGGAAGCCATGACCGAAGAACGTAAAAAAGCCAACGCTTTAACGAATACCGAGAAAATGGCTGCTGCGTATTGCGATAAAGTAAAACCATACTTCGAAGAAATTCGTTACCATGCTGACAAATTAGAATTGTTAGTAGACGATGAGTTATGGACACTAACAAAATACAGAGAATTGTTATTTACGAAGTAATAAAAATAGAAATCCCAATCAAACGATTGGGATTTTTTTGTTGTTGAACCACGCGAAAGGATTAAGTTCGCTGAATTTCTTTTCGTACGGGAGAGGGGAAAGTATTTTAATTAATGAATTTCTTCAATTCCTGTATAATCCAAGTATTCATAGTATGGATGATAAATAACTATCATGCAAAATCCACTAACAATAACACTTAGTAGCAAAGCTAATTGTAAGAAATTATTGTTTTGAGATTTAAGGAGTAAATATAGTCCAAATTCAAATTATTGAAAATTAACTTTGGCATACTTTTGTATGTAGTATATTTGTTGTTATTTCGTAAAAAGTAAAAAATGAAGGTTGTTTTTTCAATACTATTGTTTGGTTTCGGGTTTGGCGCTTTTTCGCAAGAACAAGTTGCATTCTATTTTGATGCCAATAAATTTGAATTGAATACTTCTGAATCATCCAAACTTCAACAATGGATTGCAGAAAATAAAACGTCTAAAATTTTGTCCATCACGGGTTCAACTGATGAAGTGGGGAGTTTAGGTTATAATGATACGTTATCGCAAAAACGAGTATCGCACATTTTTAATCTAGTCAAAGGAACCGTAAACATTAGACCCGATTTTAAAAGTATTTCTTTGGGCGAAAAAGGCGCAACTTCAGTCAATAAAGCAGAAAATAGAAAAGCCATTATTCATTTTTTACAAGAAAAAGATTTGGCCAAGGAAAATGAAATTTTAGGAATAAAAGAAGCCATTGAAGTAATAATTCCTGAAAATGCAACGTTAGCAGAAAAGATAAAGTTGGCTAAAGTAGGAACGAAAATAGTGTTGAA
The DNA here is from genome assembly GCA_945905915.1 of Flavobacterium psychrophilum. Taxonomy (GTDB): domain Bacteria; phylum Bacteroidota; class Bacteroidia; order Flavobacteriales; family Flavobacteriaceae; genus Flavobacterium; species Flavobacterium psychrophilum_S. Next base: position 16,006 of record CAMDQL010000007.1, read on the forward strand.
GAACATAAATTTTTATCAAAACACTTTTGCTAACGTTCCAGAATCGCAAGGAGCGCTGTATGATTTGCTTTTTGTGATGCAAAATAACGAGAATTTAAGAATCGAAATTCAAGGTCATATTTGTTGTATTGATAAAGATTATCGCAATCTTTCTACCGATAGAGCGAAACAAGTTAAGCGTTTTTTGGTTTTTAATGGCATACCGCAGCATAGAATTCAAGCGAAAGGTTTTGGTGTTTCGCAACCCATATATCCAATACCTGAAGCAAGTGCAGATCAAGCAGCTGCCAATAGACGAGTTGAAATTGAAATTTTAAATAAATAAAGCATGAAAAAAATAGTCTCGTTAGTATTAGTTTTATTCCTAATGTTAAATGTAAGTTGCGATAAATGTGAAGAGGGCGATAGAGCCACTCCGGCTTCTTTTTTTGTAGCCATTGTTGATGCTACTACTGATGAAAATGTGTTTGAAAACGAAACGTTTTTACCAACCCAAATTGTGATTAAAGATTTGGATGATAAGCTGGTTCCGTTTCGATTTATACCCAATTCAAAATTGATCCAAATCTTTCCAAATACTCAAAATGTAGTAGATAATACCATTGAATTGACTTTGAATAATCCAACAACTTTAACCGTAGAAGAAATTCTAATTACCAACGATCTTTCAGCTAAAGAAGAAGAATGTTATACAACTTATAAAGTAGAAAACGTTCAAGTTCCAAATAATATATCAAATGTTGTGGATGGAATTTATGTGATAAAAATTTAAGATTTTTCTAAATTCAAACTTCTAAATTCTAAATTTTAAAACTATCTTTGCGGAACAACAACAACACACACAATTCATGAGTTCTGATACCAGTAAACGTTATAATTTACGAGGAGTTTCTGCTTCTAAAGAAGACGTGCATAACGCCATTAAAAACATCGATAAAGGATTGTTTCTGAAAGCCTTCTGTAAAATTATCCCCGATTATTTGACCAATGATGAAAACTATTGCATCATTATGCACGCTGATGGTGCGGGTACAAAATCTTCCTTAGCGTATATGTATTGGAAAGAAACGGGTGATATTTCTGTTTGGAAAGGCATTGCGCAAGACGCATTAATCATGAATATTGACGATTTATTGTGTGTGGGTGCAACTGATAATATTCTACTTTCATCGACTATTGGAAGAAATAAAAATCTAATTCCAGGCGAGGTAATTTCGGCAATTATCAATGGAACAGAAGAATTAATTTCAGATTTAAAAAATCATGGAGTTACAATTCATTCCACAGGTGGTGAAACGGCAGATGTGGGCGATTTGGTTCGTACGATTATCGTAGATTCAACGGTTACCGCTCGTATGAAACGTGCCGATGTAATTGATAATGCGAATATTCAAGCGGGTGATGTAATTGTAGGATTGGCTTCTTTTGGCCAAGCTACATACGAAACAGAATACAATGGCGGAATGGGAAGTAATGGATTAACATCTGCACGTCACGATGTTTTTGCGAAATATTTGGCTCAAAAATATCCTGAAAGTTTTGATGCAGCAGTTCCAAACGAATTGGTTTATTCGGGTCAAACGATGTTAACTGATGTTGTTAAAAACAGCCCAATTGATGCTGGAAAATTAGTGCTTTCTCCAACCAGAACGTATGCGCCAGTTATTAAAAAATTATTATCTAAATACAATTCAAATCAAATTCACGGAATGGTGCATTGCAGTGGAGGCGCCCAAACTAAAGTACTTCACTTTGTAGACAACGTTCACGTAATTAAAGATAATTTATTTCCAGTACCACCATTATTTCAATTGATTCAAGAAAATTCTAAAACCGATTGGAAAGAAATGTATCAGGTATTCAATTGCGGACATAGAATGGAAATTTATGTACCTGCTGAAATTGCACAAGATATCATCGAAATTTCAAAATCATTTAACATCGATGCACAAATTGTAGGAAGAGTGGAAGCATCTGATAGTAAAAAGTTAACTATAGTTTCGGAATACGGAACGTTTGAATATTAATTAAATAGTTTCAAGTTTCAAGCTATTTTTGTTTCAAGTGAGCAATAGTAACCTGAAACTTCACCCGAGGCAAAGCCAAACGGAGCGAAGCTAAACCTGAAACAAAAAAACAACACAACACCAATGAACAACGTATTAATTTTAGATTTCGGATCACAATACACCCAACTAATTGCTCGAAGAGTTAGAGAATTAAATATTTTCTGCGAGATTTTCCCATTCGATAAAATTCCAGCCGATTTATCATCATATAAAGCGGTAATTTTAGGTGGAAGTCCTTGTTCGGTGCGTTCAGAAGAAGCACTTCATCCAGATTTATTTGAAATTAGAGGTAAAAAACCGTTATTAGCGGTTTGTTATGGTGCACAATATTTAGCGCATTTTTCAGGTGGAGAAGTAGCTGCTTCCAATACAAGAGAATACGGAAGAGCAAATTTATCTTACATTAAAGAAAACGAAGTGTTTTTAGAAGGTGTTTCTGATAATAGCCAAGTTTGGATGAGTCATTCCGATTCAATCAAAAAATTGCCAACAAATGGTGTTAAAATAGCAAGTACAAAAGACGTTGAAAATGCGGCGTATAAAATTGAAGGTGAAACTACTTACGCCATTCAATTTCATCCCGAGGTTTACCATTCAACAGATGGAAAACAAATGTTAGAAAACTTCTTAGTTAAAATTGCAAAAGTGGAACAAACCTTCACGCCAAATGCTTTTGTAGAAGAAGTAATTGCTGATATGAAAGCCAAAATTGGCGACGAAAAAGTAGTGTTAGGATTATCTGGTGGCGTTGATTCTACAGTTGCTGCGGTAATTTTAAATAAAGCAATTGGTAGTAATTTATATTGCATTTTTGTAAATAACGGATTATTACGTAAAAACGAATTCCAAAGTGTATTAGACCAATACAAAGGAATGGGATTAAATGTTAAAGGTGTAGATGCTTCTCAGCGTTTTTATGATGCTCTTGCTGGACTTGATGATCCTGAAGCTAAACGTAAAGCTATTGGAAATGCGTTTATAGAAGTTTTTGACGATGAAGCCAATCAATTAAAAGATGTAAAATTTTTAGGGCAAGGTACGATTTATCCTGATGTAATTGAATCGGTTTCAGCTACGGGCGGACCTTCAGCGACTATAAAATCACATCATAATGTAGGTGGTTTACCTGATTTTATGAAATTACAAATTGTAGAACCTTTACGAATGTTATTTAAAGATGAAGTCCGTAGAGTAGGTGCTACATTAGGAATTGACGCTGAGTTATTAGGTCGCCATCCTTTCCCAGGACCAGGTTTAGCGATTCGTATTTTGGGAGATATTACACCAGAAAAAGTAGCTATTTTACAAGAAGTAGATGCAATATATATTAATGGATTGAAAGAACAAGGTTTGTACGATAAAGTATGGCAAGCAGGTGCTATCTTATTACCCGTAAATAGTGTTGGTGTAATGGGAGATGAGCGTACGTATGAAAAAGTGGTGGCGTTAAGAGCTGTAGAATCTTCAGACGGAATGACAGCTGATTGGGTACATTTACCGTATGAGTTTTTAATGAAAATATCTAATGAAATTATCAATAATGTTCGTGGTGTAAACCGAGTGGTGTACGATATTAGCTCCAAACCACCAGCAACTATTGAATGGGAATAAATAAAATATCATGAAAAACATTTGGGTATTAATTTTTTGTTTGAGCTTCTTTTGTGCGTTAGGACAGAAGAATGTGACACACACTGTAGTTAAGGGTGAAACCTTATATGCTATTGCCAAAAAATATCAAATTACGCCCGAGGACATTATAAAAAACAATCCTGATGCGATTAATGGTATTAAGGAAAATCAAACATTATTGATTCCATCAAAAAATGGTTCAACAACAGCTGTAACTACTGCAACCGATACCACTTATGTGGTTCAAAAAGGGGAAACCTTGTATGCTATTTCAAGAAAATTCGGAATTACTGTTGATGCTATATTGGCTAAAAATCCAACGGTGAAAGACACCTTGTCAGAAGGAGTTCAATTGGTACTTCCTACCAAAAAAAATCTGGTTCCCACTATTATTTCTAATAAAGAAAAAGTTGACTTAATCAGTACTGTTTCTAAAGCAAAAACCAGAAATCTTGTTCTGTTCTTGCCCTTTAACATCAATAAAATTGAAAACGATTCGCTGAAAACGCGCAACGAGCATATAAAAACGAACAAATTTTTAAATTTAACCTTAGATTTTTATGCTGGTGCTTTAATGGCAATTGATTCGGCAAAAGTATTAGGATTACCTGTTAATGTTAAAGTGTATGATGTGGAGAGTTCAAAGTATTCCTCTAATGTAGCTTCGGTAATAGCAAAAAACGATTTTTCTACTGTTGATGCAGTCATTGGTCCGTTTCAAAATTCATTTGTGGAAACCACAGCACAATTACTTTCAAAATATGATATTCCTGTGATTTCGCCGCTTTCAAAAGAGAAAGGATTGGCGTTGCCTAATTTATATTATGCCATTCCATCAGAAGAACAATTGAAGTCTAAATTATTCCAATATTTCAACGCAAAAAACGGCAATGCTGTTGCGATTATTAGTACTAAAAAAGTAGCTTCAAAAGAATATTTAACCAAAAATTATCCTTGGGTCAAACACGCTGTTTTTAACGATAAGGGCGCACTTGATGTAGTTCAATTCAAATTGCAATTGGTAAAAGGAAAGACTAATTTCATTATTTTAGAAATTGAAAAAGCTAGTACGATTCTTAGTATTACCAATATTTTGAAAGGATTACAAAAAGAACATGAAATTCAATTGGTTGTTTTTGAAGTGTATGATGCATTGAATTTTGAGGAAATTCCGATTAAAAATTTGACTACTTTAAAAATGTTGTATCCTTCAGCAAGTAAACTAATTGAAACGCCAGAAGAATTACTTTTTGCGGTTGCGTATAAAAAAATCAATAATAGTGCTCCTAATAGTGTAGCTATTAAAGGGTTTGATATTACGTTTGATACGATTTTACGAATGTGTCAAGAAAATGGTTTTGCCGATTCGGTTTCAAAACACAAAACAGTCTATGTTGAAAACAGTTTTGATTATTCCAATGAAAACGGCGCAAAAAATAATACCGGTTGCTATTTATTATATTATGACAACGATTTAACGATTAAACAAGCGCAATAATGGCTACTTCAAATATTACATACGTAGGTGATTTAAGAACAGTTTGTATTCATTTACAATCTGGTACTCAGATATTAACCGATGCTCCAACAGATAATCATGGAAAAGGTGAAGCTTTTTCACCAACAGATTTAGTAGCCACGGCTTTAGGTAGTTGTATGGTTTCAATAATGGGAATAAAATCTAAAGATTTGAATGTTGATTTAAAAGATTCAACAGTTTCTATTACTAAAATAATGCAATCTGAACCGCGTAAAATTGCAAAAATTGAAGTTATTCTTGATATGTCCATTGAAACTTCTGAAAAAAATAAAGCAATTCTTGAAAGAGCAGCAATGACTTGTCCAGTTTTATTAAGCTTGCATCCCGATATTGAAAAGGATGTTGTTTTTAATTGGAAGTAAGAAAAGAATAAAGATGAAAGATAAAAGAATGTAGACAGTTTTAAAGTTTTTCTTCTTTTCTCTTTTTTCTATCCTCTAAAAAAAATGACCAACCAAGAACTTCTCATCAAACTCGCGCACACAAAAATGCCTTTTGGTAAATATGAAGGCTATCATTTAATAGACCTTCCAGAGTATTATATTGTTTGGTATGCCAATAAAGGTTTTCCAAAAGGACAATTGGGCGAACAATTAAAATTGGTACACGAACTCAAATTAAATGGATTAGAAGAACTTGTTCGAAACATCCGTCGAAACTTTCCAAAACAAAAATAAATTGTTTACAATTTAATTACAAAATTGATACATCGACTAATTGGCACATTGACTAATTAATATTATCTTTGGCCTTTATTATTTTTTATTACAACTAATTCCTAAGTTTAACTTTGGAAACAACAACACAACAGCAACACAATGAGCCAAACTAAGTATATTTTTGTTACCGGAGGTGTGACTTCTTCTTTAGGAAAAGGAATTATCGCAGCTTCGTTAGCCAAATTATTGCAAGCCAGAGGATACCGAACGACGATTCAGAAGTTTGATCCATACATTAACGTAGACCCAGGAACGCTAAATCCCTACGAACACGGAGAATGTTATGTTACAGACGATGGAGCAGAAACGGATTTGGACTTAGGTCATTATGAGCGTTTCTTAAATGTTCCAACTTCTCAAGCCAATAATGTAACTACAGGAAGAGTCTATCTTTCGGTTATTGAAAAAGAGCGTAGAGGCGAATTTTTAGGAAAAACGGTTCAAGTGGTGCCTCATATTACAAACGAAATCAAGGAACGCATGCAGTTGCTTGGAAAATCGGGTGATTATGATATTGTAATTACAGAGATTGGTGGAACTGTTGGAGATATTGAATCATTGCCTTATATAGAATCTGTTCGTCAATTAGTTTGGGAATTAGGTGAAAATAATGGAATCGTAATACATTTAACGTTGGTACCTTATTTGGCTGCTGCCGGAGAATTAAAAACGAAACCAACACAACATTCGGTTAAAACCTTGATGGAAAGCGGTATCAAAGCCGATATTTTAGTATGTAGAACTGAACATGAAATTTCGCAAGAATTGCGTCAGAAATTAGCGTTATTTTGTAATGTTAAAAAAGAAGCAGTAATTCAATCCATCGATGCATCAACTATTTATGAAGTTCCAAATTTAATGTTGGAAGAAGGATTGGATAGAGTAGCTTTGGAAAAATTAAAATTACCAGAAAAAAATATACCAGATTTAAATAACTGGAATGAGTTCTTATTTAGATTGAAAAATCCAAAACATGAAGTAAATATTGGATTGGTTGGTAAATATGTAGAATTACAAGATTCCTATAAATCAATTTTAGAAGCTTTCATACATGCTGGAGCTGCAAACGAGACAAAAGTGAATGTAATTTCAATTCATTCCGAACATTTAGATGCTAATTCTGCTGCAAGTCAGTTGAAAGATTTAGATGGTATTTTGGTAGCGCCAGGGTTTGGTGGAAGAGGCATTGAAGGTAAGATTGATACGGTTCGCTATGCAAGAGAACATAATATTCCGTTTTTCGGAATTTGTTTAGGAATGCAAATGGCAGTAATTGAGTATTCGCGTAACGTTTTAGGTTATGCTGATGCCAATTCAACAGAAATGAATGAAAACACAACTCATCCAGTAATTAATTTGATGGAAGAGCAGAAAAATATTGAGAATAAAGGTGGAACAATGCGTCTAGGTGCTTGGAAATGCAGCATCAAAGAAAATACATTGGCACAAAAAATCTATGGTAAAACTGAGATTATGGAGCGTCACCGTCACCGTTACGAATTCAATGGTGCGTATTTAAATGAGTTAGAAAAAGCAGGATTGGTAGCTTCGGGAGTAAATCCAGATACGAAGTTGGTAGAAATTGTTGAAATCCCTACACATCCTTTCTTTATCGGCGTTCAATACCACCCAGAATATAAAAGTACCGTTGCTAATCCGCACCCACTTTTTGTGAGTTTTGTAGCTGCAGCTGTGCAACATAAAAATAAATAAACGGTTCACTTAATACTGAACACTGAACACTATAAGTAGATGGAAGAAAAAAAATTAGACATAAATTCGATTATCGGATTTGTATTGATCTCTGGAATATTGTTATGGATGTTGTATGCTAACACTCCTAGTGCAGAAGAAGTAAAGGAAAAAGAGAAAAAAGAGCAAGTAGAAAAACAAGCCAAAGAAGCTAAGCCAGCTAAGACTGTAACAGCAACAACAGTAGTAACTCCAGCAGATGCTACTCAAACAGCGGCTACACAAGCACAGTTGGGTTCGTTTGGTTATTCGGCTACACTTTCATCAGCAACTGATGCGGTAACCGAAATCAAAAATGAAGTTTTATCTCTTAAAATTTCAAATAAAGGTGGTTATATCGTTGACGCAACTGTTCTAGGTTTTGAACAATTTGAGAAAAACTCTAAAAAAGCAGTTCAAATCATTAAGGATCAAAATGCTTCTTTAGACATCACATTAAACACTGCAGACAATAGAACGTTACATACAAAAGACATGTTTTTTGAACCTAAGTTAACAACCGAAGGTAAAAATCAAGTTGTAACACTTCAGTTAAAAGCTGGTCCCGATCAGTTTTTAGAGTACCGATATGTTTTGAAACCTAACGAATATATGTTAGATTTTGCCATTCGCTCTCAAGGATTAGAAAAAGTAGTCAATACTTCTAAACCATTAGATTTAGTGTGGCAATTGAAATCCTACAGAAACGAGAAAAGTGTTTCGTATGAAAATCGTTATACAGAATTGGTTTTTGAATATGAAGACGGAAAAGACGATTATTTAAATGCGGCTAAAGATTCAGAAGACGAAGCTGTAGATGTAAGCTACATAGCTTTTAAACAACATTTATTTACTTCTATTTTATTAACCGATACTAAATTTAAAAAAGTAAAATTCAATTCGGATAATTTAGTAGATGACGAAGAAAAAGACACCATTTTTACGAAAAATTTTACGGCTCAAATTCCTTTAGAATTTAAAAATGGAGCATTGAACTATAACATGAATTGGTATTATGGTCCAGCAAAATATCAAATTTTAAATGACTATCAAAAAAATCTAGACGAGATAATGCCTTTAGGTTGGGGGATTTTCGGATGGATTAACCGCTATATTTTCATTCCAGTTTTCGAATTAATTTCTGGATTGGGAATTAGTTTTGGTATCGCTATTATTTTGTTTACCATTTTAGTTCGTATTGTGATGTCGCCAGTAACCTATAAATCCTATTTGTCTCAAGCAAAAATGAAGGTATTGCGTCCAGAGATTGCTGAATTGAATGATAAATTCAAGGACAATCCGATGAAAAAACAACAAGAAACTATGAAATTGTATTCAAAAGCAGGCGTAAATCCTATGGCGGGTTGTTTACCTGCTTTATTACAAATGCCTATTTTTTATGCGTTGTTTCAGTTTTTCCCATCTATGTTTGATTTAAGACAAAAATCGTTCCTTTGGGCAGATGATTTGTCTTCTTATGATAGTATTTACCAATTGCCTTTTCATATTCCTTTTTATGGAAGTCATGTAAGTTTGTTCCCAATTTTAGCTTCAATTGCTATTTTCTTCTACATGAAAATGACTACTGGTGATCAGGTAATGGCACCACCACAAGAGGGTATGCCAGATATGGGTAAAATCATGAAAATTATGATTTATATTTCGCCTATTATGATGTTATTTTTCTTTAACAATTATGCTTCGGGATTGAGTTTATACTATTTTGTTTCCAATTCAATTACCATCGGAATCATGTTAGTTATTAAAAATTACATTGTGAAAGAAGATAAAATTCATGCTCAAATTCAGGAGAATAAAACCAAAGAGAAAAAAGAAGGAAAGTTTCAAAAGAAAATGCGCGAATTGATGGAGCAAGCAGAAGCTCAAAAAGCCGCACAAAAGAAAAAATAATTTTTCAAAATATGTCTAAACCCTGTCTGCAAAGTCAGGGTTTTTTTTGGCAAAATTTTTGATAACTTTACAACATTAAAAAATCAATAATGAAAAACGTTATCTTATTCTTTTTATTCACCTTTTCAGTTGTTGCTCAAGAAAAAATCAATCAACTTGACGTACAAGGTAATCGTCACGGATTATGGAAAGGAACCCATAAAGAAACCAATAGACCGCGCTATGAAGGTGTTTTTTCGCATGGAAAAGAAACAGGAGTTTTTAAATATTTTGATGATACAAAAGCAGGAACTACAATTGCTATTCGAGATTTTTCAAAAGGAGACGGTTCTTGTTATGCTGTTTTTTTTGATCAAAAAGGGAATAAAGTTAGCGAAGGAAAATTACTGAATAAAATTCTAGAGGGTCAATGGAAATATTATCATTTTGAATCAAAATCAATAATGAATATTGAATTTTACAAAAACGGAACATTAGACGGAAATAAAAAAGTTTTTTATTCCAATGGAACTATTGCCGAAGAAACCAATTATAAATTGGGAGTAAAGAATGGTTTAGCAAAAACTTTTTCTGATAAAGGAAAGTTAATTGATGAACATGTTTATAAAAACGGTCAATTTAATGGCCTAGCTTCTTATTATGATGGTAGTGGAAACAAATTATATGAAGGAAATTATATCGATGGGAAAAGAGTTGGTATTTGGAAATTTTATGAAAAGAATAAAGTAATAAATGAAGTAAAGGCTGCTAATTTTGGTAAAGAGTTAATCAAATATGAGCAACGCAATGCTGAACAAGTGTCAAAATCAGAAGAAGAGTTTAAAAAAGAACAAGTGAAAGGAAAATAATTATGAAGCGAGTTGTAGTAGGACTTTCTGGTGGTGTTGATTCAAGTGTTGCGGCTTATCTATTAAAGGAGCAAGGCTATGAGGTTATTGGGCTATTTATGAAAAATTGGCACGATGATTCGGTTACTATTTCTAACGAATGTCCTTGGCTTGAAGACAGTAACGATGCATTGCTAGTTGCTGAAAAATTAGGAATTCCTTTTCAAACAGTTGATTTATCGGAACAATACAAGGAAAAAATTGTCGATTACATGTTCAATGAATATGAAAAAGGAAGGACACCCAATCCAGATGTTTTGTGTAATCGTGAAATCAAATTTGATGTTTTCATGAAAATAGCAATGTCTTTAGGTGCGGATTATGTTGCTACCGGGCATTATTGCAAAAAAGGAACGATTGAAAAAGACGGTACGGAAGTTTTTCAGTTATTAGCAGGAAAAGATGATAATAAAGATCAATCCTATTTTTTATGTCAATTATCGCAAGAACAACTAGCAAAAGCGTTATTTCCTATCGGTGAATTAACCAAACCCGAAGTTCGCGAAATAGCCACTAAATTAGATTTAATTACCGCCGAAAAGAAAGATTCTCAAGGACTTTGTTTCATTGGGAAAGTACGTTTACCTGAATTTTTACAGCAAAAATTACAACCAAAAGAAGGCATCATTGTTGAAATACCAGAAGATGCTTCAATCTATACTGCAGAAAAACCTGTATTTGAATTCGAAGAAGAATCGTTTGCTTATGAAGCACAACGCATCAATTATTTAAAAGTACCCGGAAAAGTAGTGGGCAAGCATCAAGGAGCGCATTATTTTACCAAAGGGCAACGTAAAGGTTTAAACGTAGGCGGCACAAAAGAGCCTTTGTTTATAATTGAAACGGATGTTGAGCGAAATATAATCTACACGGGACAAGGAAATCAGCATCCAGGATTGTTTAAAAAAGCACTATTTATTTCAAATGCAGAAATTCATTGGATTAGAGAAGATTTAGCCTTGAAAGCAGGAAAAAAATTAGAAGTTTTGGCAAGAATCCGATATCGTCAACCTTTGCAAAAGGCTTCACTGCATCAATTTAAAGACGGAATCTATGTCGTTTTTGAAAAACCTCAATCGGCAATTACAGAAGGGCAATTTGTTGCATGGCATCATAACGATGAGGTTTTAGGTAGTGGTGTAATTGCATAAATTTAAGACGTAACTTTAAATAAAATTGCTTATTTTTGAAGGTATTAATCTCTGACAAATGAAAAAAACGATACTTGTTTTTTTATTGATTTTTAACTTTGGCTTTTCTCAAGAAGATGCTTGGGTTTATTTTTCAGATAAACCAAATGCTGCCAGTTATCTTTCTAATCCTTTGTCGATGCTTACACAACGCTCATTAGATAGACGTATAGCGCAAGGAATTCCTTTAGATAATTTGGATGTTCCAATTTCCCAAACCTATATTGATCAAGTTACTGCTGCTACAGGAATTACCGTTAAAGCTAAATCGAAATGGTTAAATGCATTACATATTAGAGGAACTCAAGCTAATATTCAAGCGCTAACTAGTTTGTCATTTGTAAGTTCTGTAAAATTCGCTAATCAGGCTTTGAATAGTAGAACTTCAATTAATAATTCAGAAAATATAGTAAGTAAACAAATGGATGTGGCTGTGAATTTTAACTATGGAACTTCTGTCAACCAAATCCAAATGTTGAATGGACATTTATTGCACCAACAAAATTATACTGGTGCTGGAAAAATAATAGCGGTTCTAGATTCGGGGTTTCAAAATGTAAATACAGCAACTCCTTTTCAGCGTTTGTTTACCAATAATTTAATACTAGGCGGATATAATTATGTGAGTCAGAGCACAAATGTTTATACATTACATAATCATGGTACAATGGTGCTTTCTTGTATGGGAGGTTATGTTGACGAACAATTAGTTGGAACAGCTCCCGATGCTCAGTATTATTTATTTGTCACAGAAGATGTTGCTTCAGAAAATCCGGTGGAAGAAAGCTATTGGGTAGAAGCAGCTGAAGCAGCCGATCGATTAGGTGTTGATGTAATCACTTCTTCTTTAGGGTATTTTGGTTATGATAATCCTAATTACAGTCATACTTATAGTGAAATGACAGGCAATAAAGCATTTGCTTCAAGAGGCGCAAATATTGCTTTTTCTAAAGGAATTGTGGTAATTGCAAGTGCAGGTAATTCTGGAGCTACTTCAGATCCTTATGTGGGCGTTCCAGCAGAAGCTACAAATGTATTAGCAATTGGCGCGGTAAAACCAGACGAAACCTATGCAACGTTCAGTTCAATAGGCCCTTCATTTGACGGCCGAGTAAAGCCAGATATTATGGCGCAAGGGCAAGCAGCCGTAGTGTCAAATATAAGTGGAGCTATTGTAACAGCAAACGGAACTTCATTTTCGGGTCCCATTATGGCAGGAATGATTACTAGTTTTTGGTCTGCGGTTCCCAGTTTAAAAGCTACTCAAGTTGTTCAATTTGTCAAGCAATCTGCTGATCGATATACTGCACCAACAAATCTTTTTGGATACGGAATTCCTGATTTTCAGCTTGCACTTACTAACGCTTTAGGTAATGAAATTTTTGATAATCAGAATGTTATTTTATATCCAAATCCTATTCAAGATATAGTAACAATCCATTTACCATCAAATCAAAGTGCAGAATTGTATTTTTACAATAGTTTAGGTCAAATGATCAATCAATTTCATATTTCAAATTCCGAAACGTCAATTTCATTAGAAAAATTAACTTCGGGAATATATTTTTATGAACTTTCCTTAAAAGATAAAACTCAAAAGGGTAAATTATTAAAATTATAATGAATAAAATTACACAGCTTTTCAATATTAAATATCCAATTATTCAAGGAGGAATGATCTGGAATAGCGGTTATAAATTAGCTAGTGCTGTTAGCAATGCGGGAGGACTTGGCCTAATTGGTGCTGGATCAATGTATCCAGAAGTATTGCGTGAACACATACAAAAATGTAAAAAAGCGACCGATAAACCTTTTGGCGTTAATGTACCCATGTTGTATCCCAACATTGAAGAAATTATGCAGATTATTAAAGACGAAGGCGTTAAAATTGTTTTTACTTCGGCTGGAAATCCGAAAACCTGGACGTCTTTTTTAAAAGAAAATGGTATTACGGTTGTACATGTGGTAAGCAGTTCGAAGTTTGCCTTAAAAGCACAAGAAGCTGGAGTAGATGCGGTGGTTGCCGAAGGTTTTGAAGCAGGTGGTCATAATGGAAGAGAAGAAACTACAACTTTGACTTTGATTCCAATGGTCCGCGAACAAATTACAATTCCATTAATTGCTGCAGGAGGAATTGCAACAGGGCGAGGAATGCTCGCGGCACTGACTTTAGGTGCTGATGGTGTGCAAATGGGAAGCCGATTTGCAGCCTCAATCGAAAGTTCGGCACACGATGCTTTTAAACAAACCATCGTAGAAACTAAAGAAGGGGAAACTCAATTAACTTTAAAAGAGTTAGCGCCTGTTCGGTTGATCAAAAATAAATTTTACAATGATGTGCAAGAGTTGTATTCAAAATGCCCATCAAAAGAAGATTTAATTGAATTATTGGGCAAAAGAAGAGCAAAACGAGGTATGTTCGAAGGCGATTTAATCGAAGGCGAATTAGAAATTGGTCAAATAGCGGGTTTAATTCATGATATTTTGCCTGTTGAAACTATTGTTGATAATATCATGACCGAATTTAACATTGCAAGGCAAGAGCTTTCTAACTTTGAATTTTAATAAACAACCCATGAAATCTTTAAAATATCTACTTTTTTTCCTATTCCTATTTTCATTTGCGAGTCACGCGCAGCAATTTCGTTTTAAAACTACTGCTTTAACTGTTTTAGAGAAAGATAATAAAGGGAATTGGGGCAAATGGTCTAAGCCTGAAGCTACCGAATTATTCCTAACTCTTGATTACGATAAAAATAAAATCGTAATTTATTCCCGTGAAATTCAGCACTATACTATTGTAGAGTATTTAGAGAAAGAAGTAACTAAATCAGATGAAATTAATTCCTATTTGTGTAAAAATCAAGAAGGAACGGCTGTTAAACTATCTTTTTTCACAAGAATTGACTTAGGAAATAAACCACAATTATACGTCTATTTTAAAGACTTTGTTTTCTGTTATGATGTTGTCGAAGAAGTAACGAAATAAACTCACAACTAAAAGTTTTACATCTATTTTATAATTTGAATTAAAATTTCTAATGAAAAAAGCCTTACTCATAATTATTTCCTTGATTTCAATAGGAAACTTTGCTCAAGAAAAACCAGAATTAGTGGTTGGAATTGTTGTAGATCAAATGAAAATGGAATATTTATACCGTTTTTCAAGCGATTTTTCTGAAAATGGTTTTAAACGATTAATGAAAGATGGATATACCTTTCATAATACACACTACAATTTTATGCCAACGTATACCGCACCAGGTCACGCTTCGGTGTATACCGGAACTACTCCATCAATTCATGGAATTGTGGGTAATGAATGGTTTAATAAAGCTACCGGAAAAGAAATCTATTGTACTGAAGACGCAACGGTTTCGACACTTGGAGACGATTCGGTTAACGAAGGAAAAATGTCGCCGAGAAACTTACAAAGTTCTACCATAACCGATGAATTAAAGTTGTCAACCAATTTTAAAGGGAAAGTAATCGGAATAAGTATTAAAGATCGTGGAGCTATTTTGCCTGCTGGACATTTTGCCGATTGGGCTTTTTGGTACAGTAAAACAGGTGCGTTTATTTCGAGTACCTATTATGGTGAAAAACTTCCCGATTGGGCAACGCAATTCAATGCCGAAAAAAACTATTTGAAATATGTAACCAAAGGTTGGGATTTATTAAAACCAAAAGAAACGTACAACGAAAGCTTAACTGATAACAATCCCTACGAAGGGAAATTATTTAAAAAGGTACCGTTCATGCCATACAATTTGCAAGATATGTATGAGGCAAATGATGCGGGAATATTACGTTCAACTCCTTTTGGAAATAATTTATTAGCCGATTTTGCTAAAAAAGCTATTGAAAGCGAGAATTTAGGAAAAGACAATGTCACTGATTTCTTGGCGGTAAGTTTCTCCTCAACCGATTATATAGGACACGTTTTAGGACCTCGCTCAATTGAATTACAAGACACTTATTTGCGTTTAGACGAAACCATTGCCGATTTCTTAACTTATTTAGATAAAACCGTGGGTAAAGGAAGTTATTTGGTTTTCTTAACGGCTGATCACGCTGGAGCGGAAAACGTAACCTATTTAAAAGATAATAAATACAAAGTGGATAACATCAATTTCAAAAACATTCAAAACGAATTGAAGGAGTTTTCAGTAACTACTTTTGGAGAAAATTTGGTGTTGGATTATTCTAATTACAACGTGTTTTTTGATAAAGTAAAAGTAAAAGCAAAAGGATTGAATTTACAAGAAGTAAAGCAAACTTTCAAAGATTATTTGCACAAACAAGACTTTATTAAGCGGGTTTATACAGAAGAAGAAGTAGCCATTGGAAATGCAAGTGATTATTATTTAAACTTTGTTTCAAAAGGGTATGATCCTACTCAAAACGGAGAATTAGTAGTGATTTTTAAACCAGGTTACGTGGAATACTCTTCGACCGGAACTACACACGGCTCGCCATATTCTTATGACACCCATGTTCCATTGATCTTCTTTGGTTGGAACATACCAAATGGTCAAACTCACGACAGAAAAGAAATCACACAAATTGCACCAACAGTAACGCAATTATTGCAAATTACAATGCCTAATAGTTCTGATGGAAAAGTTTTATTAGAGGTTTTGAATAAATAACTGAAACATATTTTTTTTATAAGTGAATTAAGATCAATTCATATATACCAAATTCCCAAATTAAACCTAAAAAAGTTAGTCAATTAAAAATTACTTTGTTATTTTTGTGGCACTTTTAAAAATAAGAAAAACGCATAATAATTATGAACATTCACGAATATCAAGGTAAAGAAATCTTAGCAAGTTATGGTGTACGTGTACAACGTGGAATTGTAGCTAATAATCCAGTTGAAGCAGTTGCAGCGGCTAAACAATTAACTGCTGAAACAGGTACAAGCTGGTACGTAGTAAAAGCACAAATTCATGCTGGAGGAAGAGGTAAAGGCGGTGGAGTTAAATTGACTAAAAACTTAGAACAAGTATCCGAAATTTCAGAACAAATCATCGGAATGCAATTAATTACACCACAAACACCACCAGAAGGTAAAACAGTGCACAAAGTGTTAATTGCTGAAGACGTATACTACCCAGGTGAAAGTGAAACATCAGAATTTTATGTTTCGGTTTTATTAAATAGAGCCACTGGTCGCAACATGATCATGTATTCTACTGAAGGTGGAATGGATATTGAAGAAGTTGCTGAGCACACGCCAAACCTAATTTTTACAGAAGAAATTGATCCTGCTGTAGGATTACAAGGTTTCCAAGCGAGACGCGTGGCTTTCAACTTAGGTCTTTCAGGTAATGCCTTCAAAGAAATGGTTAAATTTATTGATACATTATACAATGCTTACATTGGTTCAGATGCGTCAATGTTTGAAATTAACCCAGTTCTTAAAACTTCAGACAATAAAATATTAGCAGTTGATGCTAAAGTAAATATCGACGATAACGCATTGTACAGACAGCCTAAGTATGCTGAAATGCGTGACATTAGAGAGGAAAATGCTATAGAAGTTGAAGCTAAAGAAGCTGGTTTAAACTATGTAGATCTTGACGGAACAGTAGGCTGTATGGTTAACGGCGCTGGATTAGCAATGGCAACTATGGATTTAATCAAATATGCTGGTTTTGAACCAGCTAATTTCTTAGACGTAGGTGGAACTGCCGATGCAAAACGTGTTGAATTAGCTTTTAGAATTATCCTAAAAGACCCAAACGTTAAGGCTATTTTAATTAATATTTTTGGAGGAATCGTGCGTTGTGATCGTGTAGCTCAAGGTGTGGTTGATGCTTATAAAAATATGGGAGACGAAATAAAAGTGCCTATTATTGTTCGTTTACAAGGTACAAATGCTGAAATTGCAAAAGAATTAATCGATAATTCAGGAATGCCAATTTTGTCAGCTGTTCAATTCCAAGAGGCAGCAGATCAAGTAAAAGCAGCTTTATCATAATTAGAATAAATAACTATTATATAAAACTCTCAGATTTTTCTGGGAGTTTTTTGTTTTAACAGACTAAATTTCCAAAACAACTCAAGATTTCTTACCTTAGCCTTTCAATTTTATATTATGATTTCAGAAGTACAATTTCAAAACGAATTGGATTTAATTATAAAAAACGCTATACGAGAAGATGTTGGTGATGGCGATCACAGTTCGTTGGCTTGTATTCCAACTTCGGCACAAGGAAAAGCAAAATTGCTCGTAAAAGATGAAGGAATCATTGCAGGAGTTGAATTTGCAAAAATGATTTTCAAGTATGTTGATCAAGAATTAAGAATTGAAGTATTTATTCATGACGGGGAAGTAGTAAAATATGGAGATGTAGTGTTCCAAGTTTCTGGAAGTTCTCAATCTATTTTAAAAGCAGAACGTTTGGTGCTGAATTCGATGCAGCGCATGAGCGCTATCGCAACAAAAACGAAACTATTTGTTGACTTATTGAAAGGTACCAACACAAAAATTTTGGATACCCGAAAAACTACTCCTGGAATTCGTGCTATTGAAAAATGGGCAGTAAAAATTGGTGGTGGCGAAAACCATCGTTTTGCTTTGTATGACATGATCATGTTAAAGGACAATCATAACGATTTTGCTGGAGGTATTCCGCAAGCGATTGCAAAAACCAAACAATACTTAAAAGATCATAATAAAGATTTAAAAATCATCGTTGAAGCACGAAATCTTGATGAGGTGCAACAAATTTTAGATGCTGGAGGCGTTTATCGAATTTTATTGGATAATTTCGATTACGAATCTACCAAGAAGGCGGTTCAGTTAATCGGTAATCAATGTTTAACCGAATCATCAGGAAATATTAATGAAAAGACTATCCGAAATTATGCCGAGTGTGGTGTAAATTATATTTCTTCTGGGGCACTAACGCATTCGGTTTGTAATATGGATCTTAGTTTAAAAGCATTTTAAAATATGTCAGAGGCAATTGAAAATAAGCTCAATAAAATCCCAGTTGTTAAACAGTTAGTTTCTTTTGGAAAAAAAATCAAACCACAATCGTTTGAAGGACTTTCTTTGTATGATATTTTAGAATTGTATATAATCGGAATTATTAAAGGTGCTTTTTCATACAGAGCTAGTGCTGTGGCATTTAGTTTTTTTATGGCATTGTTTCCATTTGCGTTATTTTTTTTGAATTTAATTCCATTTATTCCTTTAGAAAATTTTCAAAAAGATTTTTTACAATTTGTCGAAGAAAGTGTTCCGCCCAATACCTATGAAGCCATCGCAGTAATTATTAGCGATATTATGAACACGAGCCATCAAGGGTTGTTGTCTTCCGGTTTTATTTTATCTATTGTATTAATGGCTAATGGTATTAATGCAATTTTAGGAGGATTTGAAATGTCTGAACACATTACCATAACACGAGGTTTTTTTAAACAGTATTTCATTTCATTAGCAATCTCATTACTTTTATCGATGATATTAATTATTACAGTTTCTGCAATTGTAATTACAGAAGTTATGATACAAAAAATAAATATTCAAGGTTATGTTGCCGATGTTTCGGTAATTGAATGGAGTCGATATGGTTTTATTATTTTAATGATTTTAATTACTACTTCTATTTTGTATAAATTTGGAACTAAAGAAACTTCAAAAATTTCATTTATAAGTTATGGTGCTGTTTTCACCACTGTTTTAATTATTATTTCTTCCTATATATTTGGTGTTTATGTGGAAAAGTTTGCTCGTTATAATGAACTTTATGGCTCTATTGGTACACTTCTTGTATTGATGTTTTATATTTGGATTAATTGTATGGTTTTATTACTAGGTTTTGAACTAAATGCAACTATTTCTAAATTAAAAAGAAAAAATTTATATATTAGCAAAAATTAAAAACAAATTATTATGAAATCAAAGATTATTACACTATTAATGGTTATTGCAACAACATTAACTGTTAATGCACAAGAAACTGTTTCAGGAGTTAAAGTTGATGCTAAATTGTCTTTAGAAGGGCAAAGTTTGGTTTTAAATGGTGCTGGAACAAGAGAAAAAATGTGGATTGATTTGTATGTAGGTTCTTTATATTTACCAAAAAAGAGCGCTAGTGCAAAAGACATTATTGACAGCAAAGATGCTGGTGCAATTAAATTGAACATCATTTCTGGAATGATTACTTCAGAGAAAATGATTACTGCAATTAATGAAGGTTTTGAAAATTCAACTGGAAAAAAAACAGCTCCACTAAAAGCTAAAATTGATAAATTCAAAGGGTTTTTTAAAGACGAAATTAAAAAAGGAGATGTTTTTATCATTATGAATGTTTCAGATGAAGGAGTAGTTGTATACAAAAATGGATCTAAAAAAGGATCTATCGATGGTTACGATTTTAAAAGAGCATTATTCGGAATTTGGTTAGGTGATAAACCTGCCGATGACGATTTAAAAGCAGGTATGTTAGGAAAATAAGACCAAACATAAATCTACTATTAAGCGTTCTCAATTGAGAGCGCTTTTTTTATTAAAACTCGTTACTTCAATATCTTTTTACAATTTTCTTTTCGCTATTCTCTTTTTCAAACTATATTTGTTACATGTTGTATTTTATTGAAGTTGTTTTGCCATTAGCAGTTTCAAAAACCTTTACATATCAGGTTTCGGAAGCAGAATTCAATTACATTCAAATAGGAATGCGAGTGGCTGTACCCTTTGGTAAAACCAAAATATATACAGCATTAGTTCTTGACAAAAACAATACTCCTCTGCAATTATATGAAGCCAAAGAAATTCATCAAATTTTAGATGAAAGTCCTGTGGTTAATTCGTTCCAAATTGAACATTGGAAATGGATTGCCTCTTATTATATGTGTTCGCTTGGAGAAGTTTTCCGTAGCGCTTTACCTGCCGGTTATATTTTGGAAAGCGAAACAATTATTTCAGCTAAAGAAAATTTGCAAATTGATTCAAATGATTTAAAAGACGATGAATATTTGATTCTGGAAGCATTAAAAACGCAATCATCAATTACGGTTCAAGAGGTTGTTAAAATTTTAGGAAAGAAAACGGTTTTTCCTATTATTAACAGATTATTAGCAAAAGGCGCTCTGGTTTTACAGGAAGAAATTTCTGAACAATACAAGCCAAAATTAATCCGATACATCAAATTACAAGACGATTTTTTGCAACACGATAAACTAGCTGAATTACTAGAATTATTATCCAAAGCAAAAAAACAACGCGAATTAGTATTGCATTATTTTCAATTACAGGCCCAGGAGAAAAATCCAATTTCGGTTAAAAAACTCATAGAAAATTCTGCAAGTTCTGCTGCAATTGTAAAATCATTAGTCGATAAGAATATTTTTGAAGAATATTATATTGCCCAAGATAGAGTCACTTTTGATAAAGGTGAAAATAGTCATTTTGCGCTAAGCGAAGCACAGCAAAAAGCTTTTGATAGCATTGAAGATAATTTTAAATCTTTCGATGTTAGTTTATTGCATGGAGTTACTGCCTCGGGTAAAACAGAAATTTACATCAAGCTTTTAGAACAATATGTACAACAAGGCAAGCAAGTGTTGTTTTTGCTTCCCGAAATAGCTTTAACCACACAATTAGTGCAACGATTAACAGCTTATTTTGGTAACGAAGTAGCTGTTTTTCATTCGAAATATTCCAATAACGAACGCATTGAAGTGTGGAATCAAGTGCTCGAAAATTCTCCAAAAGCTAAAGTAGTTATTGGTGTTCGAAGTGCTATGTTTTTACCCTTTTCAAATTTAGGATGCATCATTGTTGATGAAGAGCATGAACAAACCTATAAGCAACACGATCCTGCACCAAGATATCATGCCCGAGACGCAGCCATCGTTTTAGCCAAACAGCATAATGCAAAGGTGCTTTTAGGAAGCGCAACTCCTAGTTTGGAGACGTATTACAACGTGCAAACTAAAAAATACGGTTTAACCGATTTAAAAGTGCGGTATGCAAATCAAGTTTTACCTGAAATTTTCTTAATTGATATAAAAGATAAGTATTTTAGAAAGAAGATGACTGGACACTTTTCCGATGAATTATTGGAAGCGATATCAGAAACATTGTCCAAGGGCGAACAAATTATATTATTTCAGAACCGTAGAGGATTTTCGCCCTATGTTGAATGCATGACGTGTGGTCATGTGCCGCATTGCCCTAGTTGCGATGTGAGTTTGACCTATTATAAATTCAAAAATCAATTGCGGTGTCATTATTGTGGTTATTCAATTGCAAATCCTACACATTGTCATAGTTGTCAATCGGTTGATCTTACCACTAAAGGCTTTGGAACTGAACAAATTGAAATGGAATTAAAAGCGCTTTTTCCAGAAAAAAACATTGGAAGGATGGATCAAGATACCACACGAGGTAAATTTGGTTTCGAGAAAATTATTGATTCGTTTAAAAATAGAGAAATTGACATTTTGGTCGGAACTCAAATGCTCGCTAAAGGTTTAGACTTTGATAATGTAACATTAGTAGGGATTTTAAATGCTGATAATTTACTAAATCAGCCCAATTTTAGAGCGTATGAAAGAGCTTTTCAAATGATGACACAGGTTTCGGGTAGAGCAGGACGTTCTGAAAAAATTGGAAAAGTGCTGATCCAAACATTTAATCCGCATCATAATACCATTCAACATGTATTGAGTTCAAATTATTTGGACATGTATAAAGAACAAATTTATGAGCGTCAAAATTTTAAATATCCGCCTTTTTATCGATTAATAAAAGTAACCTTAAAACATCGAGATTTTGATAAATTAAAAGAAGGTTCGCTTTGGTTTTATAATGTATTAGTTCAAAGTTTATCAGTTCCAGTTTTAGGTCCGGAAGAACCAGCAATTAATAGAATTCGAAATGAATACATCAGAACTATTATGGTAAAAATACCTGTAAATTCTAATTTAGGGCAAGCAAAAACGGTTATCACTAAAATGCGAAATAGTTTTGAAGCCATTGCTCAATATCGAGCAATTAAAATAACGATAAATGTAGATGTGTATTAAATACTTTCGATTGCTTTTACGATTTCTTCTTTTTTATTTCGGCTTAAAGGTATTTTTGTTGTGCCAATTTCAATAAATTTATTATTGAACTTTTCTACTCGAGATAAGTTAATTATAAACGATTTGTGTACTCTAATGAATTTACCTTCAGGGAGTTCCTTTTCAAAACCTTTCATGGTAGAGAGTACTAAATGGGTTTCGTCGTCTGTAACTACTTTTATATAATCGCCATAAGCTTCAATCCATTTGATTTTGGATAGATAAATTTTCAGTTTTTTTAAATTGCTTTTAATTACGATACTTTCTCCTTGTTCTTGAGGAATATCATAACGAAGTGCATGTAATTCAGTAGCTTTTTTTACCGCTTTAAGGAACCGTTCTTTTGAAATGGGTTTTTGAAGAAAATCGGTCGCTTCATAATCAAAAGCTTTTAAAGCATAATCTGCTTTTGAAGTAATAAAAATAATTTGGGGTTTTGTTTTTAATCCGTCTAACAAGTCAAACCCACTGATTAATGGCATTTCAACATCAAGAAATATTAAATCTAATGCATTATTATTAATACAATTTTTTGCTTCTAATGCATTAGCAAATTCCCCAACTAAATTTAATAACGTAGATTCATTTACCAATTTAGTAATTGTAATCCTTTGAACGGCACTATCATCTACAACGATACAATTTAACTTCATGGGGTTTCTTTATAGGAAGTTAAAAGTATGATAAATAATACAACAATCCAAATAACGCATTAAAAAAAATATTTAAAGAACTATTGGTTATTAGAATAAAAACACTATTTTTGCACCCAATTTTATAACATTAAAATATAAAGATTATGAATCATTATGAAACTGTTTTCATCTTGAATCCCGTTTTATCTGACCAACAGGTAAAGGAAACAGTAAGCAAGTTTGAAGATTTTCTTACTTCTAAAGGATCTGAGATGGTATCGAAAGAAGATTGGGGCTTAAAAAAATTAGCCTACGAAATTCAACACAAAAAAAGTGGATTTTACCACTTATTTGAATTCAAAGCGCCAGCTGAAATTATTATTGCATTTGAAACTGAATTCCGTCGTGATGAGCGTATTATGCGTTTCTTGACTGTGTCTTTAGACAAACATGCAATTTCTTGGGCAGAAAGAAGAAGAGTGAAATTAAAAGCTAAAACAAACTAATCATGTCTACATTAGAGCAATCTGCAAAAGGTAAAAAAGACGGAGATATCAGATATCTTACGCCTTTAAACATAGATACAAACAAAACTAAAAAATACTGTCGTTTCAAAAAATCAGGTATCAAATATATCGATTATAAAGACGCAGACTTTTTATTGAAATTTGTAAACGAGCAAGGTAAAATTTTACCAAGACGTTTAACAGGTACTTCATTAAAATACCAAAGAAAAGTTTCTGTAGCAGTTAAAAGAGCTCGTCACTTAGCTTTAATGCCATACGTGGCCGATTTATTAAAATAATAATTAACGTATAGTTGTTGCTTCGCCATTGGCGGGCTAACTTCTACTAAAAAGGACAACAACATGGAACTTATCTTAAAACAAGACGTTCAAAACTTAGGATTTAAAGATGATGTAGTAACTGTGAAAAACGGGTACGGACGTAATTTCTTAATTCCTCAAGGTGCAGCTATTTTAGCCACTCCTTCTGCTAAAAAAGTTTTAGCTGAAAACTTAAAACAAAAAGCTCATAAAGAGGCTAAAATTGTTGACGATGCTAAGAAATTAGCTGAAGCAATTAAAGCTTTAGAAATTAAAATTACTTCAAAAGCAGGTGGTGATAAATTGTTTGGTTCAGTTACTAACGCAAACATTGTTGAAGCATTAGAAGCTAACGGTCATTCAATTGATAGAAAATTCATCACAAGTGGAGTTATAAAACGTGTAGGTAAATATACTGCAACGATTAGACTACATAGAGATGTTATTGTTGAATTACCTTACGAAATTGTAGGAGAAAAAGCATAATTTTTCTAAAAATATAATAATGCCTCGATTTTTTCGGGGCATTTTTTTTATATTTACCTCATGAAGTATGCAAGATTAACGAAAGAACAGTTAGAAGAACTACATCCCGAATTTATTACGTTTTTAGCCACTCAATCCATTGATAAAATCGAATGGGATGACATCAAAAAAAATCGTCTGAATGTAGCCGAACAAGAAATTGATATTTTTTCCGATATGATTTGGGAAAAAGCATTAACGAATGTTTCGCATATAGATCATTTTTCTAAAAACTATATTTTTCTTTTTAAATGCTATCAAAATGAAGTTTTATCATTCGTAATTAAAACTAATAATCCACAAATCGACTTTGTTTCTGCAGATGGAATTAATTGGTTGTCTGAAAATTTATTTTCCGATGAAGTTGAAATTACTCGGGGTAAGAAAGATTTATCTGAAAATAGAAATGAATCCTTGTTTGAAATCATCAAGCAAGGCGGAATCATCAGTAAAGGAGAATTGTTTACCAAATTAGACAGCTTAATCAATCAGTAACTATGAATGTTTTAGAGACAATTAAGAATTTAAGAGAAGCATTAAATCAGCACAATTATAACTATTATGTGCTGGATAATCCTACAATTTCCGATTTTGAATTTGATCAAAAGCTAAAACAGTTACAAGAATTAGAAGCGCAACATCCTGAATTTTTTGATGAAAATTCGCCTACGCAACGAGTAGGAGGCAGTATAACCAAGAATTTTGAAACGGTACAACATGAATACCGCATGTATTCGTTAGACAATTCCTATTCGATTGAAGATTTACAAGATTGGAAAACACGAATTCAAAAGGTTTTAGGCGATGTTCCGTTAGAATATACGTGCGAATTAAAATATGACGGTGCCTCAATTAGTATTACCTATGAAAATGGGCGATTAGTTCGTGCGGTAACACGTGGCGATGGTTTTCAAGGTGATGATGTGACCAATAATATCAAAACAATTAAGGCTGTTCCTATTCATTTAAAAGGTGATTTTCCTGATAAATTTGACATTCGTGGCGAAATTATTCTTCCGTTTGCCGGATTTGAAAGAATGAATCAGGAATTAATTGAAATTGGCGAAACACCTTATTCAAATCCAAGAAATACCGCTTCCGGAAGTTTAAAATTGCAAGACAGTGCCGAAGTGGCTAAACGTCCGTTAGATTGCTTGTTGTATTTTGTAATTGGAAATAATTTACCTTTCAAAACTCAATTTGATGGCTTGCAAAAGGCAAGAGATTGGGGATTTAAAGTACCAAATCAATCTAAATTAGCTAAAAATTTGAACGAAGTTTTTGAGTTCATTCGTTTTTGGGATACTCATCGACATGATTTACCTTACGAAACGGATGGTGTAGTAATTAAGGTTAATAATTTACAACATCAAGATGAGTTAGGTTACACGGCAAAATCACCACGATGGGCTATGGCGTATAAGTTTAAAGCCGAGCAAGTTACAACCACATTAAATTCAATTACCTACCAAGTAGGGCGCACAGGAGCCATTACACC
>CAMDQL010000008.1 GCA_945905915.1 Flavobacterium psychrophilum
GCAAACATAGCAAAGAATGCACCTAACATTTGAAACAAAGGAGCTCCAGGCGGATGACCTACTTCTAAATTTGCAGAAGTAGCAATATATTCACCACAATCCCAAAAACTGAGTGTTGGTTCAACGGTTAACGAAAAAGTGAATAACGCAACTGCAAAAGCAAACCATCCTAGAATGGTATTCCATTTTTTAAAATTGAATGAAGTCATACAAAAATTAGGTTTCTTAATTTCAACTACAAAGAAACTATTTTTTTACAGATATAAAATGTTAAATTAAATTTTTAATATTTTTTTTGGAAAAATTTGTGGAATACAAAATATGTACTACATTTGCACTCGCAATCGAAAAGGTTGTAGGGTAATTGGCCCATGGTGTAATGGTAACACTCCGGTTTTTGGTACCGTCATTCAAGGTTCGAGTCCTTGTGGGCCAACAAAACTCCGCTTATTTTAAGTGGAGTTTTTTTATGCTTACATGTGATTGATTTGGTGCATAATAAGTATAAAAAAGACCGCTAATTTAGCGGTCTTTTTTAGGGTAAAAATTTGAATTTTTATATTTTAAAAGTTATTACTGGGCGTTTTGCATGATTTACTAAATCTTCGCTAATACTTCCGTTAAAAAAGTGTGATAATCCTTTTCTTCCATGGGTGCTCATCCCAATTAAATCGGCATCGATGCTTTTAGCAAAATGTAAGATCCCTTTTTCAACATTAACATCATTGTAGATATGTGAAGATATTGCTGAGGTGTCTATGCCAATTAAAAATTCAGACATAATTTGTTGAGCTACTTTAGTAGATTTAAAATTGTTTGGTGTATTAATGTTTACTAGATGTAAGTGCGCTCCAAAACCTTGAGCAAATGCGAATGCTTTTTCAAATGGTTTTTTTGCTTCCTCTGAAAAATCTGAAGCAAAAACAAATTTTTGGGCACTAAAAGGTTCTTCATCGCGTTTAATTACTAATACAGGAATATCCGAATTTCTAACTACTTTTTCAGTGTTTGAACCAATAAACATTTCTTGAAAACCACTAGCGCCGTGGGAACCCATAACAATTAAATCGGCATTATGAGCTTTTCCATTTTTAACAATTCCGTCAAAAGCCATTTCAAATTGAATAATTTTTGTAACTTTTATACCTTCAAGAAAACTGGAATTCATTTCTGAGTCTAATTTATTAACAGCAGCGTTTTTAAATAACATAAGTTCTGGAATTTCATGAGCAGTGGATATCGCATCATTTCCAGAAGTTGGAAGTTCTAACATGTGAATTAAAAAAATTTCACCATCATTCTTTTTTGCAATTTGGGCAGCTACCTTTAAAGCATATTCAGCGTGTTTAGAAAAGTCGGTGGGTACTAAAATTCGTTTCATAATATTGTTTTAGGTTACAGAATCGAGTGTGATTTAATCACATTATAAAGGTACAGAAAATATGTGAATTTGCAATATTTTTTTAATTCAAATTTAATTTATATATTTGCCGAGTTATTTAGAAATAAATGAATAATGAGGCACGCTATGCGTGCCTCTTTTTATAAAGAATATGACGTTTAAAAACAAAGTTCAAGAGTTATTAGATGTTGCGTTAGCAGAACGTCCTGAATTGTTTTTGGTGGATTTATCAATCAATGAAGCCAATAAAATAAGTATTAATTTAGATGGTGATCAGGGTGTAAATCTTCAAGATTGCATTGATATTAGTAGGACAATTGAAAATAACTTAGATAGAGAGGAACAAGACTTTTCTCTTGAAGTAGCATCGGCTGGGGTTTCAAGTCCGTTAAAGTTTGTAAGACAATATAAAAAAAATATTGGTAGAACACTTAGGGTAAAAACAAGTTCTTCAGAAGATCTAGAAGCAAAATTAGTTGCTGCTGATGAAGAAAAGATTTCATTAGAGTGGCAAGCTAGAGAACCAAAAAAAATAGGTAAAGGAAAAGAAACCGTTCAAAAAAAGGTCGACATTCTTTATGAGAATATAAAAGAAGCAATTGTAATAGTATCATTTTAAAATAAAAAAGTTGACATGGAAAATATTGCGTTAATAGAATCGTTTTCAGAATTTAAAGACGATAAACTCATCGATAGAGTTACACTAATGGCAATTTTAGAGGAAGTATTTAGAAATGCTTTAAAGAAAAAATATGGTTCAGACGATAATTTTGATATTATCATAAATCCTGATAAAGGAGATATGGAAATTTGGAGAAATCGTGTGGTAGTAGAAGACGGTGAAGTAGAAGATGAAAATTCAGAAATTTCGTTATCAGAAGCTAGAAATATTGAGCCTGATTTTGAAGTAGGTGAAGATGTTTCAGAAGAAGTAAAGTTATTCCAATTAGGAAGAAGAGCCATTTTAGCATTGCGCCAAAATCTTATTTCTAAAATTCACGAACACGATAATACTAATCTTTACAAACAATTTAAAGATATTATTGGTGACATTTATACCGCTGAAGTGCATCATGTTCGCCCAAAAGCTGTAATTTTGATGGATGATGATGGAAACGAAATCGTTTTACCAAAAGAAAAGCAAATCCCAAATGATTATTTCAAAAAAGGAGATAATGTAAGAGGCATAATTGAAAATGTTGAATTGAAAGGTAATAAACCACAAATCATCATGTCTAGAACAGCTCCAGACTTTCTTGAAAAATTATTTGAACAAGAAATCCCTGAAGTTTTTGACGGTTTAATTACGATTAAAAAAGTAGTAAGAATTCCAGGTGAAAAAGCAAAAGTTGCCGTAGATTCTTACGATGATAGAATTGACCCAGTTGGTGCTTGTGTAGGAATGAAAGGATCCAGAATTCATGGAATTGTTCGCGAATTAGGAAATGAAAATATTGATGTTATTAATTATACATCAAACCCTCAATTGTATATTACAAGAGCCTTAAGTCCGGCAAAAGTTTCTTCGGTTAAAATCAATGAAGACGCAAAAACGGCAGAGGTTTTCTTAAAAATAGAAGAAGTTTCTAAGGCAATTGGACGTGGTGGGAATAATATCAAATTAGCGAGTTTATTAACAGGCTATGAAATAGATGTTATTCGCGAAGGTATAGCCGAAGAAGAAGATGACGTAGAATTAAGAGAATTTTCGGACGAAATTGAAGAATGGGTAATTGAAGAGTTTGAAAAAATTGGATTAGATACTGCAAGAAGTGTTTTAAAGCAAGAAGTTGCCGACTTAGTAAGAAGAACAGATCTTGAAGAAGAAACAATTATAGATGTAATGAATGTTCTTAAAGAAGAATTAGAAGGATAATCCTACATTTGTAATCAGTATAACAAAAAAAAGAATTTTTTAAAAAGATTATATGTCTGAAGAAAGAGTAATAAGAATAAACAAAGTTTTAAGGGAGTTAAATATTTCTCTTGATAGAGCTGTGGATTTTTTAAAAGACAAAGGTCACGAAATCGAGTCTAGTCCAAATGCTAAAATATCTCAAGAGGAGTATAAAGTCTTATGTGGTCAATTTTCTGCCGACAAAGGGAATAAGGTTGCCTCTCTTGAAGTGAGCGAAGAAAAAAGAAAAGAGAAAGAGGCGCTTAAACGCCAACTTGAAAAAGAACAAGAGGCAAAACGTTTGCAAGAAGAAGAACGACAAAGACAAGAAGTTATTAAAGCGAAGGCTAATGTAACGGCTCCAAAATCGGTTGGGAAAATAGAATTAGATCCTAAAAAACAAATTGTTACATCTGAAACTCCAGAAGCTGAACAAAAAGAAAACGCAGTAGTTGCTAAGACCTCTTCCAAAGCAAAAACTAAAGAACAAAATACTCAACCAGAAAAAGTTGTAGTTAAAAAACAACAAACCGAGAAGTCTTCAAAAGAAGAAATAGCTTCAACAGAATCAAATGAAGAAGAGGTTGATGTAAAAATTGAAACACAATATCACAAACTTTCGGGTGCTACTTTTACGGGTCAAAAAATTGATTTAACTCCGTTTAACAAGCCTAAAAAGAAAAAAGAAGAGATAAAAAAAGACATCAAAAAACCAGGAGCACCTCAAACACCTATCACTACAGGTACGGCAGGAGCTAATGCAAACAATAAAAACAAACGCAAAAGAATTATAAAACCTAATGGTCCAGGAGCTCCAGGAGCTAATAACCAAACAGGTGGTGGTCCTAAAAAAGAGTTTGTAAAAGGTGGTGCAGCGGGAGGTTTCAACAAAGGTAAAAAACCAATTATTCAAAAGGTTGAACCTTCTGAAGAAGATGTAAAAAACCAAATCAAAGAAACTTTAGAACGTTTACAAGGAAAAGGTAATAAGTCTAAATCAGCAAAATACCGAAGAGATAAAAGAGATTCACACCGTCAACGTGTTGATGATGAGCTTCAAGCTATAGAAGAGGGCAGTAAAACACTTAAAGTTACTGAATTTGTAACTGTTGGAGAAGTAGCTACCATGATGGATGTGCCAATTACAAAAGTGATCGGAACCTGTATGTCTCTTGGGATCATGGTTACCATGAATCAACGTTTGGATGCGGAAACATTATCAATTGTTGCAGATGAGTTTGGTTTTGAAGTAGAATTTATCACAACAGATATTGAAGAAGCAGCAGAAATTATTGCTGATAATCCTGAAGATTTAGTTCATAGAGCACCTATTGTAACGGTAATGGGACACGTAGATCACGGTAAAACATCATTGTTAGATTACATTCGTAAAGCTAATGTAATTGCTGGAGAGTCGGGTGGAATTACACAACATATTGGAGCATATGGAGTAATATTAGAAGGCGGAGAAAAAATCACGTTTTTAGATACACCAGGTCACGAAGCGTTTACCGCGATGCGTGCTCGTGGAGCTCAAGTTACTGATATTGCTATTATTGTAATTGCAGCAGATGATGACATCATGCCACAAACAAAAGAAGCAATTAGTCATGCACAAGCTGCAGGAGTTCCAATGATTTTTGCTATTAATAAAGTGGATAAGCCGAATGCTAATCCAGAGAAAATTAAAGAGCAATTAGCTGGAATGAATTTATTAGTTGAAGATTGGGGTGGAAAATATCAATCGCATGACATTTCAGCAAAACAAGGAACAGGTGTGCTAGAATTACTTGAAAAAGTATTATTAGAGGCAGAAGTTTTAGAATTAACAGCAAATCCAAAAAAACCGGCTATAGGAACAGTTGTGGAAGCACAATTAGATAAAGGTAAAGGATATGTTTCTACTATATTAGTTCAGGCAGGAACACTCCGTATTGGGGATTATGTTTTGGCGGGAAAAAATCATGGTAAAATTAGAGCCATGTTTGATGAAAGAGGTCAACAAATTAAAGAAGCGGGTCCATCTACTCCAGTATCCGTATTAGGTTTAGACGGTGCGCCAACTGCGGGAGATAAATTTAATGTTTACGAAGACGAAAGAGAAGCAAAACAAATTGCATCAAAACGTACACAATTACAACGTGAACAATCAGTACGTACACAAAAACACATTACACTTGCAGAAATTGGTCGTCGTATTGCTCTAGGTCAATTTAAAGAATTAAACATTATCCTTAAAGGAGATGTTGATGGATCGGTTGAAGCATTATCAGATTCATTCTCTAAGTTATCTACCGAAGAAATTCAAATCAATATTATCCATAAAGGAGTAGGAGCAATCACAGAATCAGATGTATTATTAGCTTCGGCTTCAGATGCAATTATTATTGGATTTAACGTGCGCCCTCAAGGAAATGCGAAGCAATTAGCCGATAAAGAGGAAATCGATATCCGTAACTATTCAATTATTTACGATGCAATAGATGACTTGAAAGATGCAATGGAAGGAATGTTGTCTCCAGAAATGAAAGAGGAAATTTCAGGTACGGCCGAAATTAGAGAAATCTTTAAAGTAACAAAAGTAGGCTCTATTGCAGGATGTATGGTAACCGATGGTAAAATATTTAGAAATTCTAAAATACGCCTTATCAGAGAAGGTGTGGTAATTTACACAGGAGAATTAGCAACCTTAAAACGTTTTAAAGACGATGTTAAAGAAGTAGCAAAAGGATATGACTGTGGTATGCAAATTAAAAATTACAACGATATTAAAGAATATGATTTAATCGAAGCGTTCCAAGAAGTGGAAGTGAAGAAAAAATTAAAATAACAAAGTAAAAAAAACGCCTTGCAATTGTAAGGCGTTTTTTTTGTTTTAGAATATATTATTTTATAGGTTTTATTATTAAAGCCGTTGGATATTTTTTCTTTATTTCTAAAATTGCTTTTTCAACTTCAATGCGGGTTTCAAAATTTCCAACCCACACTTTATAATTTGGATTTGTATACACAATAGTGCCATCAAAATCTATAAATTCTCGCTTAAATTCCTGTAATTTTTTTTTAGAATCATCACTATTTCCATAAAAAATTTGAATTTTATACGTGTCATTTGATACTAATCCAATATTAATTTTTCTTTTTTCTTTTAGTAATTGATCAATTTTTGGATCTTGAATTAAGTTGGATTTTCGTTCTTGTCCATTCATTTTATAACCCAAAAATATACATAGAATGAAGAAGTACAATAAGTTATGTTTTTGCTTTTTTTTCATCACATTTTTTTTTCATCACAAAAATACAATTTCATTTTATTGTGGGAAACATTATTGTTATTTAGAACTAATATAAATTACATTTTAGTGCAAAATTTGGGTTTTAATAATAGTTCTAATATTGTATTTTTGTCGGAGTTTTTTAAAAATAAAAATTGTTATAGTTTCATCTATAATTGTACCAATAATTAGTTGATAATCATTTTTAAATATGAAAAAGGTGGGTAACCATAAATCGTTTTCAAAGATTTTCTTCAGTTTAGCAATCACGCTAACTATTTCTTTAAATGCATTTTCTCAAGATGCAGCAAAAGGTAAAGAAATTTTTAATGCCAATTGTGCAGCATGTCATAAATTAGATGCTAAAGCCACGGGTCCTGCACTTCGTGGAGTTGCTGCTAAATATGACAAAGAATGGTTGTACAAATGGATTAAAAACAGTGGAGAATTAATCAAATCAGGAGATGCTCAAGCAGTTAAAGTTTTCGAGGAAAACAATAAAGTGGCTATGACCGCATTTCCACAATTGTCAAATGAAGATATTGACAATATTATAGCGTATACTTCAGAACCAGCACCTGTTGCGGTTACTCCTGTTGCTGGAGCTTCAGTTGACGGAAATAACGCGGCTAATGAAAGTGGAGTGTCTAATAATCTTATATTAGGTGCGCTATCGTTAGTAATGATTATGTTGGTTGTGATGTTGATCTTGGTGAACAATATGTTGACTAAAATTGCCGGTGCTAAGGGTATTGAAATCGTTAAGAAAAATCGCTCATTAATTGGATTGTTTAACGCTTATGCTAAAAATCAATTTTTAGTATTAGTTTCAGCAATTTTATTGTTGTTGGTTAGTGCCTATTTTGCTTATGGTTTTTTGATGCAAATAGGAATTGATCAAGGATATGAACCATTACAGCCTATTCATTATTCGCACAGAATTCATGCTGGGGATAATGGAATTGATTGTAAATATTGTCACTCTTCTGCTAGAGTCAGTAAACATGCAGGAATTCCTTCTTTGAATGTTTGTATGAATTGTCATAAAAACATTAGTGAGGTTGCAGAAACAACTGCTACTGAAGAACATTCAAAAGCCTTTTATGATCAACAAATTGCCAAACTTTACGATGCAGTGGGTTGGGATAAGTCTTTACAAAAATACACAGGTAAAACAAAACCAGTAAAATGGGTTAGAATTCATAATTTACCAGATCATGTTTATTTTAACCACTCTCAGCACGTTACTGTTGCTGGAGTTGAGTGTCAAACTTGTCATGGTCCAGTTGAAGAATATGAATTTCAAAAACAATTTGCTCCTCTAACAATGGGTTGGTGTATCAATTGTCACAGAGAAACAAATGTAAAAGTAGAAGATAATGCTTACTACAAAAAAATCCACGAAGAACTTTCTAAAAAATACGGAGTGTCGCAATTAACTGCTGCACAAATGGGTGGTTTAGAATGTGGAAAATGTCACTATTAATAAAATAATTTAAGAAGCTAATATATTATACAATGGCATCAAACAAAAAATACTGGAAAAGTGTTGAGGA
The DNA here is from genome assembly GCA_945905915.1 of Flavobacterium psychrophilum. Lineage (GTDB taxonomy): Bacteria > Bacteroidota > Bacteroidia > Flavobacteriales > Flavobacteriaceae > Flavobacterium > Flavobacterium psychrophilum_S. The sequence goes on from CAMDQL010000008.1 coordinate 8,131, forward strand.
ACTAAACGAAAATAGTTCTATTGTTGAGACGCTAAGAAACAACGAGTTTGTGGAACCAATTCCAGTTGAGGATTTTTTAGGAGATAAAGAATCTTTGTCTTCTTCTTCAACTACTCGTCGTGACTTTTTAAAATATGTTGGATTTAGCACTGCAGCGGCATCTTTAGCTGCTTGTGAAGGTCCTGTAGTAAAGTCAATTCCTTACGTAGTTCAACCAGAAGAAATTATTCCTGGTGTTGCTGATTATTATGCAACAACAATGGCTGATGGTTTTGATTTTGCTAATATTTTAATCAAAACTCGTGAGGGTCGTCCTATTAAAGTTGAAAATAACAATTTAGAAGGTGCAAAAACTGGAGCAAATGCAAGAGTTCATGCTTCTGTTCTTTCTCTATATGATAGTTTGCGTTTAAAAAGTCCAAAAATAGCTGGTAAAGAAGCTTCATGGGCTGATGTAAATACAAAAGTAAAAGCAAGTTTAGAAGATGCAAAAGCAAAAGGTGGAAATGTAGTAGTGTTAACAAATACTATGGCAAGTCCTTCAACCGATGCTTTAATCGCTTCTTTAGTTGCGAAATATCCAACTACTAAACATGTTGTTTATGATGCAGTATCTGAATCAAATACCTTAGATGCATTTCAATCGGTATATGGTGTAAGAGCATTAGCAAATTATGATTTTTCTAAAGCTAATACCATTGTTTCTGTTGGTGCAGATTTCCTAAGTGATTGGCAAGGTGGCGGTTTTGATGCAGGATATGCTCAAGGTCGTATTCCTAAAAACGGAATGATGTCTAAACATATTCAAATTGAAGCTAATATGTCTTTGGCAGGTGCTAATGCAGACGTTAGAATTCCGTTAAATATTGCTGCTCAAAAACAAGCATTAGTTAAAATTTACAATATTGTTACTGGTGCTTCTGTAGGAACATCAAAAATTGATAAATATGAAGAGGCTCTTGTAAAAGCGGCGAAACAATTAAAAGCGGCTGGTTCTAAAGGAGTTTTTGTAACTGGTTTAGACGATGTAAATGCACAATTATTAGCTTTAGCTATTAACAACGCATTACAATCGGAGGCTTTTAATCCTACTAACGCTATTCTTACAAGAAAAGGAGATGCTAAAGCAGTTGCTCAATTAGTAGCTGATATGAAAGCTGGAAAAGTTCATACATTAATTATGAACGGTGTTAATCCAGCATATACTTTATCAAATTCAAAAGAGTTTGTTGCAGCTTTAAAATCGGTTAAACTTTCGGTTGCTTTCTCAATGAAAGAAGATGAAACTTCAACTGAAACTACAATTGCTGCTGCGGCTCCACATTATCTAGAATCTTGGGGAGATGTTGCAATTACTAGAGGTAATTACAGCATTATGCAACCAACGATTCGTCCTTTATTCAATACAAAACAATTCCAAGACGCATTATTAACTTGGACTGATAATTCAGTGGCTTATTATGATTTCTTGAAATCTTTCTCCGCCACTTCTTTAGCAGGAAAATCTTGGAATCAAGCGGTTCACGATGGTTTTGTTGCTTCTGTTGCAAGTCCATTGTCTGCATCAAGTGCAAATTATAGTGCTGCGGCTTCGGCTTTAGCGCAAGCAAAATCCTCTAATTTTGATTTAGTTTTATATTCTAAAATTGGAATGGGAGATGGACAACAAGCAAATAACCCATGGTTACAAGAATTCCCTGATCCAATTACAAGAGTATCTTGGGATAACTATGTAACTATTTCAAAAGCAGATGCTGAGAAAGGTGAGTTTAAAAATTGGAACGTAGCTAACGGTGGTTTAAACGGAAGTTATGCTACTATTAAAGTGGGTAATACTACTTTAGAAAATGTTCCAGTTATCATTCAACCAGGTCAAGCAAAAGGGACTTTAGGTTTGGCTTTTGGATATGGTAAAAAATTAGGTTTAAAAGATGAAATGCAAGTTGGGGTTAATGCGTATGCTTTATACGCTAACTTAAATTCTAATCAAAATGCCACTATTACTGTTGCTGATGGAGAGCATGAATTTGCCTCAGTTCAGTTGCAAAGAACATTAATGGGCAGAGGTGATATTTTAAAAGAAACTACTTTAGAAGTATTTAATACAAAAGATGCTAAAGAATGGAATCCAATTCCTATGGTTTCTTTAGATCATAAACCAACTGCAGCTACTGAAGTTGATTTATGGGAATCTTTCGATCGTTCAATAGGTCATCATTTTAATTTATCAATTGACTTAAATGCGTGTACTGGTTGTGGAGCTTGTGTTATTGCTTGTCATGCCGAAAACAACGTGCCTGTAGTTGGTAAATCAGAAGTAAGAAGAAGTAGAGATATGCACTGGTTGCGTATTGATAGATATTACTCTTCTCAAGAAACCTTTGCGGGTGATATTGTTGTAAAAGAAGAAGCTTCAGGTTTATTAGATACAATAAGTACTTTTTCAGATATGGAAGATCCTTCTGAAAATCCACAAGTTGCATTTCAACCTGTAATGTGTCAGCACTGTAATCACGCTCCTTGTGAAACAGTTTGTCCTGTGGCGGCTACATCACACGGTAGAGAAGGTCAAAATCACATGGCATACAATAGATGTGTTGGTACGCGTTACTGCGCAAACAACTGTCCATATAAAGTAAGACGTTTCAACTGGTTCTTATATAATAAAAATAGCGAGTTTGATTATCATATGAATGATGATTTAGGTCGTATGGTTCTTAATCCAGACGTTAACGTTCGTTCTCGTGGGGTTATGGAAAAATGTTCAATGTGTATCCAAATGACTCAAGCGGTTAAGTTGAAAGCAAAACGTGAGGGAAGATTAGTGGGTAAAGATGAATTCCAAACGGCTTGTTCTGCAGCTTGTACAAGTGGAGCAATGAAATTTGGAGATGTAAATGATGAAACATCAGACGTTGCTAAATTATTAGAAGACGAAAGAATGTATCATTTATTAGAACACATTGGAACTAAACCAAACGTGATGTATCACGTAAAAGTTAGAAACGATAAATAAGTATTAATTAACAGAAACAATATAAAGGATTATGTCGTCTCATTACGAAGCACCCATAAGAAAACCGTTAGTAGTAGGAAGTAAATCTTACCACGATGTAACTGTAGATGTAGCTAGACCGGTAGAAGGTAGAGCAAACAAACAATGGTGGACAGTATTTTCAATTGCATTAGCCGCTTTCCTATGGGGATTAGGTTGCATGGTTTATACTATTTCTACTGGTATTGGAACATGGGGTTTAAATAAAACAGTAGGTTGGGCTTGGGATATTACCAATTTCGTTTGGTGGGTAGGTATCGGTCACGCCGGAACTCTTATCTCAGCCGTATTATTATTATTCCGTCAAAAATGGAGAATGGCCATTAACCGTTCTGCTGAAGCAATGACTATTTTCTCAGTAATTCAAGCCGGATTATTTCCAATCATCCACATGGGTCGACCATGGTTGGCATATTGGGTATTGCCAATTCCAAATCAATTTGGATCATTATGGGTGAATTTTAACTCACCATTATTATGGGACGTATTTGCAATCTCAACGTATTTATCGGTATCATTAGTTTTCTGGTGGACTGGTTTATTGCCTGATTTCGCAATGCTTAGAGATAGAGCAATTACACCCTTTAACAAAAGAATATATTCTATTTTATCTTTCGGATGGAGTGGAAGAGCAAAAGACTGGCAACGCTTTGAAGAGGTTTCTCTTGTTTTAGCTGGTTTAGCAACGCCATTGGTACTTTCTGTTCATACTATTGTATCTTTTGACTTTGCTACTTCGGTTATACCAGGTTGGCATACCACAATTCTTCCTCCATACTTCGTTGCGGGAGCTATTTTCTCAGGATTTGCAATGGTAAATACCTTGCTTATTATAATGAGAAAAGTATCAAACTTAGAAGATTACATCACCGTGCAACACATCGAATTAATGAACATCGTAATTATGATTACAGGTTCAATCGTAGGTTGTGCATATATTACAGAGTTATTCGTTGCTTGGTATTCAGGAGTTGAATATGAACAATATGCATTTTTAAATAGAGCTACAGGTCCTTATTGGTGGTCTTATTTATTGATGATGACTTGTAATGTATTTTCTCCTCAATTTATGTGGTCAAAAAAATTAAGAACAAATATTGCTTTCTCTTTTATAATTTCTATCGTAGTAAACGTAGGAATGTGGTTTGAGCGTTTTGTAATTATCGTTACTTCTTTACATAGAGATTATTTACCATCTTCATGGACAATGTTCCAACCAACTTTTGTCGATGCAGGTATCTATATTGGAACTATTGGATTCTTCTTTGTATTGTTCTTATTATATTCTAGAAGTTTCCCAGTAATTGCTCAAGCAGAAGTTAAAACTATCTTGAAAGCATCAGGAGATAATTACAAGAAAGCAAGAGAAGAAAACGACCATAATCATTCAGATAATCATTAATATTATGAGTAATAAAGTAATACACGCTATATATAATGATGATGATGTTTTAATGGATGCTGTAAAACAAACTAGAGCAGCACATCATCATATCGAAGAAGTATACACTCCATTTCCAGTTCACGGGTTGGATAAAGCAATGGGGTTAGCTCCAACAAGACTTGCAATAGCTGCATTTCTATATGGAATAACTGGACTTTTAGTTTACACTGCTTTGATGAATTTTATAATGATTCAAGATTGGCCACAAGATATTGGTGGTAAGCCAAGTTTTAACTATATTGATAATATGCCTGCATTTGTGCCTATTATGTTTGAAGGAACTGTTTTTTTTGCAGCCCACTTAATGGTAATTACTTTTTATTTGAGAAGTAAATTATGGCCATTTAAAAAAGCCGAAAATCCAGATGTTAGAACTACTGATGACCATTTTTTAATGGAAGTAGGTGTTCACGGAAATGAAAAAGAATTGGTTTCTTTTTTCAAAAGTACGGGAGCAGTAGAAGTTAAAGTAATTGAAAAGCATTAAGAAGGAGTTATGAAAAGATTATATAAAATAGTAGCAGTGGTAGGTTTGTCCTTTATGGCAACTTCTTGTTTCGATAAATCTAAACCTAACTATCAGTTTTTCCCAAATATGTATGAAGCAGTTTCTTATGAAACCTATTCAGAGCATAAAGTGTTTAAAGGCGGAGTTGAAGCACAAGCTCCTGTAACAGGAACAATTAAAAGAGGTTTTGTCCCTTACGAAATTCCAAATACTCCTGAAGGTTATGCTTTTGCAAAAGCAACATTAAAATCTCCATTAGATACTAATGCAATAAACCAGGATAAAGCTAAGGAGTTATTCACCGTTTATTGTGCAATTTGCCATGGAGATAAAGGTGACGGAAAAGGAAATTTAGTAGTTAAAGAGAAATTTCTTGGCGTACCAAGTTATAAAGATAGAGAAATTACAGACGGAAGTATTTTTCACGTAGTTACTTATGGATTAAATTCTATGGGTTCTCACGCAAACCAATTGTCTCAAGAAGAAAGATGGCAAGTTGCGGATTACGTTTTAAAATTAAAAGCTGGATTATAATAATAAAACCTTTTGAAAATAATAGATATGTACACGTTTTCAAGTAAATTAAAAACATTTTCATTCATCCTAATGATTTTAGGTATAGTTGGTATTGGAGTTGGTTTTTGGCAAGCTCCTAAAACTATCGAAGATGTTGAAAAAATATTAGCAGATAGTAATCATGGTCATGAAGCTGCTCATGTAGAAAAAGTTGCTCATGATACAGAAACACACGCTGTTGCTGAACATGCACATAGCGAAGTTGCTGTTGTAGATTCTGCAAAAGCTATCGTCACTGATTCAGTTCATAGCGCAAATGAAGTTATTGATTCTACAACGGTTGCCATTGCACCTGTTGCAGACAATAATGATACTCATAAAACCGAAAAAGTTGCTCACGCAGCTGACCACGATAAAGAACATGCTGAACACGTTTTACATCAATTACAAAACAAGCCTTGGGCTGCATTGTATGTTGCTTGTATTTTCTTCATGTTAATTTCAGTTGGTGTATTAGCTTTTTATGCCATTCAATATGCGGCTCAAGCAGGTTGGTCTCCAATTTTATTCAGAGTAATGGAAGGAATCACAGGATATTTATTGCCAGGTTCTATCATTTTCTTTGTTTTACTTATTGCAGCTGGTATGCATTGGGGTCATAACCACTTATTTGTTTGGATGGACCCAGAAGTAGTTAATCCAGAATCAGTGCATTTCGATAAACTTATTTTCCTTAAAAAAGGATGGTTAAATGTTGGAAGATTTTTAGCTACTGCTGCAATTATTTTAGTGGTATGGAATTGGGTTCGATTTAAATTCAGACAAAATTCTATCGCTCAAGATGCGGCATCAGATAACGCACCATACAAGAGAAATTTTAGATTAGCGGCTTTCTTTTTAGTATTCTTCATTGTTTCTGAGTCAATTATGTCTTGGGATTGGATTATGTCTGTTGATCCACACTGGTATAGTACATTGTTTGGTTGGTATGTATTTGCAAGTTTCTTTGTAAGTGGAATTACAGTAATCGCAATGACAACTTTATATTTAAAATCGAAAGGATATTTAGAGCATGTAAATACAAGTCATATTCATGATTTAGCAAAATTCATGTTCGGTATCAGTATTTTCTGGACTTATTTATGGTTCTCTCAATTCATGTTGATTTGGTATTCTAATATTCCAGAAGAGGTTACTTATTTTGTAACTCGAATAGAACATTATAAATTACCATTCTTCGGAATGTTAGCCCTAAACTTTATTTTTCCATTGTTAATCTTAATCAATACTGATTTCAAACGCTTAACTTGGATTGTAGTAATGGCTGGAACTGTAATTTTATTCGGACATTATATTGATTTCTTCAATATGATTATGCCAGCTACAGTTGGTGATCAATGGTTTATCGGCATTCCAGAAATAGGAGCACTATTATTTTTCTTAGGATTATTTATTTTTGTTGTATTTACAACATTAACTAAATCACCATTAGTTGCAAAAGGAAATCCATACATAGAGGAAAGTAAACATTTTCATTATTAATAGTTAAAAAGAAATAAAATGACAAGTTTCTTGGTATTTACAGTTTTAGTATTAATCGGAATTGCAATTTGGCAATTGACTAAAATTTATGATTTGACACAAATTGGTGGTGATTCTGATGATTCAGAAATTGCCAATGATAAAGATAATAGTGTAAATGGTTATTTAATGTTTGCCTTTGTAGGTTTCATTTATGTATTTACAATTTATTCATTCTATGCTTGGAGCGAATTTATTTTAGGAACTCCAGCTTCAGTTCATGGAAAAGAAGTTGATAGTCTTATGGCAATTTCCATGGCATTGATTTTCTTTGTGCAAATAGTTACTCAGTTTTTATTACATTACTTTGCCTTTAAATATAGAGGTAAAGAAGGTCAAAAAGCGCTGTACTTTGCAGATAATAATAAATTAGAAGCTATTTGGACTATTATTCCTGTTATAGTATTGGCAGGATTAATCTTGTATGGTTTGTTTACATGGAATAACATCATGTTTATTGATGAAGAAGACAAGCAAGATGCTATTGTTATTGAATTGTATGCAAAACAATTTGGTTGGGAAGCGCGTTATGCAGGTGATGATAAAACTCTAGGAAAAGCTAATGTTAGATTAATAGAAGGAATAAATACTTTAGGTGTTGATTTAGCAGATCCCGCTGCACAAGATGATAAAGTAGCTACTGAATTACACTTGCCAGTAGGTAAAAAAATTATCTTTAAAATGCGTTCTCAAGATGTTTTACACTCAGCTTATATGCCGCATTTTAGAGCACAAATGAACTGTGTTCCTGGGATGATTACTCAATTTTCATTTACTCCATCGGTTACAACTGCTGATATGAGAAATGATGATGCAATTGTTGCTAAAGTGGATAAAATCAACAAAATTAGAATCAAAAACAGTAAGAAAATTGTTGCAGAAGGTGGGGTAGCTTTAGACCCTTATACTTTTGATTATTTATTATTATGTAACAAAATTTGTGGAGCTTCGCATTATAATATGCAAATGAAAATTGTTGTAGATACGCCTCAAGAATATAAAGCATGGTTAGCTGAAAAACCAACATTGGTTCAGCAATGGAAAGAAGCTAATGCTCCTAAACCTGCTGAAACTCCCGGAACAGTTGTAGTTGACTCTACAAAAGTTATTGCACAAGTTATTAAATAAGAATATTTTATCATATAATAATTGAATTGATATGTCACACGATCACGGTCATCATAAAGAAACTTTCATTACTAAATATATTTTTAGTATTGATCACAAAATGATAGCGAAACAATACTTAATCTCAGGATTATTAATGGGTATTGTAGGAGTTGTTTTATCTTTATTCTTCCGTATGCAAATTGCATGGCCAGAAGAATCTTTCCAAATTTTCAAAGTATTCTTAGGAGATAATTTTGCACCAGACGGAGTAATGCGTAATGATATCTACCTTGCATTAGTAACTATTCACGGAACCATCATGGTGTTTTTTGTACTTACAGCTGGTTTGAGTGGAACATTTAGTAACTTATTAATTCCATTACAAATTGGAGCACGTGATATGGCTTCAGGATTTATGAACATGTTGTCTTTCTGGATGTTCTTTGTCTCTTGTATCATCATGCTTAGTTCATTATTTGTAGAGTCTGGTCCTGCATCTGCTGGTTGGACAATTTATCCGCCTTTAAGTGCATTGCCTCAAGCAATACCTGGTTCTGGTTTAGGAATGACATTATGGTTAGTTTCAATGGCTATTTTCATTGCTTCTTCATTAATGGGATCTTTAAACTATGTAGTTACAGTAATCAATTTAAGAACTAAAGGAATGACCATGACAAGATTGCCATTAACAGTATGGGCTTTCTTTGTAACTGCAATTATTGGTATTGTTTCTTTCCCAGTTTTATTTTCTGCAGCATTATTATTAATTTTTGATAGAAGTTTTGGAACATCATTCTTCTTATCTGATATATTTATTCAAGGTGAAGTGTTACATTATCAAGGTGGTTCTCCAGTTTTATTCGAACACTTATTCTGGTTTTTAGGTCACCCTGAAGTTTACATCGTTTTATTACCAGCTTTAGGTATTACTTCTGAAATTATTGCTACAAACTCTAGAAAACCAATCTTTGGTTACCGTGCGATGATTGCTTCTATTTTAGCAATTGCATTCTTATCAACTATTGTATGGGGTCACCACATGTTTATTTCGGGTATGAACCCTTTCTTGGGGTCAGTATTTACCTTCACAACTTTATTAATTGCCATTCCATCTGCCGTAAAAGCATTTAACTACATTACAACATTATGGAGAGGTAACCTACAATTAAATCCTGCGATGTTATTCTCTATCGGTTTAGTATCTACTTTCATTACTGGAGGTTTAACAGGTATTATTCTTGGAGATTCAACTTTAGATATTAATATTCACGATACGTATTTCGTAGTAGCTCACTTTCACTTAGTAATGGGTATCTCTGCATTGTATGGATTCTTTGCTGGGGTTTATCATTGGTTCCCCAAATTGTTTGGTAGAATGATGAACAAAAATCAAGGATATGTTCACTTTTGGGTAACTGCTGTTTGTGCTTATGGAGTTTTCTTTCCAATGCACTTTATCGGAATGGCTGGTTTACCAAGACGTTACTACACAAATACTGCTTTCCCTTTATTTGATGAATTAGCAGATGTGAATGTATTAATTACCATTTTTGCTATCGTTGGTGCTGCTTTCCAAATTGTTTTCTTCTGGAACTTCTTTTATAGTATTTTCTATGGTAAGAAAACTATACAAAACCCCTGGAGATCGAATACTTTGGAATGGACCGCTCCAATTGAACACATACATGGAAACTGGCCTGGAGAAATTCCTGAAGTACACAGATGGCCTTATGATTACAGTAAGCCAGGTCATGATGAAGACTTTGTTTCTCAAATTACACCTATGAAAGAAGGAGAAGAAGTGTTACATCACTAATAATTTTTCCATAATATACAAACCTCTCCCACCCGGAGAGGTTTTTGTTTTATAAGTTTACTATCTTTGTTTCTATGAACGATAATTTGAATCCCAATAAAGAATCTATTACTCCTCAAGAAATTGAAATTGAAAAAGCACTTCGCCCGCTCAGTTTTGATGATTTTGCAGGTCAAGAACAAGTGCTAGAAAATTTAATAGTTTTTGTGCAAGCGGCTAATTTGCGAAATGAGGCTCTTGATCACACCCTGTTTCATGGTCCTCCTGGTTTAGGAAAAACAACTTTGGCAAATATTTTAGCAAATGAGTTAGGTGTTGGAATTAAAATTACTTCTGGGCCTGTTTTAGATAAACCTGGCGATTTAGCTGGTTTGTTGACCAATCTTGAAGAACGAGATGTTTTATTTATTGATGAGATTCACCGTTTGAGTCCAATTGTTGAAGAATATTTATATTCTGCAATGGAGGATTTTAAAATAGACATTATGATTGAATCGGGACCCAATGCAAGAACCGTTCAAATCAACTTAAACCCGTTTACTTTAGTGGGTGCTACTACACGTTCAGGATTATTGACTGCACCCATGAGGGCTCGTTTTGGAATACAAAGCCGTTTACAATATTACAATTCCGAACTATTAACCACAATCGTGCAACGTAGTGCTTCTATTTTAAAAATGCCTATAACTATGGAAGCGGCTATTGAAATAGCAGGAAGAAGTAGAGGAACACCGCGTATCGCTAATGCATTATTACGTAGAGTTAGAGATTTCGCACAAATAAAAGGAAATGGTTCAATAGATATTGAAATAGCACAGTTTGCGTTGAAAGCACTAAACGTTGATGCTCACGGTTTAGATGAAATGGACAATAAAATTCTTATAACTATAATCGAAAAATTCAAAGGAGGCCCCGTTGGTTTATCTACATTAGCAACAGCAGTTTCAGAAAGTGGTGAAACTATTGAGGAAGTATACGAACCTTTTTTAATTCAAGAAGGATTTATAATGCGAACACCTAGAGGACGCGAGGTAACCGAAAAAGCATATAAACATTTGGGTAAAATTAAAAGTAACATACAAGGAGGGCTTTTTTAAGAGCTTGAAGATGGAAGCTTGAAGATGGAAGTTTTATTTCGTTTTAAAAGATATTTTTATGAGTTTTAAGTTTGAAAAATTAATTATTTGGCAAAATGCAATGAGTTTTGGTGAAGACATTTTCAAAATTTCTCAAAACTTTCCTAAAAGTGAAATATATAATTTGACTTCCCAAATCAATCGCGCGGTTGATTCGATAGCTTTAAATATTTCTGAAGGTTCAATTGAGCAAAGTAATCCTGAGTTTAAAAGGTTTTTAGGATATGCAATTCGCTCTTTAGCAGAAGTTGTGACTTGTTTACACAAAGCAAAAAGGAGAGCATATATTAGTGAAGTAGATTTTGATAAATATTATCAGGATTCATATAATTTGATGAATATGATGATTGCTTTTAGAAATAAATTATCATAGTATGTCTTCCAACTTCCTGCTTCCATCTTCCAACTATTCAAAGATCATAAAATCCGAAGCCCAACGTCTTGGCTTTTTGTCATGCGGTATTTCTAAAGCTGGTTTTCTGGAAGAAGAAGCTCCTCGTTTAGAAACTTGGTTGAACCAAAACATGCAGGGTCAAATGAGTTACATGGAAAACCATTTTGACAAACGTTTGAATCCAACTTTATTAGTTGACGGAGCCAAAAGTGTCATTTCTTTATTGTTGAATTATTATCCTTTGGAACTTCAAAATCAGGATTCTTATAAAGTTTCAAAATATGCATACGGGCAAGACTATCATTCCGTCATTAAAGAGAAATTGAATGAATTATTACATTTTATTCAAACCGAAATTGGAGAAGTATCTGGAAGAGCTTTTGTAGATTCAGCACCAGTATTAGATAAAGCTTGGGCTGCAAAAAGCGGTTTGGGTTGGATTGGTAAAAACAGCAATCTAATCACACAAAAAGTAGGTTCATTTTATTTTATTGCCGAGTTAATTATTGATTTGGAACTAGAATACGATACACCCACAACCGATCATTGCGGTTCGTGCACCGCTTGTATTGATGCTTGTCCTACAGAAGCTATTGTAGCACCTTATGTGGTAGACGGAAGTAAATGCATCTCTTATTTTACTATCGAATTGAAAGATAATTTGCCCCAAGAAATGAAAGGCAAATTTGACGATTGGATTTTTGGTTGCGATGTGTGCCAAGATGTATGTCCTTGGAATAAATTTTCAAAACCTCACAATGAACCATTATTTCAAACTGCTCCCGAAATTTTAAGTTATTCCAAATCAGATTGGGAAGAAATTACAAACGATACTTTTCAAAAGGTATTTAAAAATTCAGCTCTGAAACGAACGAAATATGAAGGCTTACTTCGAAATATAAATTTTTCAAAAGAATCCTAAAATAATTTCTCATTTTATGCTTATACTACTATATTTGTAGGTTAGTAAACTATAAAACCATGCATAAAGATAGTAAACGTAGAGAAGCCTTATTATATCACGCAAAACCAACACCTGGAAAAATTCAAGTAGTTCCCACAAAAAAATATGCTACTCAAAGAGACTTAGCATTAGCCTATTCTCCAGGAGTTGCCGAACCTTGTTTAGAAATTGAAAAAGACGTTAACAACGTATATAAATATACTGCAAAAGGAAATTTAGTAGCCGTAATTTCAAACGGAACTGCTGTTTTAGGATTGGGCGATATTGGTCCCGAAGCTTCAAAACCAGTTATGGAAGGTAAAGGGTTATTATTTAAAATATTTGCCGATATCGATGTTTTTGATATTGAAGTAGGGACAAAAGACGTTGAAGAATTCATTGCAACAGTAAAAAATATATCTCCAACCTTTGGAGGAATTAACCTTGAGGATATCAAAGCTCCAGAATCGTTCGAAATTGAAAGACGACTAGTAGAGGAATTGAATATTCCGGTTATGCACGATGACCAACACGGAACTGCAATTATTTCCTCGGCTGCTTTATTAAATGCAGTTGAGTTAGCTGGAAAAAAAATGGAAGATATTACTATGGTGATATCAGGAGCAGGTTCAGCCGCTATTGCTTGTGCTAATTTATATGTTTCGTTTGGAGTAAAACCAGAAAACGTTGTTATGTTTAATAGCAAAGGCGCATTAAGAAAAGACGACCCAAAAATATCGGATATGCAGCGCGCTTATGCTACCGATAAACATTTTGACGATTTAGCACATGCCATGAAAGGTGCCGATGTTTTTGTGGGATTATCTACTGGTGATATCGTAACGCCTGAAATGTTATTGTCTATGGCAGATAACCCAATTGTGTTTGCAATGGCTAATCCAACCCCTGAAATTAATTATGATATAGCAATTGCTACCCGAAAAGACATTATCATGGCAACCGGTCGTTCAGATCATCCTAATCAGGTGAATAATGTGCTTGGTTTTCCGTTTATTTTTAGAGGTGCATTAGACGTTAGGGCTACAAAAATTAACGAAGAAATGAAAAAAGCTGCCGTAGTTGCCTTAGCTAATTTAGCCAAAGCATCTGTGCCAGAACAAGTAAATATAGCTTATGGTGAAACCAAATTAACGTTTGGTCGCGATTATATTATTCCAAAACCATTTGACCCAAGACTAATAGCAGAAGTTCCGCCCGCTGTGGCAAAAGCAGCAATGGAATCAGGTGTTGCATTAGCACCTATTACCGATTGGGAAAAATATAAAGATGATTTATTAGAACGAATGGGATCGGATAATAAAATGATTCGATTATTAACCAATAGAGCTAGAACAAGCCCAAAACGAATAATTTTTGCAGAAGCTGATCAAATAGATGTATTAAAAGCAGCTCAAATTGTACACGAAGAAGGAATTGGGTTTCCTATTTTATTAGGCAACAAAAAAATCATAAAAGAACTAAAAGAGGAGATCGGTTTTGAAATAGAAGTGCCTATTTTTGATCCAAAAACAAAAGAATCTGAACCAAAACGTTTAGAATATGCAAAACATTTTTGGGAAAGTAGAAAACGCAAAGGAATTACATTATTGGATGCCGAAAAATGGATGCGTGAGCGTAATTATTTTGGATTAATGATGGTAAATACTGGAGAAGCAGATGCTTTTTTGACGGGACATTCTAGAAGTTATCCATCTTCAATTAAACCAGTGATGCAATTAATTGATAAGATGCCAAATGTTACTAAAATTGCGACTACAAATATGATGATGACGGCTAGAGGGCCAATTTTCTTATCGGATACCGCCATAAATCCAAATCCAACGGCAGATGAATTAGCAAAAATTGCTTTAATGACGGCAAAAACAGTGCGCATGTTTGGTATGGAGCCTGTTATTGCAATGGTTTCTTATTCAAATTTTGGATCTTCTCAAAATGATGGACCGAATAAAGTTAGGCAAGCAGTTGATTATTTGCATGAAAATTTCCCAGATTTAGTGGTAGATGGTGAAATTCAAAGTGACTTTGCTTTAAATCCTGACATGCTGAAAAGTAAATTTCCATTTTCTAAATTGGTAAATAAAAAAGTGAATACGCTTATTTTTCCTAATTTAGATGCGGCAAACATAACATACAAATTATTAAAAGAATTAAATAAATCCGAATCAATTGGTCCAATAATCCTTGGATTAGAAAAGCCAGTACACGTTTTTCAGCTAGGTGCAAGTGTTGAGGAGATGGTAAATATGGCAGCAGTAGCAGTTGTAGATGCACAAGAAAAAGGAAAGAAAAAACAATAATCTAAAGTTATGATAGCTCACATTCAAGGAAGATTAGTAGAAAAAACACCAACCGAAGTTATAATTGATTGTAACGGTGTGGGATATCATATCAATATATCATTGCATACCTATTCTTTGCTTCCCGATTCAGAAAGTTTAAAATTATTTACCTTTTTACAAATTCGCGAAGACGCTCATACTTTGTATGGATTTGTTGAAAAACAAGAACGCGAATTATTTAAATTATTACTTTCGGTATCAGGAGTGGGTGCAAGTACAGCAAGAACAATGTTGTCCTCTTTAGCTCCAAGCCAAATTATTCAAGCCATAGCTTCAAACGATGTGGGAACAATGCAATCGATGAAAGGAATTGGAGCAAAAACGGCACAACGAATCATCTTGGATTTAAAAGAAAAAGTGTTAAAAGTGTACAATTTAGACGAAGTTTCTGTAATTGAAAGCAATACAAACAAAGATGAAGCGTTATCTGCTTTAGAAGTTTTAGGTTTTGTAAGAAAATCGGCAGAAAAAGTGATCGATAAAATTATCAGAGAAACACCAAATGCGTCTGTAGAAAATTTAATTAAGCAAGCTTTAAAAAATTTATAAAACTTGAAAAGAAACGTACTAAAAATAAAAGCTACCTTAAAATACAGTATCGCATTATTGCTAATGCTTTTTTCATGTACCCTTCAAGCGCAAGTAGATGAAGAGGTTAAAGATTCTATAAAAAAAGGTGTTGATTTAGGAAAAATTACCATTCCAAATCCAAAAAGCATTTTAGAGTCTTATACTTATGATGCTGTAACCGATCGATACATTTATACCAATTCGGTAGACGGATTTAATATTAATTATCCGCTGATCTTAACGCCAAAACAATATCAAGAGTTAATGTTGCGCGAACAAATGCGTAATTATTATCAAGAAAAATCGGCTGCAATCGACGGTAAAAAAGCAGGTTCAGATGCCGCTAAAAAGAATTTACTCCCTGTTTATCGAATAAATTCAAAACTTTTCGAAAATATTTTTGGCAGTAATACCATAGATGTTAAGCCCACTGGTTCTGTAGAACTTGATTTAGGGGTGCGTTTTACAAAACAAGATAATCCATCCTTTTCACCGCGAAATAGAAGAACTACTAGTTTTGATTTTGATCAAAGAATCAGTGTAGGGTTACAAGGAAAAGTGGGAACTCGTTTGAATGTAAATATTAATTACGATACCCAATCTACTTTTGCTTTTCAAAACTTAATTAAATTAGAATTTGATCCTAATGTTTCTGGAGGTGATGATTCAATAATTAAGAAAATTGAAATCGGAAATGTTAGTTTTCCACTTTCAAATTCATTAGTTAGAGGTGCTCAAAGTTTATTTGGAGTAAAAACTCAACTGCAATTTGGTAAAACAACTTTTACAGGTGTTTTTTCTGAACAAAAATCACAAACAAAATCAGTAACTTCTCAAGGCGGTGGAACCTTACAAGATTTTGAAATGTTTGCCCTAGATTATGATTCAGATAGACATTATTTTTTATCGCAATATTTCAGAAATCGATATGATAAAGCATTAGAAAATTATCCTTACATTAATTCTCGTGCGCAAATTACCCGTGTAGAGGTTTGGATTACAAACAAACAAAACAGGGTTAGTACCACAGATAACAATTTAAGAAACATAATAGCTTTACAAGATTTAGGAGAATCGCAACTTTTTGGAATTGCAGATAATGAGATTGTGGGTGTTCCTAATGCTGGTTTCTTTAATGTTGGGCCAGATACCCCTTCAAACAATGCAAACAATAAATTTGATCCAGCAAATATTGGCAGTAATTTCTTAAACAGTTCAATTCGTGATGTGTCTTCAGCATTGAATGGATTTAACATATCAGGAATGGCCGAAGGAATTGATTTTGCCAAATTAGAAAATGCAAGAAAATTAACCGCTTCAGAATACACCTTTCATCCTCAATTAGGTTATTTATCCTTAAATCAGCGATTAGCAAATGATGAAGTATTAGCGGTCGCTTATCAATATACAATAGGAAGCGATGTATATCAAGTTGGAGAATTTGGTACAGATGGGGTAGATGCCACAAATGTTGATACTTCGGGGATACCCTCGTCTAAAGCATTATTACTAAAAATGTTGAAAGGGAATTTAGTAGTAGTTGAAGAACCGGTTTGGGATTTAATGATGAAAAACATCTATCAAATTCAAGGCGGATATCAATTACAACAAGAGGATTTTAAGTTTAATATTCTATACACCGATCCTTCTCCATTAAATTACATTACACAGGCTGGAGTAGATCTGCTTCCAACAGATGTAGCCGACACTCCTTTATTAAAAGTATTTAATGTTGATAAATTAAATTATACAAATGATCCACAAGATGGCGGGGATGGTTTTTTCGATTTCATACCCGGCACAACTATAGATCCACAAAAAGGAAGGATAATTTTTACAACAGTAGAACCTTTTGGAAAGCATTTATTTGAAAAACTACGAACGAATGGTTCGGAGGATTATGATGGCGGAATTTACAATAGCAACCAAACAAAATATGTGTTTAGAAATTTATATAAATCTACACAAGCTGGAGCTTTACAAGAAAGCGCAAAAAATAAATTTCAGTTAAGAGGTCGTTTTAAATCGGCGGGTGGTGACGGAATTTCTATTGGAGCGTTCAATGTACCTCAAGGTTCGGTAGTGGTTACTGCCGGAGGAAGAACATTAGTTGAAGGAGTAGATTATACTGTAAATTATCAATTAGGAAAAGTTCAAATTATTGATCCTTCGTTGAAAGCGTCAAACACACCTATTGAAGTATCGGTTGAAAATAATTCTGTATTTGGACAACAAACCAGACGATTCTGGGGCATCAATGTGGAGCATAAATTTAACGATAAATTTTTGATTGGTGCGACTGTTTTAAATATGTCTGAGCGACCATTTACAACAAAATCAAACTACGGACAAGAATCTGTAAATAACACCATTTTTGGTTTCAATACTAATTTTTCTACCGAAGTTCCTTTTTTAACGAGATTAGTAAATAAATTACCAAATATTGATACCGATGTACCATCAAGTATATCATTTAGAGGGGAATTTGCTTATTTGAAACCGGGTAGTTCAAAAACTGATCAGTTTAATGGTGAAGCCACTACTTATATAGATGATTTTGAAGGTTCACAATCTACCATAGACATGCGTTCGCCACTTTCTTGGTCATTAGCAAGTGTTCCTTTAGAAGAAGGTTTTGATGGCAATCCTACATCAGATGAACCAGCAGTTGATGTATTGAGTGTAGGTTTCAAAAGAGCAAAAATGTCATGGTATAATATAGACCCCGTTTTTTATACTCAAAGACCTGCAGGTGTTAATGATGATGATTTATCATTAAACAAAACACGACGTATTTTCAGTAGAGAATTATATCCCGTGACCGATATTGCTCAAGGACAAACAACGGTGATTAATACTTTGGATTTAACGTATTTTCCAAAAGATCGAGGGCCCTATAATTTTAATCCTACATTATCAGCAACAAACGTTTTTTCTGATGCCGATGCACCAAATAACTGGGCGGGTATTATGCGACCAATTAATTCGACCAATTTTGAACAATCAAATGTAGAATACATTCAGTTTTGGGCAATGGATCCATATTTCGGAAATCCAGGCGACGTGGCTGATCCAACAAATACCGGAAAATTAGTATTCAATTTAGGAGAAATTTCAGAAGACGTTTTAAGGGACGGAAGAAAATTATATGAAAATGGTTTGCCCGAAGTAAATGCTTCACAACCAACCGTTGAAACCACATGGGGACAAGTGCCTGCTTCTCAATCTTTAATTTATGCATTTGATACTTCAGAGGCAAATAGAACGGTTCAAGATGCTGGTTATGATGGTTTTAGAGATGCTGAAGAAGCTGCAAAATACACCAACTTTGCTGGTCAACCCGATCCTGCGGCCGATAATTATCAATTCTACTTAAGCGCATCGGGTGATGTGATTAATAGATATAAAAATTATAATGGGAACGAAGGCAATTCACCAGTAACGGTTACCGATACCAATAGAGGAAATTCTACCTATCCTGATGTAGAAGATGTCAATCGCGACAACACGATGAATACCATTAATGCCTATTTTAAATTTGAAGTGCCTATTCAATATTATCCTCCAGGAGCTGTCCCAATTGGGCAAAATTATATTGCCGATTCTAGAGAAGACAACAATGTTGATTTACCAAATGGAGAAACTGGAAAAGTGCGCTGGATTTTATATAAAATACCAATTCTAGAGTTTACCAACGCTAATAAAGTTGGACCAATCTCCGATTTTCGTTCCATACGATTCATGCGTATGTATATGGCTGGTTTTAAAGAGGAAGTAACGCTACGTTTTGGAGCGTTAGACTTAGTTAGAGGTGAATGGAGAAGATACACCAGTTCGCTAGATGTAAATGATATTGATGTTGATGATGACAATACGGGTTTTGATGTTGTAGCTCTCAATATTCAAGAAAACGGAAATAGAACACCTATCAATTATGTAACCCCACCAGGTGTTGTTCGCGAACAATTATATAATAATAACACGGTAATCAATCAAAACGAACAATCTCTTTCGTTGCGCGTGTATAAAAAGAATCCTGCGTTTTCAGGATTAGGAGGATTAGAAACAGCAGATGCAAGAGCGGTATTTAAAAATGTAAATGTAGACATGCGTCAGTTTAAAAAATTACGAATGTTTTTACATGCCGAAGCTACTGAAGGAAATGCCAGTGCAGACCGTTTACAAGACGATGAAATGATTGCTTTTATCCGATTTGGAAATGACTTTACTGAAAATTTCTATCAAGTTGAAATGCCATTAAAAGTTACGCCACACGGATCAAATTCAGCTGAGGCAATATGGCCTGCAGAAAACGAAATTGAATTACCACTTGAGTTGCTAACAAAGTTAAAAATATTAGCCTTGGGCAACGACCCAGGAATTATTTATGATCCAAATGGAATTGGTTTTGTCGAAGAAGAAGCCATTGGTTCCTCAGAGAGTAAATTGACATTAGGAATTAAAGGAAATCCAAATTTTGGATTAGTAAGAACCTTAATGGTTGGGGTGAAAAATAAAAATTCAGCTGATCCGCTTCGAGGTGAAGTTTGGTTCAATGAGTTGCGCATGTCTGATATGGACAATAAAGGAGGTTATGCTGCAATAGCAAATCTTGATGCAAAAATAGCTGATTTTGCAAGTGTTTCGGCAACAACTCGAGTAAGCACCATTGGTTTTGGCGCTTTGGAACAAGGCCCAAATGAAAGAAGTAGAGAAGATGTTTTTCAATATGACATAGTAACTAACATAAATTTAGGAAAACTTCTTCCAAAAAAATGGGGTGTAAACTTGCCATTTAATTATGGTGTAGGAGAAGAAACAATAACACCTAAATTTGATCCATTTTATCAAGATATAGAACTAGATCAGTTATTAGATGTAACGAGCGACGCTGCAGAAAGAGCAAATATTCAAAATAGAGCTATTGATTATACAAAAAGAACAAGCATCAATTTTATTGGGGTAAGAAAAGAAAAAAATTCAGAAAAGAAATCACATTTTTATGATATAGAAAACCTAACGCTTTCTTATTCGTTAAATCAAACAGAACATCATGATTATGAAATTGAAAGTTTACTAGATCAGCAAAATAGATCTTCTGTTGATTATGCCTATACTTTTAAGCCATTGGCACTTGAACCTTTTAAGAATTCAAAGGCTTTGAAGAAAAGCGGCTATTATAAATTATTAAGTGATTTCAACTTTAATTTTTTACCAACTAATATTTCGTTTAGTTCAAATATCATTAGACAATTTAACAAACAACGTTTCCGTTTAGTAGATGTTCAAGGAATTGGTCTTGGAGATTTATACCGAAGAAATTATTTCTTCAATTACAATTACGGATTCAATTATAATATTACTAAAGCGCTTCGTGTAAATTATACTGCTTCATCTAGTAATATAGTTCGAAATTATTTAGACGAAAATAACTTACCAATTGACGGTTTAAATATATGGGATGATTATTGGAATATTGGTCAATCTAACCAGCACAATCAGCAAATTGTGGTGAATTATGATTTGCCTATTAATAAAATTCCAGCCTTAGCCTTTATAAAATCGACCTATATTTATACAGGAGATTATAATTGGCAACGCTCATCCGACGCTTATTCTTCTATTGAAGCAGAAGATGGAACTAATTATGCGCTGGGAAATACCATTCAAAATGCTAGTTCGCATAAGTTAAACACTACGTTTAATATGGATACTTTTTATAAATATATCGGTTTAACAAAAAATAAATCAAATAAGCCAAAAAGTAATTCAAATGAAAAAGGAGCTGCGCCAAAACCAGGACAAAAAGTTGCAGCAAAAACTAAAAATACAACTACCGAAAGAAATATTTTTGTTAGTGGATTAATCGGTGTTGCAACAAGTATAAAAAACATTCAAGTAAATTACACCGAAAACAGCGGAACAGTATTGCCTGGTTATTTACCTGGTTTGGGTTTCTTTGGATCATCAAAACCAACGCTTGGATTTGTATTTGGAAGTCAAGCAGATGTGCGTTATGAAGCCGCTAAAAACGGTTGGTTAACTACTTTTCCAGAGTTCAATCAAAATTTTACCCAAGTAAAAAATAAGCAATTAAACTTTACAGCACAATTAGAGCCGTTCCCCGATTTAAAAATTGATTTAACGGGTGAGCGTATGTATTCATTTAATTATTCTGAACAATATGACGTTTCGGGCGGTCAATATAACTCGCGTTCGCCCTATGATTTTGGAAACTTCAACATTTCGACAATTTTAATTAAAACCGCTTTTTCACAAAGTGATATTAATGTTTCTGAAGCTTTTGATGATTTTAGAACAAATCGTTTAATTGTTGCCGATCGTTTAGCTGAAAAATATTATGGGTCAGGATCGATTCCAAGAGATGCCGAAGGTTACCCTGTTGGATTCGGAAAAAATAGTCAGCAAGTATTATTGCCTTCGTTTTTGGCAGCTTATTCTGGTCAAGACGCAGGAAAGGTTTCAACCGGAGTTTTTAAATCGATTCCGTTACCTAACTGGAATATTAAATATACAGGTTTCATGCGCTATAAATGGTTCAAAGATTCTTTCAAAACATTTTCTATTCAGCATGGATATCGGGCAAGTTATAATATCAATGCATTTCGTTCAAATTTAAATACAACGCCTACAGATGCTAATGGTAATTTTTATGCGAATAAGTTAATTTCTAATGTGAATTTATCAGAACAATTTAATCCATTGATTAAAGTAGACATGACGCTCAAAAATTCATTTAAAATTTTGGCTGAGATTAAAAAAGACCGAACCTTAAATATGAGTTTTGACAATAATTTACTTACTGAAGTTAAAGGGAATGAATATATTATTGGTTTAGGATATCGCATAAAAGATGTAACTATTAATTCTGCATTAGCTGACAATGTTACAGGTGTGATAAAAAGTGATATTAATATTAAAGCCGATTTTTCTTTACGAAAAAATAATACCATTGTTCGTTACTTAGATTATAATAACAACCAATTGGGTGGAGGTCAAGACATGTGGTCTATAAGATTCACTGCTGATTATTCATTTAGTAAAAACATGACTGCAATTTTGTATTATGATCATCAGTTTTCACAAGCAGTTATATCTACGTCATTTCCAATAACAAATATAAGAGCGGGTTTTACTCTTAGATATAATTTTGGAAATTAAAAATTATGAAAACCTTTTTTACAATTCAATAAATACAATTACATTTGTACCACTAAAAAAATAAACCAAAATGAATATACCAGCTAATTTAAAATACACTAAAGACCACGAGTGGGTTTCTGTTGATGGCGACATTGCAACTGTAGGGATTACCGATTTTGCACAAAAAGAATTGGGCGATATTGTCTATGTTGAAGTTGAAACTTTAGATCAAACTTTAGATAAAGATGAAGTTTTTGGAACGGTAGAAGCTGTAAAAACGGTTTCCGATTTATTTTTACCACTTTCTGGAGAAATCATCGAGTTCAATGATTCATTAGAATCAGATCCTGAAAAAGTAAACACAGATCCTTATGGTGACGGTTGGATGGTAAAAGTTAAAATTTCAGATGTTTCAGAAATTGAGGCACTTTTATCAAGTGAAGATTACAAAGTACTTATCGGAGCGTAATTTTTTAATTCTAGCTATTCTTTGGACAATTGGTGTTACCGTTGCCAGTTTAGCAAGTTTAAAAAACATGCCAGCTATTTCGATACCTGGAAACGACAAAACAGCTCATTTTGTTTTTTATTTTGTGTTTTTTGTCCTGTGGTATTTCGGATTAAAACGTTTTATCAAGTATAATAAATTTGATGTAATTTTAGTTCTTATCACATTGTTTTACGGAATTTGTATGGAGTTTTTGCAAGCTCAGATTACTTCCAATAGACAAGCCGATTTTTACGATGTTTTAGCTAATTCATTTGGAACATTCTCAGGTTTTTTAACAATATTGTTTTATACAAGAATAAGAAAGTTGAAATAGAAATAAAACCTAATAAAAGATCCCATTTCGATGGGATTTTTTTATTTTTACATGTAATTCAAACCAGAACAATGGATATTAGAAATTATTTAGATTCAACCTATTTGAAAACGGCGTCACAGGCTAATTTATCGGAAGCTGAAAACACAGTCATTGTAAAAAATACCATTCAAGAAGCAATCGATTGCCAATTCAAATTGATCATGATTCGACCAGAGCAAGTAGCTTTAGCAAAAGGGATGACACAAAAGGCAAAATCTAAAGTCACCATTGGAACCGTTATCGATTTTCCAGAAGGCGAAGGTTCATTATCTGATAAACTCAAAGAAGCAAATGAAGCTATCGTAAATGGAGCAGATGATTTAGATTTTGTAATCAATTATAAAGCGTTTAAAAACGGATTAATCGATGAGGTTAAACAACAAGTAATTGCTTGTACGCAACTTGGTTTAGCACATCATAAGATAGTCAAATGGATTATTGAAGTTGCGGCATTAGAAACGCATCAAATCGTACAATTAACAGCGCTGATTAAAAATACAATAATTTCAAATTTTTTGGAAAAAGATTTTGAAAAAGTGTTTGTAAAATCGTCAACTGGTTTTTATAAAACTGCCTCTGGCGTTCCAAATGGAGCAACTTTACCAACGATTAAATTAATGCTTGAAAACTCATTTCCATTGCCTGTAAAAGCAGCTGGAGGAGTTAAAACGTATGAGGAAGCTTTAACAATGATTCAGTTAGGGGTGAAACGAATTGGTACTTCTTCTGCAAAGGCAATTGTTACTGGTGAAATTTCAAATAGTGACTATTAATTATTTTTTTCAATTTTAACTAAATTTTCTATTTTTTAAATTCTAAAATCTAATTTTCATATCGTATCTTTGCACGCATTTTATAGCGAAAACACATTAAAAATTGGAAACAATTAATCAAACCAAAATAAAAACATCTTTTTATAAAGACTTTGTAGAAATTACAAAAGCTCGATTGGCTATTAGTGTTGTTTTTTCAACTATTGCGGGTTATTTGTTAGGAATAGATTCTTGGTCTTCATACAATTGGTATGTATTGTTTTTGTTAGCCGTAGGAG
Source organism: Flavobacterium psychrophilum (assembly GCA_945905915.1). Taxonomy (GTDB): domain Bacteria; phylum Bacteroidota; class Bacteroidia; order Flavobacteriales; family Flavobacteriaceae; genus Flavobacterium; species Flavobacterium psychrophilum_S. Next base: position 32,645 of record CAMDQL010000008.1, read on the forward strand.
GTTATTGCATGGTGGGCGCTTCAAATGTTTTCAATCAAATTATTGAAAAAGATTTAGATGCATTAATGGACCGCACAAAAAATCGTCCGTTACCTTCAGAACGAATGACCAATCAAACCGCTTTTATTTTTGGAAGTGCGCTGACTATTTTGGGATTAATTATTTTATATAATGTGAATCCGAAAACAGCAATGTTTAGTGCCATTTCGATATTTATGTATGTAAGTTTTTATACACCATTAAAAACCATTACACCTTTGTCTGTTTTTGTAGGTGCGTTTCCAGGAGCTATCCCGTTTATGTTAGGTTGGGTGGCTGCTACGGGTCACTTTGGTATTGAAGCAGGAACGTTATTTATCATTCAGTTTTTTTGGCAATTCCCACATTTTTGGGCAATTGGTTGGTTTTTATTTGACGATTATAAAAAAGCAGGATTTTTTATGTTGCCTACGGGAAAAAAAGATAAAAAGACGGCTTTACAAATAATATTATATACGTTTTGGACTATTTTAGCATCAGTAATTCCAGCTTTTGGTTTTACAGGGCATTTATTTTTATCAATTCCAGCTGTTATACTCGTTGTTTTGTTGGGAATTTGGATGTTGTTTTATGCGTTTAAGTTACATAATGCAATGGATGCAAAAGCAGCTCGAAAATTAATGTTGGTTAGTGTTTCCTACATTTCATTACTACAAATAGTATATGTTGTAGATAAATTTTTACGATAGTTATGGAAAATAGAATGACTTTTGAAGAAGAACAAGAACGCAAAGGGAAAACCTATAAGCTGTTACTTTGGTTTGGAATGATTAGTATTTGTATGATTTTTGCAGGACTGACTAGTGCTTATGTCGTTAGTAAATCTAGACCAGATTGGTTAAAAGATTTTCAATTGCCAATTGCTTTTTTATTCAGTACGATTGCAATGTTAGTAAGTAGTTTTACCTTTTATTCAGCGTTACAAACCATGAAAAAAGGCAACCGAAATCAAACTACAATTTTATTACTTTCCACTTTAGCCTTAGGAATTGCATTTATTGTTTTGCAATTTAAAGGATTTGGACAAGTAATTGAAAATGGGTATTTTTTTACAGGAAGCGAAAGTAATGTCACAACATCATTTTTGTATATTTCAGTATTAGTTCATATTGCACATCTATTAGGCGGAATAATTTCACTTTTAGTAGTAATTTATAATCATTATAAACAAAAATACAATTCGACTCAAACCCTTGGTATTGAGCTCAGTGCGATGTATTGGCACTTTATGGATTTTATTTGGGTTTATTTGTTTTTGTTTTTCTATTTTTTCAAATAGAAAAAAAATAATAAATTTGAGAACTTTTTAACAATTAAAAAATTTATGGGAGCGACAGTTATTTCAAATGAACACGCTTTAGACGGAGGACCAGGACCATTAGGAGCAACTTATGGTAAAATGATGATGTGGTTTTTCATCTTATCAGATGCATTAACCTTTTCAGGATTCTTAGCCTCGTATGGTTTTTCAAGATTTAAGTATATTGAAACTTGGCCTATTGCCGATGAGGTTTTTAACCACTTTCCTTTTGCACACGGGGTTAATGCACCAATGTACTATGTAGCATTAATGACTTTTATTTTAATTTTCTCTTCTGTTACTATGGTGTTAGCAGTAGATGCTGGTCACCACATGAAAAAAAATAAAGTAGCGGTTTATATGGCGCTTACAATTGTTGGAGGATTTATTTTCTTAGGTTCTCAAGCCTGGGAATGGAAGAATTTCATCAAAGGTGAATATGGAGCTGTTGAAACTAAAGGTGGATCTATTTTACAATTTGTGAAAAAAGGAGCTGATGGAGAATATGAAAGAGTAGCACTTGCAGATTTCGCTTTAACATTACCAGAAGATAGAGAACAATTGAATAGAAATAATGGTTTTTGGTTTATGTCAGAAGCTACAATTCCATCCCATTCAATAAATGAAGTTGTACAAGGTTTTAAAGCTGATGAATCTATTTTAGTGCGTACTGAAATAATTAATGCCGAAAAAGAAAAAACAGTTTTATCCAGAGAAGAATCATTAAAGAGACTAGCCGAAACAAAATATGTTGTAGAAGGAGCTAACTTAGTTCGTAATGAATATGGCAGTAAATTATTTGCAAACTTCTTTTTCTTCATTACAGGTTTCCACGGTTTCCACGTATTTACTGGAGTTATGATCAATATCATTATTTTCTTTAATATTTTATTAGGAACTTACGAAAAAAGAAAAAGTTACGAAATGGTTGAAAAAGTTGGATTGTATTGGCACTTTGTCGATTTAGTATGGGTGTTTGTATTCACTTTCTTCTACTTAGTATAATTTATTAATAAAAGCATATCATGGCACAAGCACACGAATCACATACAGGAAGAATTTGGAAAGTATTTATAATTCTATCAATAATAACTATTGTTGAAGTTTTGTTTGGTATTTTTAAGCCTAAATCATTATACTTCAATAATTTTATGGGTATGACTTTACTAAATTGGTTATTTATTATTTTGACCATTGTTAAAGCCTATTACATTACCTGGGCTTTCATGCACATGGAGGGAGAAAACAAATGGTTAAGAAGATCTGTCGTTTGGACAGTTGTTTTCCTAATCTTATATTTATGCTTCATTATTTTAATTGAAGGAGCATATGTTTTTGATATTTATAAAACAGGACACATTAAGTGGAATTTTTAACACTTGTTTCTATAATTTAATCCCGATTTACATCGGGATTTTTTTTACTTTTGTATGAACTAAAATTAGTATAACTAATGAAAAATAAATTAGTCCTCATATTACTATTTGTTTTGCCGATTGCTATTTATTTAATATTCTCTACGGCAACGCACAATTCTCTTTTTTTACCTACTATTTCAAAAGCAAATGCTGATCTCCCTGCAAACTGGGTAGGATTGAATCAAGAGAAAATAAGCATGAAAGATAAAATTACGGTTTTAGGTTTTGTAGGAAATAATGTCATTGAAAACAGGGGTAATTTCTTTAATTTAAATCAGAAGATTTATAATAAATATAAAGGGTTTAAAGATTTTCAAATGGTGATGGTTACTACTGTTGGAAATGAAGCAAAAGCCAAACAAATTATTGAAGAATTAGCTCCAATTACAGGCGAAATGACGGGTTGGAAATTTGTTTTTGCAACGCCCGAAGAAATTCAAACTTTTTATGATAGTTATAAATTAGTTGGAAAATTAGATGCAAATTTTGGTACACCTGATGTAATTATTGTGGATAAAGAATTAAATCACCGCGGGAGAAAAGGTAAAAACAAAAAAGGTAAAGAAGAATATAAGGAAAGTTATAATACAATTTCTGCAGCAGATTTACACAACGAAATGACCGATGATGTTAAAATCATACTTCGCGAGTATCGTTTAGCGCTTAAAAAGAATAAAAACGCCCGAAAAGATGCTTTTAGAGACCATATCAAAGAAAATATTGAACGAAATAAATAAAGTATCGAATGAAAAATAAATCATATATCGGAATTTCATTTATTGTATTAGTTTTTGGGATTTGGACAGTAAATGAATTAATTTCCAGAAATAAAAAATCAGATTTAGTTGAAATTGGACCCGTTCCTGCATTTGAATTAACCGATCAAAACGACAAGAAAATTTCGGATAAAGATTATTTAGGAAAAGTGTATGTGGTGGAATTCTTTTTTATAACGTGTCCTACAATTTGTCCTAAGATGAATCAAAGTATGTTGCAATTGCAAGATGAGTTTTATGGCAATCCTAATTTCGGTTTAGCATCCATTACAATTGATCCAGAACATGATTCTGCAGCTTTATTAAAAGAACATGCTAATTTATTAGGCGTAAAGCATTATAATTGGCATTTTTTAACAGGCAATAAAGAATATATTTATAATTTAGCGAATAAAGGTTTCAATTTATATGCCGGAGAAAATAATAAAGCAGCTGGCGGATTTGAACATTCAGGGTTATTTGCTTTAGTAGATAAAGAGGGAAAGATTAGATGTAGAAAAGATGCGCAAGGCAATCCAATTTTATACTACGACGGCCTTGAAGCTTCGGGTGTAGAAGCAATAAAAGAAGATATTAAAAAATTATTAGAAGAATAGGTTTCAAAACTTATATGAACTTATATTTTTTTAATTAGTTTACATAACGAGAATAACTTACATGACTTATATGTTTAAAAATAAAAAAGATGGAAAATAAAATAGAAACAAAATACAATAAATTAATAGTCGTTTTATCGATTGCAATTCCTGTTGTAGTTGCTTTGCTTTTTGGGATTAATTTAAAGCGAATGGGTTTTGATGTAGAACCATTATCGTTTTTACCTCCTATTTATGCCACAATTAACGGAATAACCGCTATAATTTTAGTAGGTGCTGTAATTGCAATTAAGAACGGAAATCGTAAACTTCACGAAAACTTAATGAAATCGGCTATTGCTTGTTCGGTTGCATTTTTAGGAATGTATGTTGCCTATCACATGACTTCAGATTCTACAAAATTTGGTGGTGAAGGCATCATTAAATATGTATATTATTTCATTTTAATAACTCATATTGTATTGTCGGTCATCATTATTCCATTGGTTTTAACTACCTATGTAAAAGCGTGGTCGCAACAATTTGATAAGCACAAAAAAATTGCTAAAATTACCTTTCCAATTTGGTTATATGTTGCTGTAACAGGTGTAATTGTTTATTTAATGATTTCACCTTATTATGCTCACTAAAGATAAAAAGGGAAAAGGGAAAAGGGAAAAGGGAAAAAGTTTACAAATAGTTGTTTTTACTATTGCCTATTGTCTATTGCCTATTGCCTCAAAAGCCCAATGTGCTATGTGTCGTGCCGCACTTGAAAGCGAGGAAGGTGGCTTAAAAGCAGAGGCTGTTAACGACGGAATTGTCTATTTAATGGCTATTCCGTATGTTTTAGTTGGGGTTATCGGTTATTTTATTTACAAAATGCGCTACGGAAAGAAGAAAACACAGTAAATTCTAACTTCTAAATTATTCCATTCCGTCTATACTGATTCTCATTTTTCCTGAAGTAGTTATGAATGCAATAATAGCTTTGTCTGTTAATTCTACTTTTTCAAATTCGAAATCATTTAAAGTTCCGTTGACAAAAACACCTTTCATAGGTGAATAATTTGATAAATAGGGATTCATACTTTTTTTACCTTCCTCTAGATTTCCTTTAATCGAATAACGACAATTTTCTTGAATATTCTTCAAAATAGTTCCTTGCATGAGCCAGTTTGCTGATTTCATTAAAATACTTTTGGTATTTAATACATATTCCATTTGATCAAAGTAAATTTCTTTGGTAATAGTATTGTAATTAGGAATTCCCGATAAATATATAGTTCCATTGATGCTTCCTAACACATCTAATGCAATAACTATTTTTCCATCTTTGTGCCATAAATCAACTTTTTGAACGACAATTTTTCTGCTTCCCGATGCAAATTCTTGCCCTTGAAAATTTTTGGTTACAATTTTACTCGCACTTTCATAAGTGGAAACAGCAACTACTGAAGCGGTTGTTTTTTCTGGAATGTCAGAAACTGGTTTTAAGACAATTTTTGAGGCGTCAAATCCGTTTTTAGGCTGTTGTCCCACCATGGTTTGCATGTTACATTTCAAACCCATGTTCATAGTTATTTTTGATTTAGAAAGCTTTGCATCGGTAACATACAATTCTATAGGAACCATTTTAAACCATGTTTCATAGTGTTCACTGGTCATAAATGGCGTACTCAATTTTTCAACAACAGCAAGCACATGGGGTTTAAAATCACAAGTTTTATCAATGGCTTGATCTATTTTTTTTGCAATTTTCGATTTAAATATTCCTAATGTCGGATTAATGATATAGGTAATCGGAACATTTTTCCCGGCTACTAAAATACTCGGGCTCTCATTCCATTTAAATTCTTCAATTTTAGAAGAAGTTGTTAGTTTCCAATTAGTTAAATTTGAAGCGCTGTTTAACGTAATAGTTCCATTTAAATTAATTTCACGCGTGTCATTTAATCCCATAAAATCAGTTCCATATTTAAATTTTGCCCATATTTTTAAGGGTATTGCCGAAATAATATTTCCGTTTTTTTCGGTTAATTTAATAGGTGCTGTTTTCCAAATTTTCATTTCGGTTTTGTCGTCATTTAAAATGGTATCGTTATAGATTAATCCGTTTAAATTTTTGTTTAACTGATGTTCTATTTCTTTTAGCGTAATTTCTATAGGCATCGTTACAAAAGAAATTTTGTTTTTATACACTAAGGGCGCATCATTTGACGGACTAGGTTTTAGTGCTTCAATTTTTTTTGTAGTTCCACAGGATAACATTATTGATAGGGAACTGAAAATAATAAATTTGGCAAAAAAAGATTGTTTCATAGTGGCTATTAATTTTTTTTCGTTGTAAAAGTAAAATTTTAATTGATATCTGTAACAAAATTGTAAAAATGAGGTCTTATAAGAAATGAGAATAAAAGTGCATAAAATGATGTCAAAAAAAATAATGTTATTGTTGCTTTTTGTAGGCTTTCAATTGACAGCTCAAAATAAAAAATGGACGCTAGAGGAATGTGTGGATTATGCCATTAAAAACAATATTTCTATTAAGCAATCAGAGTTAGATCTTAAGACGTCTTCTGTTGAAAATATGGAAGCTATTGGGGGTTTTTTACCAACTTTAAGTACGAATGCAAATTACAGCATCAATACCGGAGCAAGTATTAACCCAGTGACAAATCAATTTCAAAACGAAACGTTTAAATCGTTTTCTGCTGGTGCTAGTTCAAATGTAACTTTATTTAATGGTTTGGCAAATTGGAAAACATTGCAAAGAGCCAAATTAAATAAAATTGCAAACACTTACCGTTTAGATAAAATGAAAGATGATATTGCACTTTCGGTAGCAAATTCTTATTTGCAAATTTTGTTCAATAAAGAACAATTGAAAGTTCAAAAAAATCAAAATGTAATCACTAAAGAAAATCTCAAAAGAACACAAGATTTAATTGAAGCGGGTGCTGTTCCTGCGGGTGATATTTATGAATTACAAGCAACTGATGCCACACAACAGCAGCAAATTATTGGTACAGAAAACGCGTTGCTAATTTCAAAAATTGCTTTATGTCAAACCTTATTGATTGAAAATTATGATACGTTTGATATTTCAGATGAAACTATAGATTTACCGCTTTCTAATGTAAGTAGCGAAACTCAAGAAGCAATTTTAGCAAAAGCAAAAGAATCGGTTAAAGATGTAAAAATTGCCTTATCAAATGTTGATGTAGCTAAAAAAGATTTGGCTATTTCTCGTTCTTCTTATTTACCAACGCTAACAGGTTTTATTGGTTACAACACTCGATGGTCTGAAAGCACACCGTTTAATTTTGCAGATCAATTATCATTGTTTGATGGAACTGCAATAGGTTTACAACTTAATGTGCCAATATTAAATGGATTTTCTACTAGAGGAAGAGCGCAAAGAGCAAAAATTAATCAAGAACGTGCTGAATTTCAATTGAAACAAGCCGAGTTAGATTTAGAACGTAATGTATATCAAGCCTACAATGATGTTAAAAATGCAATTAAATCATATGAAGCGGCACAAAAATCATTAGAAGCTAGACGTCAGGCATTTAATTTTTCAAAAGAAAGATATGAAGTAGGATTGCTCAATGCATTTGATTTTTCACAAGCAACTCTTGCTTTAGAAAACGCTCAATCTGAAGTTTTACGAACAAAATATGATTATATTTTTAGAACTAAAATTTTAGAATTCTATTTTGGAATACCATTAATTAAAAAACAATAATAAAACATAAAAATCAAGTCATGTCAAAGAAAACCATATTCATTTTATTAGGAAGTGCAATCGGAATTATCTTATTATTAGTTGGACTTAAAAAAGGAGGCGTTATCGGAAATACTGATGATTCAAAAATAGTTGAATTATCAAAAGTTGCACAAACTACCATAATTGAAACAGTTTCGGCAACGGGAAAAATTCAGCCCGAAATTGAAGTAAAAATTTCGTCTGAAGTTTCTGGTGAAGTAATTGCTTTGCCAATAAAAGAAGGACAACAAGTTAAAAAAGGCGATTTATTAGTTCGAATTAATCCCGATTTATATGAATCTGGAGTGAATCGTTCTGTTGCGTCTATGTCGACTACAAAAGCCGGATTAAGTCAGGCTGACGCGCAAGTAAAAGAAGCAAAGGCAAACTATGATCGTAACAAAAAATTATTTGAAAAAGGGATTATTTCTAAAGCTGAATGGGATCGATTTGTTTCTGCATATGAAGTAGCAGTAGCCAACAAACAATCAGCATATTATCAAGTACAAAGTGCTTCTGCAACTGTAACTGAAGCAAAAGACAACTTAGGAAGAACAACTATTTATGCACCAGCAGATGGTACAATTTCTTTGTTGAATATTGAATTAGGAGAGCGTGTTTTAGGAACACAACAAATGGCAGGTACTGAAATTCTTAGAATTGCAAACCTAAACAATATGGAAGTTGAAGTGGATGTAAATGAAAACGACATTGTAAAAATTAATATTGGTGATTCGGCAAATATTGAAGTGGATGCTTATTTAAAAAGAGAGTTTAAAGGAATTGTTACGAGTATATCCAATTCGGCAAGTACTGCTTTAACAGCTGATCAAGTAACTAATTTTAAAGTAAAAGTTAGAATTCTTAAAGAATCATATCAAGATTTATTAGAAGGAAAACCTGAAAATTATTCTCCTTTTAGACCTGGAATGACAGCTACTGTAGATATTATTACCAAGCGTAAAGAAAATATTGTTGCAGTGCCAATTAGCGCCGTGGTGATAAAAGATGATACCACTTCGGTAAAAAAAGACATTGTTGCAGAGCTTGAAAAAGAAGAGCAACAGAAAAAAGGAACCGCTCCAAAATCTGATAAAAAGTTTGAATGTGTCTTTGTAAAAGTAGGCGATAAAGCTAAACTTCGTGTTGTTAAAACAGGAATTCAAGATGATTCAAATATTGAAATTATTTCAGGATTAAAACCTGGTGAAGAAATTATTATTGGTCCATATACAACTGTTTCTAAGGATTTAGCATCTAATGATAAAGTAAAAGTAGAATCGGAAAAGGATAAGAAAGACAAAACGGAAGAAAAAAAATAAATAGATTACCCATTTGAGTTAGATAAGGCGCTAGAAATAGCGTCTTATTTTTTTTAATCTATATTCCTTAGTAACTTTGCAAATCAAAATTAAATCATGCCAATAATATTAAACATAGAAACCGCCACAAAAAATTGTTCAGTAGCTATAGCTAAAGATGGAAAAACAATTGTTTGCAAAGAACTAGCAACA
>CAMDQL010000009.1 GCA_945905915.1 Flavobacterium psychrophilum
GTGCACGAACAAAATACTAAATTAGTATATGTTTATGATTTATTCAGCATGTGGACTTTCTTTGTAGAATTAGCCGCTATTGAAGAAAATGAAAATGGAGTAACCTATCCTGCCTTACTTTTTTCTCACGGAGAACTTCCTGCAGAAGCACTTCAAAGTGGGTTAAGAGGTGACTTATCTGAAGATGATATGTTTGGCGAATTTGAAGATGACTTAGACGATGACGATTTAGACATGTTTGAAGGCGACGACAGTTTTGAAGACATGGGATTTGAAGAAAACTGGAATTAATATTCAAGAGGAAAGAAAATAGATTTCAAATTAAAATTCACAAGAACATATGAGAGTCTTTTTCTCTATAATCTATGTTCTTTATTCTTAAAAAAATGATCAACTTATTTAATGCACATATAGAAAATCTATCCATTCATAGAGTAGGTAATAAAAGCCGAAACGAAGCCATTTTCTTATCTGATAAACCGTATGGATTAAATGATGAAATTGTGCCTTTATTAAAAGAATATTTCTTTAAATCTTTTCGTGAAAAAGAAGAAAACTATTTTCAGTTTGCCCATGAAGTAGATTTAGAATATAACGAAATGTTTAATTTTGCAACCGAAGTTTTCAATAGTCCAAGTGAAATACACAGCGTTTCAAAAAAAATTACTCAGCACCTTTTTGAACAATCCAATCATCCGCATATTAAAATCGGAGAAGTATATGTTGCCTATTTTACAAATGTTTTGATCGATAATAACGTGGTTGATGCCATTGGTGTTTTTAAAAGTGAAGTGCAAACCGATTTCTTACAATTTGAAGAAAAAGAAAGCAACTTAGAAATGATTTTACAACAAGGAATCAACTTAAATAAGTTAGACAAAGGCTGTATCATTTTTAATTACAAAAAAGAGGAAGGTTACAAAATTTTAACCGTTGATAGTAACCGTTACGATACACGTTATTGGCTAGAACATTTCCTATCTGTTGATGCGTTTCAAGATGAAAACTTCATGACAAAAAAGTACTTAAAATTCTGTCAAGAGTTTGCAAAAGAAGTAGTTTTACCCGCCGAAGACAAACAACAAGAAGTATTGTTTATGAATCGTGCCATCAATCACTTTGCGAAAAATGATGAATTTGAAGAAACCGCTTTCTTGAACGAAGTAATGCAAAATCCAGAATTTATTCCAGAATTTAAAAATTATAAAGTTGATAAAGGTGCAAAATATAGCATTGAAGACGTATCCAGTTTTCCAATTGCCAATGCTGCCGTGACTGATGTGCGTCGTACCTTGAAAAACACAATTCAATTAGATACAAATATCCAAATCAAATTAGATTTCATCAACCCAGAAAGTGCAGAGAAATTCGTAGAAAAAGGTTGGGACGAAGAAAAACAAATGTATTACTACTTGGTGTACTTCAATAAAGAACAAAAATCGTAAACATCTTACATACAAATTATTAGACCCAATTACAATCATACTAAAGAACAAAGAAATTTAAGTAAATTGCTACTAATTTCTTTTTCAATTAAAACGTAAGATATTTTTTAAAAACAACTGCTTTTTATTGGTAACGAAATACCTGTCTTTTCGTCTTATCTATAAATTAAAAAACGAAAGAATTTGGAAACCATATTAAAAATCACCAATTTAAATAAAATTTTCAATAGAAGATTACATGCTGTTAAAAATGTTTCTTTTGAAATTAAAAAAGGCAATGTTTATGGCATTCTTGGTCCAAATGGCTCAGGTAAATCAACCACTTTAGGAATCGTATTAAACGTTGTTAATAAAACTTCGGGCGAGTTTGAGTGGTTTGAAGGCAAATCAACTACCCATGAAGCCTTGAAAAAAGTGGGAGCTATTATTGAGCGACCAAACTTTTATCCCTACATGACTGCTAAAGAAAATTTAGAATTGGTTTGCAAAATAAAAGGGACTCCCTTATTAAAAGTAGAGGAAAAATTAGAATTAGTTGGGCTTTTGGAGCGGAAAAACGATAAATTCAGAACCTTTTCTTTAGGTATGAAACAACGATTAGCTATTGCTTCTGCCCTACTCAATGATCCTGAAATTTTAATTTTAGACGAACCCACAAATGGTTTAGATCCACAAGGTATTCGCCAAATTCGGGACATTATAAGGGTTATTGCTTCACAAGGAACTACTATTTTATTGGCTTCACATTTATTAGACGAAGTAGAAAAAGTATGTAGTCATGTAGTTGTATTACAAAAAGGCGTCATGCTATATCAAGGTTCAGTACATAACATGATTGAAAACAATAGTTTCTTTGAGCTAAAATCAAACAATAACCAACAGTTAAAATTAGTGCTTCAAAATCATCCTTCCGTTGAAAAAATAATAGATGAAGAAGAAAAAGTTTTGGTTTTTCTAAAACAAGACATTACAGCTCAAGAACTAAACTCCTACTTATTTGAAAATAAAATTGTGCTAGAACATCTTGTAAAAAGAAAAAATAGTTTAGAAGAACAATTTTTAGAATTAACCAAAAACTAATCCAAAATGAATAGATTACTTTCGATAGAATTTCAGAAAATATGGAAAAATAAAGCCAGTAAAGTTTTATTAATTGCTTATTTTGTTTTGTTAAGTTTTATTGCGCTTATTGCATCCATAAAATTCAGTATTGGAACATTTGAAATTAGAATTGCCAATCAAGGAATTTTTAATTTCCCATACATTTGGCATTTCAATACCTACATAGCTGCATTATTCAAAATTTTCTTAGCAATTGTTATCGTATCCATGATGGCAAATGAATATACTTATGGCACTTTAAAACAAAATTTAATCGACGGATTAAGTAAAAAAGAATTCATTATTTCAAAATTTATAGTCGTAGTTACTTTTGCATTTGCTTCAACAGTATTTATTTTTATAATGTCACTAATTTTAGGGTATTCATTTTCTTCCTATAATGAAATTGGCATTGTTTTTTCAGACCTAGAATACTTGTTGGCCTTTTTCGTCAAACTTATTGCATTCTTTTCATTCTGTTTATTTATAGGGATTTTAGTAAAACGAAGTGCGTTTGCATTAGGCTTTATATTCATTTGGTTCATTGCTGAAAATATTTTTTATTGGATAGTGAAGTTTTTAATTTTAGGTGGCGATGATAAAACTAAAAATTTTGGAGATACCATTATTCAGTTCTTTCCAATTGAATCCATGAGTAATTTAATCAAAGAACCGTTTTCGAGATTAAGCGCTATTAAAACAATTGAAGCTACTATTGGAGGTGCAAAAGCTGTGAAAGATTATAGCATTCACTTCTCACAAATTTCAATCGTACTTATCTGGACTGCTATCTTTATTTATGCTTCTTATTATATCCTAAAAAAGAGAGATTTATAGTATCTTTGTTGATGCTATGGTTTTAATAAATAAAATTTATTTATTGCTTATTTTTGGATTGGTATTTCAATTAGGAAATGCGCAATATATAACTGTAGACGAAAGTTTTACACCACAGCAATTGATCGAAGACAAATTAATCAATAGTCCGTGTGCTAATGTTTTTAATGTTTCTGTTTCGGGAGGAAATTTTGCTTCGGGCGAAAAAAGCTATGGTTATTTTGATACAACTGGAACCGGGTTTCCTTTTACAAACGGAATTGTATTAACAACTGGAAAAACAATAAATACCATTGGACCAAATGCTTCTCTTTCTGATGATGGTGGAAATATGGGATGGGATGGCGACCCCGATTTAAATCAGGCATTAGGATTAACCAATACCTTTAATGCAACCGTTTTGGAGTTTGATTTTATTCCGCAAGGCGATCATATTAGTTTTGATTATATTTTTTCCTCCGAACAATATTTATTGAATCCATCTGCAAATCAATGCAATTTTACTGATGGTTTTGCCTTTTTGTTGAAAAGAAACGGAGATCCAAATTATCAAAATTTAGCTGTAGTTCCTAATACAACTATTCCTGTAAAAGTAAATACGGTTAGAGGTCCTGGAACTATTTGTCCGCCTGCAAATGCAGCTTATTTTGATGCTTTTAATGATATCAATCATCCCACAAATTTTAATGGACAAACCAAAGTTTTAACCGCACAATCTGATGTGATACCTGGCGACACTTATCACATTAAATTAGTAATTGCTGATGAAGGAAATTACAGATACGACTCGGCACTATTTTTAGGTGGTGAAAGTTTTAATTTCGGAATTGATTTAGGCGAAGATCGATTAATTTCGACTGGAACTGCGCTTTGTCCTACTCAAACTTTACCTTTAAATGCCACTCAAACTAGTGCAATTGGATATCAATGGTTTGAGAACAATGTTGCATTAGTTAGTGAAACAAACCCAACTTATCTAGTAACTTCGGCAGGTGATTATTCGGTAACAATAAATTATGGCGGTAATTGTGAAGCAATAGGAACAATAAATATAGAATATGCTGTTGATTTAATCGTCGATCAAACAAGTTTTTCAAAATGTGATATTGATGCAAATCAAGACGGAATCACAGCATTCAATTTAACTGATATCATCCCTGATTTATTTACTAATTTACCTTCAAATTATACGATTTCTTTTTTTGCATCAACAACCAGTACTTCAGCCTTACCATCTATTTATGCAAATACAAATCCGTATCTGCAAACTATTTATGCTCGAATAACGAATATTCAAGGATGTTATTCAGATTATCCTTTAGATTTAATTGTAAATACGTTTCCAGCGATAATTACCGATGAAGAAGTTGGGTTATGTGAAAATACTTCAATAATATTAGACGCAGGCTCTGGTTTCACAACTTATTCTTGGAATACAACTCCAGTTCAAAATGCTCAAACCATTACAGTAGCAAATTCAGGAACTTATTCAGTACTACTCACCAATGCTTCAAACTGTTCAAAAACCAAAACGTTTACCGTTACACCATCCGGAATTGCAACAATTAACGACATTATTATTACTGATTTTTCAGAAAACAATACAATAACCGTAGATTATACTGGGATAAGCACTTATGTTTTTTCATTGGATGGAACTAACTATCAAAGCTCTCCTACTTTTACAAACTTAAGCGAAGGATTCTATACTGTATATGTAAAAGATACTAAAGATTGTGGAGTTGTTCCTTCTACGTTTTATATTTTAGATTATCCAAAGTTTTTCACCCCAAATGGCGACGGAATTAATGATTTTTGGAGCATAAAAAACCTTAACCAACGTAACTTACAAAATGGCACCATTGAAATTTTTGATCGATATGGAAAGCTAATTCACCAAATTAATAGCCGAAATCAAGTTTGGGACGGAACATTCAATGGCGTTAACTTAACGAGTTCAGATTATTGGTTTCAAATGAAATTAGCTGATGGTAAAATCATAAAAGGACATTTTTCATTAAAACGTTAGGCATAATTATTGCACAATAGCGTACAAAATAATATATTCGCAGTATGATGCAAACAAACGAAATCGAAGCGATTAAATCACTTTTAGCTACTCCAAAAAAAATAGGGATTATTCCACATAGAAATCCAGATGGAGACGCTATGGGATCAACTTTAGGACTCTATCATCTCTTAAAGCAATTGCAACATGAGGTCGTGGTGATAGCGCCTAATGAATTTCCTGAATTCTTAGCTTGGTTACCTGAAAGTGAAAATATCAAGATTTTTGAAAGAAATATAGAGCAATCTAGAACTTTTTTAGAAAAATGTGATCTTATTTTTACGCTCGATTTTAATGCATTACACCGCACAGGAGAAGCCATGGAAAAGGTTCTCGAATCATTAACAGCGACTAGAATAATGATTGATCATCATCAATTTCCCGATGATTATGCCACTTATACTTTTTCAGATACTTCCTATGGTTCTACTTGCCAAATGATTTATGATTTTATTTACCAATTAGGTTATGAAAATTACATCAATAAAAGGGTTGCCACATGCTTATATACAGGAATTGTTACTGATTCTGGAAGTTTTCGTTTCCCAAAAACAACCAGTAAAACGCATCAATGTGTTGCCGATTTAATTGACAGAGGAATTAGTAATAGTGAAATACACAATTTATTATTTGACAATTCTAGCTATAATCGTTTATTATTGCTAGGTAAAGCACTTCAGAATTTAAAAATTTTAGACCATTATAAAACGTCTTACATTACGTTAAGTCAAGAAGAATTAGATGCGTTTGGACATCAAAAAGGGGACACCGAAGGTATTGTGAATTATGGTTTAAGTATTAACGGAATTAATTTTACGGCGATTTTCATTGAAAATAAAGAAGAAGGAATCATCAAAATTTCGTTTCGATCTCAAGGAGATTTTGACGTCAATCAATTTGCTAGAAATCACTTCAATGGTGGTGGACACATCAATGCCGCGGGTGGAAAATCTTTTTTATCTCTAGAAGAAACGGTACAACAATTTATTGCTATTTTAGCCACTGAAAAAAAATGAAAATGAAAATTATAAATGTACTAATAGTGAGCCTGTTTTTGGTCTTTTTAAATAGCTGTTCACAACGGCAAGAAGAAGCACGTAGACCTATTTCTCATGCTTCAGGCACTTTTATTAAAGAATCGATTGAGCGCAATAAAAAATTAGTTGCTACCGAAGAAAAAATTATCGATTCCATCATTAAAAATGATACTTTAAAAGAATATCTGGCTTCAAGCAAAGGCTATTGGTATAAATATGAAACTAAATCTGAATTAGAAACCGTTTTTCCAAAAAGAGGCGATATTGTATACTATGAATATGAAATTAAAGATTTAGAAAATACCATAATTTATACAAAAGAGGAAACTAAACCTCAAGAATATTATGTTGATAAAGAAAATATCATGATAGGATTACGAGATGGTATCAAGTTAATGAAAAAAGGCGAAACCATTTCTTTCCTTTTTCCTTCGCACATGGCCTATGGATACCATGGCGATGATGATAAAATAGGAACCAACCAGCCTATTATTTGTACAGTAACGTTGAACGATATAAAATTAGATCCACAAACTAAAAATTAATACCATGAAACCGATTTCTTTTTTACTAGTAAGTTTAGTTGCATTATTTTCTGCCTGTACTAAATCTTATGATCATTTAGGCGAAGGTTTGTATGCCGAAATTGAAACTTCAAAAGGAACTATGATTGCCAAATTAGAGTATCAAAAAGCACCCAATACAGTGGCCAATTTTGTTTCATTAACCGAAGGTAAAAATCCTTTTGTAAGTGAAGAATTCAAAGGAAAAGCATTTTATGACGGATTAACTTTTCATAGGGTTATCACCGATTTTATGGCACAATGTGGCGATCCAAATGGCGATGGATCTGGAGGTCCTGGTTATAAATTTAAAGATGAATTTCATCCCGATTTAAAACATAATAAAGCAGGAATTCTAGCTATGGCAAATGCTGGACCAGCAACAAATGGCAGTCAGTTTTTTATTACACATAAAGCAACTCCGTGGTTAGACAATGTTCACAGTGTTTTTGGCGAAGTTATTGAAGGAATTGAAATTATAAATACTCTTGAAGGTGAAGATGTAATTGAAAAAATTACAATTATTAGAATAGGAAACGAAGCTAAAAAGTTTGATGCCGTAAAGATTTTTAAAAATTATTACGCAAAACAAGCTAAAGCGCAAAAAGAACTTGAAGAAAAAACAGAAAAAATTAGAGCGCAAAAAGCACAAGAATTTATAGATGTTAAAAAAAATGGCACTAAAACAAAATCTGGATTAGTTTATAAAATTATTACAAAGGGTTCGGGTAAAAAACCAACAACGGGCTCAAATGTGTTCATTCATTATGCAGGTTATTTAGAAAACGGCCAATTATTTGACACCAGTTATGAAGAAATAGCCAAACAATTTGGAACATTTGACCCAAATCGTGCTGCTCAAAACGGATACACACCTATGGCATCGAGCATTGGAAACTTGCGTTTTATTCCGGGTTTTAATGAAGGAGTAGAATTAATGAATTTTGGCGACAAAGCCATCTTCTATATTCCATCACACTTAGGTTATGGTATGCAGGGAGCTGGTGATCTTATTCCAGCAAACGCTAATTTAATATTTGAAATAGAACTTTTAGAAAAATCAACTAATTAATAATACAATGAAAAAAATAATCACGCTTACAATGGCTCTTATAGGATTTAGCACTTTTTGCTTTTCACAAGAGAAAAAAAATGAAGGAATTTTTGCTGAGTTTAATACTACGAAAGGAAAAATTGTAACACAATTAGAGTATCAAAAAACACCTTTAACTGTTGCCAATTTTATTACCTTAGCAGAAGGCACAAATTTGCAAGTAACCAATAGTTTAAAAGGTAAACCTTATTATAACGGATTAAAATTTCATAGAGTTATTGCCGATTTTATGATTCAAGGCGGTTGTCCAAAAGGCGACGGTTCTGGAGATCCAGGTTATAGATTTGACGATGAATTTGTTCCCGAATTAAAACATTCAGCTAAAGGAATTTTATCAATGGCAAATGCTGGCCCTAAAACAAATGGCAGTCAGTTTTTTATTACTCATAAAGCAACCCCACATTTAGATGGAAGGCATACTGTTTTTGGACATGTTACCATTGGACTTGATGTAGTTGATAAAATTGCCAAAGATGATGTAATTACCTCTGTAAAAATAATTAGAGTAGGAAAAGAAGCTAAAAAATTTGATGCTGAAAAAATATTTAATGACTATTTTGTGAAGAAAGCAGAAGCAGAT
The DNA here is from genome assembly GCA_945905915.1 of Flavobacterium psychrophilum. Lineage (GTDB taxonomy): Bacteria > Bacteroidota > Bacteroidia > Flavobacteriales > Flavobacteriaceae > Flavobacterium > Flavobacterium psychrophilum_S. The sequence continues at coordinate 8,746 of CAMDQL010000009.1, forward strand.
AAAATAGAAGCAGAAAAACAAAAAGCAGCCAAAGAAATAGCTTTAAAAGAATTTGAAAACGCCACTACAACTGAAAGTGGTTTAAAATATATTGTATTACAACAAGGAACTGGAAACAAGCCTGTTGCCACTAGCAATGTAAAAGTACATTATACAGGTATGTTATTAGAAGGAAAAGTATTTGACAGTAGCGTACAACGAGGAGAGCCAATCGATTTTGGATTAAACCAAGTGATCAAAGGTTGGACCGAAGGTGTTCAATTGATGCAAGAAGGATCGAAATATAAATTTTATATTCCATCACAATTAGCCTACGGAGAAAGAGGCGCTGGCGGTGTTATTCCACCAAACACTGACTTAATTTTTGAAGTAGAATTAATCAAGATTAATCAATAATAAATAAAAAAGCCGCTAATTAAATTAGCGGCTTTTTTTATGTTTAAAATATTAAAATTTCCAATCAAATTCGTCTTTATCACTAAATACAGCGCCCACTTCAATTTTAACAATTTCGTTATAATCAACGTGAATAAACAACCAATTTTCCTCATTAAAATAACTCATCATTCCTTCAGAAGTATCGGTTTCAAATGATTTAACTTTATTTTTTTCTAATACCGGATAAACCTCACTCCAATTCTTTCCAATTATAGTCGTGTTAAACAACTTCACAACTGAATTTGTGGTTGTAACATAGCCTAATTTAAAGTCTTCTTCTTTATAAAAAATAAGACGCAATTTTCGGGCATTATACATAAAGACAACGTTCTCTTCTTCGTCTTTATATTGTGTATCGGGTTTACCCAAAATTTTAGTAACATCTTGCTCTTTCATTCCGAAAAGCAAATTGTCAATTCCGTATTTCAATTTAATTTCCATGGTTATTTATGCTAAAAAATCCCGATTTTCATCGGGATTTAGTTAATTATATTTTAAAACGTTTTCTATCGTTTTCTGTCAAATAAATTTTTCTTAAACGAATAGATTTTGGCGTAACCTCAACATATTCATCTTTTTGAATGTATTCTAAAGCTTCTTCTAGTGAGAAAATAATCGGTGGAATAATCCTTGCTTTTTCATCATTTCCAGATGAACGAACGTTAGACTGTTTTTTAGCTTTTGTAACGTTGATACACATATCATCACCACGAGAGTTTTCACCAATTACTTGACCCTCATAGATCTCAGCATTTGGTTCTACAAAGAATTTACCACGATCTTGTAATTTATCAATAGAGTAAGGAATTGCTTTTCCGTTTTCCATAGAAATTAACGATCCATTGTTACGACCTGGAATTGCTCCTTTAAAAGGTTCATATCCAATATAACGATGAGCCATAATTGCCTCGCCAGCGGTTGCAGTTAACAATTGATTACGCAATCCTATAATTCCACGAGATGGAATATTGAATTTAATAATCATACGCTCTCCTTTCGCTTCCATTGATAACATTTCTCCTTTACGGATGGTTACAAATTCAACGGCTCTACCAGATAAATTTTCAGGTAAATCGATTGTTAATTCTTCAATTGGCTCACATTTTTGACCATCAATTTCTTTAATAATAACTTGTGGTTGACCAATTTGCATTTCATACCCTTCGCGTCTCATAGTTTCAATTAAAACCGATAAGTGCAATACACCACGACCAAAAACCATGAATTTATCAGCAGAATCTGTTTCACCTAACTTCATAGCTAAGTTTTTCTCTAATTCTTTTGTTAAACGATCTCTAATGTGACGTGAGGTTACAAATTTTCCTTCTTTTCCGAAGAAAGGCGAATCGTTAATTGTGAATAACATACTCATGGTAGGCTCATCAATTGCAATAGTTTGTAACGCTTCCGGATTTTCAAAATCGGCAACTGTATCACCAATTTCAAAACCTTCAATACCAATAATTGCACAAATATCTCCAGCAATTACTTGATCTACTTTTTTACGGCCAAGACCTTCAAAAGTATGTAATTCTTTAATTCTAGATTTTAATATTGTACCATCTCTTTTAACTAAAGAAATAGGCATACCTTCTTTCAAAACGCCTCTTTCTAATCGACCAATAGCAATACGACCGGTAAATGAAGAGAAGTCTAAAGAGGTAATTAACATTTGTGGCGTTCCTTCAGAAACTTTTGGTGCAGGAACATGTTCCAAAACCATATCTAATAAAGGCTCAATATTATCTGTTTGATTTCTAAAATCATCTGACATCCAGTTATTTTTTGCCGAACCATAAACAGTTGGAAAATCTAACTGCTCTTCGGTAGCACCTAATTCAAACATTAAGTCGAATACTTTTTCGTGAACTTCTTCTGGCGTACAGTTTTCTTTATCCACTTTATTAATAACCACACATGGTTTTAAACCTAAGTCAATTGCTTTTTGCAATACAAAACGCGTTTGTGGCATTGGTCCTTCAAATGCATCTACTAAAAGACAAACACCGTCTGCCATATTAAGTACACGTTCTACTTCTCCACCAAAATCGGCGTGACCTGGAGTATCAATAATATTAATTTTAGTTCCTTTATAAATTACCGAAACGTTTTTTGAAGTAATTGTAATACCTCTTTCACGCTCCAAATCATTATTATCAAGGATTAAGTCTCCAGTATTTTCGTTTTCACGAAATAATTGACAGTGGTACATAATTTTATCAACCAAAGTAGTTTTACCGTGGTCAACGTGTGCAATAATTGCGATGTTTCTAATAGAAGTCATTTAATTTATTTTTGAAAGTGCAAAGGTAATCTTTATTTTAATAAAAACACTATAGAAATCAACTCTTTAGTTTAAATTAAGGATAAGAAAACAATAAAAAAAGCCCTCAAAAAGAGAGCTTTAATTTATTTTACTAGCTAATTACTATAATGAAGCAACGTGTTTAGTTAACTTAGATTTTAAGTTAGACGCTTTGTTATCATGAATGATATTTTTCTTAGCTAACTTATCAATCATAGAAATTACTGTTGATAATTTTGCAGAAGCCTCAGCTTTGTCAGTAGCTAAACGAATAGCTTTGATTGCATTACGAGTTGTTTTGTGTTGGTATCTGTTTAACACTCTTCTTTTCTCGTTACTTCTAATTCTTTTTAAAGCAGATTTATGATTTGCCATTTTGTTCTTTTTTTTTAATTGTAATAATTGTTATAAACTACTAGTTAAAAAAGAAAAACCTCCCACAACTTAATAAACAGTCACTTTGGTTTTAACTAATAAAATAATAACAGAGACACCAATTACTATTTTATAAAACTTATTTACAACTAATTCTGTAGCCCGTAGGGGAATCGAACCCCTCTTACCAGGATGAAAACCTGGCGTCCTAACCGATAGACGAACGGGCCATTACATTATTTTGTAATGCGAGTGCAAAAATACAACTATTTTTAATTCCTGCAAGAGCTAAAATAAAAAAAAAGATTTTTTTTTAATATGCCTTTGCAAAAAGAACACGACCTTTTGAAGGAGCTCCGCTGAATACACAATTTCCTTGTTCTTCTACTCTATCTAAAGCAATACAACGAATGGTTGCCTTAGTTAAATCTTTTATCTTTTCTTCAGTTGCCGCAGTACCATCCCAATGTGCTGATAAAAAGCCTCCTTTGGTTTCTAATAACTCTTTAAATTCGTCAAAACTATTTACTTCGGTGATGTGTGAATTTCTATAATTCAATGCTTTTGCAAACATTTCTTTTTGAATAGTTTCCAATAAATTTTGAACATAAACCGCAACTCCTTCTTTCGCAACAATTTCTTTCGATAAATTATCTCTACGTGCAATTTCGTATGTTCCATTTTCTAAATCGTTTGGACCCAAAGCTATTCGAACAGGCACTCCTTTTAATTCCCATTCTGCGAATTTAAAGCCTGGTTTTTGCGTATCGCGATTGTCATATTTAACCGAAATCCCTAATTTTTTTAACTCTGCACTTAAACCGTTTACTTGCTCAGAAATTGCATCAAATTGTTCTTCTGTTTTATAAATTGGAACAATAACCACTTGAATAGGTGCTAAATTTGGAGGTAAAACCAATCCCTTATCGTCAGAATGTGTCATTACTAAAGCTCCCATTAATCGGGTAGAAACACCCCATGAAGTTCCCCAAACATATTCTTGTTTTCCTTCTTTGTTAGCAAATTTAACATCAAACGCTTTGGCAAAATTTTGTCCTAAAAAATGTGATGTTCCTGCTTGCAATGCTTTTCCATCTTGCATTAAAGCTTCAATACAATAGGTTTCAACAGCACCAGCAAAACGTTCGGTTTCTGTTTTTAATCCTTTTACAACAGGTATAGCCATGAAATTTTCAGCAAAATCTGCATACACATGCATCATTTTTTCAGATTCTTCAATTGCTTCCTGACGAGTAGCGTGAGCGGTGTGCCCTTCTTGCCATAAAAATTCTGCCGTTCTTAAAAACAAACGGGTTCTCATTTCCCACCGCACCACATTTGCCCATTGATTAATTAAAAGCGGTAAATCTCTATAAGATTGCACCCAACCTTTATAAGTGGACCAAATAATAGCCTCACTAGTAGGACGAACAATTAATTCTTCTTCCAGTTTAGCATTTGGATCAACCATTAGTTTCCCAGGACGTGATTCATCATTTTTTAATCGATAATGAGTAACAATAGCACATTCCTTAGCAAAACCTTCTGCGTTTTTTTCTTCGGCCTCAAACATACTTTTCGGAACAAAGAGCGGGAAATAAGCATTGCTATGTCCTGTTTCTTTGAACATTTTATCTAATTGGGCTTGCATTTTTTCCCAAATTGCATAACCGTATGGCTTTATAACCATACATCCCCTCACTCCTGAATTCTCCGCTAAATCGGCCTTTACGACTAATTCGTTATACCATTTGGAATAATCTTCTGCTCTTGTTGTTAAGTTCTTACTCATTATTAATATTTTGGCACAAAAATTGTTTATATAAATTTTAACTAAAATGTTTGGCAAAAATAGTTAAATTTGAAGTGTCCAACAATAAAAAAAAGAGTTATGAAAACTTATTACCCTATTAATCTAAAAAATTGTGGATTTTTCCTTACAGGAATTGTAGCAATCATTACTACTTCATGTGGTTCTTATCAAAATGCATCTTATTATGATAACGATGGTGTGTATGGTTCGTCTGAACGTTCTAATCAGCAAGTCGTAAATAGATCAAGTGAAGAAAATGTAGAACAATCGAATGAATATGCTCAAAAATTTAGAGCAATGCAAGATGATTATACTTATTTTACCGATGTTGATTCTTATCAATCACAAGTCCAAGATACCGTTGTTACCGTTTACAACAACCAATACAGTGATCAAAATTATGCCGGATGGGGTAATAATGGAGCATCAGTAACTGTAAATTACTATGATAATGGAATGGGTTGGAACAATTGGTATTCTCCTTATTGGGGATATTCTAACGTTGGCTGGGGAGCTGGCTGGGGCTGGAACAACTGGGGTATGGGATGGAATGCAGGATGGGGATGGAACTCTTGGTACGGTCCTAATTGGGGCATGGGATGGAATAATTGGTATGGAAATGGATATTACGGTCCAGGTTGGGGTGGCTACTATAACAACGGCTGGGGATGGAATGGTTATGGTGGCAGAAATGTAGCTTACAATGGTGGCCCTAGAGGTGGTAATGGGTATTACAATAATGGATCTGGTAGAACTGGATCTAATTATAGCACCGGTAGAAGAGCATCAAGTACTGAGTTTAATGGAACGCCAAGAACAAGTAATACAAGAGGATCTTTTCAAAATCCAAGATCGGCACAACAAAATAATAGCCCAAGAACTACAACAGTTCCAAGAACCTATTCACCAAGACAAAACAATGCAGTAACTCCTAGAAATACTACTTCTGAGCCAAGAAACAATCAATCTACTCCAAGAAATAATACCTCTGAACCTAGAAATAACAACTATTCGTCACCTAGAAGTTCTTCATCTGGGGGCAGTTTCGGAGGCAGTTCAGGTGGCGGCGGTGGTCGTTCTTCTGGAGGCGGAGGCGGAAGAGGTGGCCGAGGATAATTTACAGATTGATATAAAATTAAGAAGAAAATGAAAAAAATATTTTTATCCCTATTATTTGTTGCTTCACTGTTGTCTCAAGCACAGGAAACAACCACAAACGACGCATTACGATATGCCTTAAACAATTTAACTGGAACTGCTCGTTTTAGAGGAATGAGTGGTGCTTTTGGAGCTGTGGGAGGTGATTTATCTGCTATCAATGTCAACCCAGCTGGTTCACTATTTTTTGCCAATAATTATGCTAGTGTTTCTTCAAGTTTGTATACTATTCATAACCGTTCTGATTATTTTGGAACAACAACAAAAGAAAATTTTAGCTCTCTTGATCTAAACCAAATTGGCGCTGTTTTGGTTTTTAATGATAAATCAGGAAAAACTGATTGGTCTAAAATTGCAGTTGCTCTAAACTATGACAACACTAATAATTTTGATACCGAAATTTTTTCAAAAGGAACCAATCCTTCCAATTCAATAGATCGTTATTTTTTAGACAAAGCACAAGGTTTACCAAATGAGTTTGTTGAATTGCAACCAGGCGAATCAATAACAGATTTGTATACTTATTTAGGTGAACAAAGTGGTTTAGGCTTTCCTGCACAACAGGCTATGATGGCTTATCAGGCCTATCTTTTAGAATCAGACGGACCTGGTTCATATTATTCAAATGTGAATTATGCTGGTGGAAATTTTAGACAAGAAAATTACATTTCAGCAACGGGTTATAATGGAAAATTCTCCGCAAATATTGCAACATCGTACAAGGATAGATTGTTTTTAGGAATGAACTTAAATGCCCATTTTACAGATTATGTAAAAACAACTTCGGTATATGAAAGAAATAGCAATCCACTTTTTTCTACTGGAGACACTGTTAGAGATATTCAGTTTGATAACGAATTGTATACCTATGGAACAGGATTCTCGTTAAACCTTGGTGCAATACTAAAAGTTACGGAAGAATTTAGAGCGGGTATTGCTTATGAATCTCCTACTTGGTACCAATTAAATGATGAATTATCGCAGCGATTAATTGTAAACTCAACAGACGGTATTGCTAATTTTAAAGAAGTAGTTGCTCCAAATGTAGTTAATGTATATCCAACTTATAAAATTCAAACCCCAAGTAAAATTACGTTTAGTGGTGCTTATATTTTCAATAAAAAAGGATTAATCAGTATTGATTATGCCATGAAAGATTATAGTAATATTAAATTTAAACCAACAAGCGTAAGTTTATTCAGCGATTTAAACACACAAATTAGTCAACAATTTAAAAATGCCTATGAATTAAGAATTGGTGGCGAATATAAAATTAAACAATGGAGTGTTCGTGGTGGTTATCGATTTGAAGAAAGTCCGTATAAATCAACTTCAGAAATGAGTGATTTAATAGGTTATTCTGCAGGTTTAGGTTATAATTTTGGCGAAAGCAAGTTAGACTTTGCCTTTGCAAATGATAGTAGAAGTCAAAATGTAGCATTTCTCTCCTCAGGAATGACTGATGCAGCAAGAATTAGAACTAAAAACAACAACATAACCATTACCTATTCGATTTATTTTTAATCTGATAAATTGATTATGATAGTATAACCACTTCTTCAACCGAAGTGGTTTTTTTATGCTTAAAAGATTGTATTTAGCCCCGATGGAAGCGACATCCCGCCCTAGCGGATATAGCGAACAGCGGGACCAAGCCTTTAAAAAATTCGATATCGCTGGTGCTTCAACTGATTATTTTATGTAATTTTGCCCACCGAAAGTTCGGGATCAAACACAAAAACATGAGAACCAAATCGTTAAAAAAGAATAAAATCAATGTAATTACCCTTGGATGTTCTAAAAACACTTACGACAGTGAGGTATTAATGGGGCAATTAAAAGCCAACGGAAAAGAAGTAGTTCACGAAGAAGAAGGAAACATCGTGGTAATTAACACTTGTGGTTTTATTGACAATGCAAAGGAAGAATCGGTTAATACGATTTTGGAATATGTAGATAAAAAAGAGCAAGGTTTAGTTGATAAAGTATTTGTGACCGGATGTTTATCTGAGCGTTATCGTCCAGATTTAGAGAAAGAAATTCCCGATGTAGATCAATACTTTGGAACTACTGAATTACCTCTTTTATTAAAAGCTTTAGGCGCTGATTATAAACACGAATTACTGGGCGAACGCTTAACTACAACCCCAAAAAATTATGCTTATTTAAAAATTGCCGAAGGTTGTGATCGACCATGTAGTTTTTGTGCGATTCCATTAATGCGAGGAAAACACGTTTCGCAATCTATTGAAAAATTGGTGAAAGAAGCTGAAGGTTTGGCTAAAAATGGGGTAAAAGAATTAATTTTAATTGCTCAAGATTTAACCTATTATGGTTTAGATTTATACAAAAAACGCAATCTTGCCGAATTGCTTGAAAACCTAGCAAAAGTAGAAGGTATTGAGTGGATTCGTTTGCATTATGCATTTCCAAGTGGTTTTCCAATGGATGTTTTAGATTTGATGAAACGCGAACCTAAAATTTGTAATTACATCGATATTCCGCTGCAACACATTTCAGATGATATTTTGAAATCGATGAAACGGGGTACTACAAAAGAAAAAACAACAAAATTATTACAAGAATTTAGAGAGCGTGTTCCTGGTATAGCGATTAGAACCACTCTAATTGTGGGTTATCCTGGAGAAACGCAAAAAGACTTTGAAATTCTACGCGATTGGGTACAAGAAATGAAGTTTGAACGATTGGGTTGTTTTACCTATTCACATGAAGAAAATACAGGTGCTTATGCATTAGTAGATGACGTTCCGCAAGAGATAAAACAAGCGCGTGCTGCTGAAATTATGGATTTACAATCGCAAATTTCGTGGGATTTGAATCAAGAAAAAATTGGTCAAACCTTTAAATGTGTAATCGACAGAAAAGAAGGTCAATATTTCATTGGAAGAACCGAATTTGACAGTCCGGATGTAGATAATGAAGTATTAGTTGATGCTTCAAAATATTATTTAAAAACAGGAGATTTTGTGAATTTAAAAGTAATCGATGCCACCGAGTTTGATTTATACGCAGAGCCTATCTAATTAATATTCTTTAGTTAAAATGATTAATTTAAAAGTCGAATTACTTTTAATTTAGTTATTCTAACACTCTGTTAATTTGAATAAAACGTCTGGCATAATAAGGTTCTTTTGTTGATGAAATAACCACTCCAGATTGAACTGACGAATGAATGAATTTTATTTCATCGCCAAGTATTTCAGTTATCATACCCACATGGTTAATGCTCCCTCTTCCATTGGTAGTAAAAAAAATCAAATCGCCCTTTTGCGCTTGATCGCGCTCAATCTTTACACCTGCTCCAACAGCCATTGATCCTGATGATCGTGGCAAAGTCATATCGATGTTTTTAAAAGTAGAAAACATTAATCCTGAACAATCAAAACCTGCAGAAGTTGTTCCACCACCTCGGTAACGAGTTCCAAGATGTTCTGATGCTTTAGCAATTAAAAAATCAACCTTAGACATGTTTTCTAAAGAAATTAGTGCCACATTTGGTCGTTCAACTACAATATTTTCGTGTTTGGCTAGTTCTAAATTTCCTAATTTAACAATAAGCAAGTATCCTTCAGGTAAATTTTCAACTACTTCTTCATTAAGTTCTTTAAGCAGTTTCAATTTAACATTATATAATTTCGAAATTTTATAAAGTGTTTCCCCTTTTTGAACTGTATGAATAGTGTTTCCTAACTCATCTTCACAAACCATAGGAGTATTTGACATAGAGACTGAAACTTCGGGTTTACTCACTACTGGTTTTGGTGTAGTTATAGTTGCTGATGGTTTTTCAACTTTACTAGGCACTTTGCTTTTTTTCTCTGTAATCGTTTTCTTTGAAGGTATAATATTTATTTTATCTCCAATTTGAATTGCATCTGGATTAAGAGTAGGATTAATTTCTTTAATTTTTTCTAATGAAATTCCATACTTTTTTGCAATTACATACAAAGATTCGCCAGCAATAGCGGTGTGAATTTCTGTAGATTCACTATTTCTTGAGGTGTTTTTTTTCTTTTTTTCAACCGAAATAGCAGCCTTTTTTGATTTGTTTGGAATTAACAAAACTGTTTTCAATTGAAGTAATGCGCCTTTTGCCTTTGGGTTCAATTCATAAATATCTGATTCAGTGACTCCATACTTTTTAGCTATCACATAAATCGATTCTCCTTCAACTACTGTATGTTTAGTGTTTTTTTGCGAAAAAAGAGATGCAGATAAAAAAAACAAGATATAAGTAAGTAGTTTAGATAGATTCATTTTGGAATGTATTTATTTCAAAGACAATAAAGGAGCTGCAAGATAAAAAAAACTCCCATAAAATATGGGAGTTTTAACATTATTTTATCTTACAATGGAATATTTCTGAGTTTGCGATTTGTTTTAACTACTAATCAATTTTATGGATACTAAATAATTTCAGGAATTTATTTCGGGTATCACATGTAAAATTAATTTTTCAAAAAAAATCTTAATTTAAAGCCCGAGTCTTAAAGTTGTTTCAATATTTTAAATCTTTTTTTCTAAATCAAATTTAAAATCAATTTCAATAGATTCTGAAATTTTAGATTTAACAACTGATGGAATCTTTATGTTAAAATCTGAGGGTTTTACTTTAAATGATGAAGATGTTATTAATTTGTCATCTGATTGTAAAAACATAATTTTAACTTTAACTTTTTTAGTTACTCCATGTAGTGTTAAGTCTCCCTCTGCATCAAAAAACACTTTACCCGAACTAAGTTTTGCAGCATCAAAATTTAGTACTTTTCCTTTGAAGGTAGCTTTTGGAAATTTATCACTTTCAACATAATTTTCGTTAAAATGTTCTTCCATCAACGGTACTTTAAAACGAAATGCTTTTACCAAAGCTAAAACAGCAATTTCACCAGTAGATTTATCAAAAACACAAGATGCAGTAGAGCTCTTTGCAGCAACTTCTTCAAAAGCGGGCATTGATGCTTCAAATTTAATTTCCCCTGAACGAGTGATCATCTTTTGTGAAAATAAAATTGATGAACAAACCAAACTAATTAATAATAAAAACTTTTTCATCTTAGCAATTTTTTAGTTTGGACAACCATTGATTGTCCAATTTTTTATGGTATTAATTTTAGTTTGTGGCATTCTACCAGATTGTGGCATAACCGAACCACAAGATTGATCATCTATTCTACAAATCATATTACCATTTTGAGCTACGTTTTTAACTTGAAGATATGTTTCCATGGTGGGAAATTCTCCTCCTGTTGAACTATGACATGATATACAATTATTATCAATAATAGATTTTACATTTGAAGTATACGTTGGATTTGTAACATCCCCAGAAATTTCTTCATAGGTATTTGACTCACATGAAAAAATGATACCTATTATTATAATAAAAATAATTTTAAATGTTTTCATACTAAAATACTCTATACATATTAAAACCAAAATAAACACCTTTTCCTTCGCTTATTCCGGTAGCATTTGTAAAATAACTAACATCATTCATTGCTTGACTATTTGAAAAAACTAATTGAAATATGTGTCCACCTGTTTCAATGTCAAGTCCAATAGTTACCGGATTGTGGTAATAATTTGTTTCTCTAGCATTCAATCGAGCAGCATATTCCAAATTAAAGCTAATTCGTTTTGATAATTTATATCGACCACCAAACGCCATTAAAAAATTATCCTTTTCTTCTAACGATGATTCATATAGATTTTTGTGAATGTAAATCGGATTTAGTTCCATCGAAAAACTATTAGAAAACTTCCTAGATATAGGTACTTGCGTGCTAAAAGAAAGCCTATTAGACGATTTTAAATTTGAAAATTCTTCTTTATTCAAATCAGAATTTATATCCATTGTATTATAACCTACAATTGTTACAGGAAAGCCATTAATTTCTTGATTAGCAAACTTATATTTAGCAGATAATTCATAATTTTTATTCAAGGTATGACGAGAAACTCCTAATGTCAACCACTCAGTAATCCCATATAAACCACCTATCTTAGTTAGAGCATTATCTAAACCGAAGAAATTTTGTAAACCATCAGTTAAGTCTCCAAATCTATGTGATACCAAGAAATACCATTCTCCTTTTGCAGCTAGTTTAGTAGATTGCATTGTGCAAACTTGCATCCCTTTAAAAGCAGCAATTTCCTTTTCTTTTTTAGCTTCATTTTCTGACTCTAATTCATTTAGTAATTCATCTTGCGCATTAGAAATTCCAAAACAGAAGATAAAAAACAAAATGAAACTATTTTTAAAAAATTTCATCTTATATTCAATCTTTAATAATTATACATTGATCTAATTTTAATTCTTCTAAAAGATCGTCATAACCTGTTACCCGACCTTTTATAACTATTGAAGTATTTAAATCTACTTTTTCATTTGTCTGTAAAAGACAAGATATTTTTCCATTTAAAGTGACTAAACTATTTTCTACAGCAGTAACTTTTCCTGTAATTTCTATTGCCTTATTCAAATATTTTGAAGTAGCTAATTCAGTATTTTTTGCAAATTCATCATAAATAGTTGACGAAGAAACCACAAACGCAGACTTTTCGGTTTCTAAATTTCTTTCCCCACCAGTCATGATATATTTATACCCAAAATAACCTCCAATAACAAAAACAAATACTAGAATAATAATTTTTTTCATTTTACTCATAAGTAAGTAGAAATCTTGGGATTTAAATTGGTTTTAAATTTTTTAGCTTATTCAACTATTATTTTTTTCCATGATTTTTCTGAATCGTTTAGCAATTCTATAAAGTAAATCCCAGAAGTTAGCCCGTTAACTTTTACTTCTGCTTCATCAGAATTATTCATAACTTCAATGGTTTTAACTAAAGCTCCGGTTTGGCTATAGATATTTACCTTATTCAAAATAGTTTTTGCACTTATTGAAAATTCACCATTCGAAGGATTTGGAAAAATAACAGAAGAATTTAAAGAAAAATCTTCTGCACCTAAAGTCAAGGTTCCTGTGGCATAACCGGCACTTGCGTTCCCTCCATGGGCACCTACAGTCATATTGGCAGAAGAAGCTCTCACACCACCAATAGAAATAGAATTTGTTGTAGCATAAGGAAATTGAAAATCATTAGGATCTGAATTAGTTAAAGCCCTAGTTAATGTTAAAGTTCTTGAAGTTCCACTTATAATATCTGAAACAGTAGTCCAATCTTGCGTGTCTTGAGGAGGAGTACCTGTTCCAGAAAAATTTCTATCTGTTAATGCGTTTGGACTTGTATTAGCATAAACCAATACATCACCACTTGCCATTCCAAATCCTTGTGCAATTCCAATTCCAAGCCCAAACCATCTATCAGATGGACCAGTAAGAATTAACGTAACTTGTGAAGTAGTATTATTTAATGTAAAATTTGCAGTAATGGGCACTCCATTATTAAGAGATATAGCTCCTGTAGATTTTGATTGAGATATTCCCTTAAAGGAAAAAAGAGAAAATAATAAAATAGTAATTTTTTTCATAGTTAATTTATTTTAGCAAGTTTATAATTTCTTCGTACTTAAATTCAATTGCATACTCAAAAGCCGTTTTATTTTGGTTGCATTTTAGCTCTTTATTAGCGTTTTCTTTTATTAATTTTTTAACCATTTCTGAATTATTAAATTGAACAGCCAACATCAATGCTGTCATTCCATTTTGATCTTTTAAATCTATGTTTGCTCCATTAAGAAGCAATTTATCAACCAATTCAAATTCACCTTTTACAACGCAAGCCATCAATGCAGTTCCATTTTTTGAAACATAATTTACATCAACATTGTTTTCTAATAAAAATTTAGCTACATCTTTATTGCCTCGATAACAAGCTAATATAAGCATACTCGAACCCTTATCATCAACGGCATTAATTACACTTTTATCTTTGGCAAAAAGTGATTTCATTTCAGACAAATTTCCTTTTCTTGCGACATCAAAACATTTAATATCTTGAGAAAAAATAGGTTGAATTGCCACAAATACTAAAAACAGAATGATCTTCAATTTATTTTTATTTTTTACAAATATATAAATTTAAACAATATAGTAGTTTTTTTTTTATTAATAATAATATTATGGTAAAAAATTAGTTTTAAATATGTAATGCCATTAAAAAATTAAAGAATAAGTAAGTGTGTTTTCAACAAACTATTGATTGGTCTTGAGTACCAAAACAACTCAAAATCTTCAAAATGGTTTTCAAAATCGGATTTTATTTGTGCAAAAGTGAATTTATTATTTGAATGAACTGAAACTTGCTCTAAAATGGCTGCCAACCATTTTCCTTCCTTAGCATTTACTGAAATGTCAAACGTTTGGGTTTTGTTATGAAAGGTTAATTTCATCATTTCCCAACTAGCTCCTTTTTTTGATTTGGTAAAAAATTCCACTTGAGGCGTTCCTCCTAACCAAATAATTTTAGCATTAGGCTTTGTGTTGAAATATTGTTCTTTTTCCAGACAATTATATATATAATTAGGAGAAATAGTCGTTTTTGGAATTTTAAAATCGAACCAATCTTGTAAATCGTAATCAAAACAGATGCCGTGCATATAATTGAATAATGATTTTTTTAATCCGAAGCTAAATTTATCATGATTGATTCCTGTTTTGTCTTTAAAATTGATATCGTTATTAGCAAAAGTTATCACGTTTTGTTCTGGAATTACCCCAAACTCTTCGGGAAACATCCCCACAGGAGAATGTGCAGTCATAGCAAATTGATGCCAAAAACCACTTTGTAAAACACCTAATTCAAACAACTGCCTTACCATTTCTAAACTATCTACCGTTTCTTGAATCGTTTGTGTTGGGTAACCATACATTAAATACGCGTGAACCATAATATCTGATTCGGTGAAATTTCGGGTTACTTGTGCCACTTGTTCAACTGTTACTCCTTTTTTAATCAACTCTAACAATCGGTCTGAAGCCACTTCTAATCCGCCCGAAACCGCTATACAACCTGATTCTTTTAATAACAAACATAAATCAGCGGTAAAACTTTTTTCAAATCGAATGTTTGTCCACCACGAAACGACTAAATTTCGCTTGATGATTTCTAAAGCTACTTCTCGCATTAAAGCTGGCGGCGCTGCTTCATCAACAAAATGAAATCCGTTTTCACCCGTTTGAGCGATTAATTCTTCCATTCGATCTACCAAAATCTTAGCAGCAATAGGTTCGTATAACTTGATATAATCTAAAGAAATATCGCAAAACGTGCATTTACCCCAATAACATCCGTGAGCCATTGTGAGTTTATTCCAGCGACCATCACTCCATAAACTGTGCATTGGATTGGCCATTTCAATCACAGAAATGTATTTATCCAATAGTAAATTGGAATAATCAGGCGTTCCCACTTCACTTTGTTTGTAATCCGATTTAGTTGCATTATTTTTATAAACGACTTGATTGTTTTCTAAAATAAAAGTGCGTTTAAATTGAGATTCTGAAACTAGTTCGTCATGACAAATAGAATTATATACTAATTCCAAAGGAAGTTCCCCATCATCTAACGTAATAAAATCGAAGAATTCAAAAACTCTTTTATCTTTTAATTCACGCAATTCGGTATTTGGAAAACCGCCTCCCATTGCAATTTTTGTATTCGGAAAATTAGTTTTTATAAATTGTGCACTTCGAAAAGCACTGTATAAATTTCCTGGAAAAGGCACCGAAAAACAAATCAATTTTGGTTGAACTTTTTCAATTCTTTTGTGAAGAATTCTAAGGGAAATTTCATCAATAAAGGTTTGCTCCCTCTGTAAATATTCATAAAGTTCATCAAACGAATTGGCACTTCTGCCCAATCGTTCGGCGTAGCGACTAAATCCAAAATTTTCATCCACACATTCCACAATATAATCGGACAAATCTTCTAAATATAAAGTAGCTAAATGTTTGGCTTTGTCTTGCAAACCCATTGAACCAAACGCAAATTCCATATCATCTAATTGGGCAAAACGAGACGCTTCTGGGAGAAAATTTCCAGCACAAATTTGACGTGCTAAAGAAGGATTTTTACCTTGAAGAAATGCTATTACCGTATCAATGGTTTTGATGTAATTGTCTTTTAGGGAATAAATTCTCTGGATGTTAGGTGATGGATGATGAGGGATGGATGAAAAAATCTGTATTAACCCATTCTTTGAGAATAATTCTAAAATCACTTCAATACCCAAATCCATTTGGTAAGCCGAAATGTTTTTGGTATTCAAAAAACCTTTAATATAAGCCGAAGCTGGATACGGTGTATTCAGTTGGGTAAAAGGCGGAGTGATAATAAGAATGTCTTTCAAAGAATATTTTTTTGTAAAAATAAGGCTTTTTATTAAAAACTATAATCTATACTAAAAATGATTATTAAATGAGAAATTTAGTATTTTAGCACAAAATATTATTTAGAATGCCAAACGATTGTGTTACCTATCAAAATTCGGGATATTTTTCTAAACTTATCACAGATTATTTAGACGAAAAATCTGAATTGCAATCGCTGTATAATCGTTTTCCAAAAATTGAGCATTTTCATGGCCAAATCGACGAAAAAAGCAATAATTTTCCGTTTGAAAATCGGCAAATATTAGTTTCGGCATTAGAAAAACAATATAAAAATTTTGAAATTTCAGAATATACTTCACAAAATATTCAGCTTTTAAAACAATCAAATACATTTACGATTACCACAGGGCATCAACTTAATTTGTTTTCTGGACCACTTTATTTTCTTTACAAAATTATATCAACTATTAATTTGTGTAAAGAATTAAAATTAAAATTTCCTGCTCAAAACTTTGTCCCAGTTTTTTGGATGGCAACCGAAGATCATGATTTTGAAGAGATTAATTATTTCAATTTCAAAGGAAAAAAAATCAGTTGGAATAAAGAAAGTAAAGGAGCAGTGGGTCGTTTTGACACTAAAGGATTGGATGAGGTTTATGACTCTTTTTCTAAAGAAATTGGAACCGGAAATAACGCAAATTACTTATTAGATTTATTTAAAAAATCCTATTTTGAACATAAAAATTTAGCCGATGCCACCCGATTTTTAGCCAATGAGTTATTTAAAAATGAAGGTTTAGTGATTATTGATGGTGATTCAAATGAATTAAAAAAGCTATTTATTCCTTATATAAAAAGAGAATTGGTCGAACAAATTTCTTATCAAAAAGTAACAGAAACACTTCCAAAACTATCTGATTATACCGTTCAAGTTAATCCTAGAGAGATCAATTTGTTTTATCTTCAAGACCAATTGCGAGAGCGCATTATTTTTGAAAATGGAAATTACAAAATTAATAACACTTCGTTAGTTTTTTCTGAAAGTGAAATTATAACCGAATTAGAAAAAAATCCAGAAAATTTTAGTCCCAATGTAATTTTAAGACCTTTATATCAAGAAGTAATTTTGCCTAATCTTTGCTACATTGGTGGCGGTGGTGAAATTGCCTATTGGCTCGAACTAAAGTCAAATTTTGAAGCAAATAAGGTTACTTTTCCAATGTTATTAGTGCGAAATTCAGTGCTTTTAGCTACTGAAAAAAAAGTAATGAAATTAGATAAATTAGGGTTGAGTTGGAATGAAATTTTTATGTCACAAGAATTACTTTCCAATAAAAAAGCGAAAGAGTTTTCTAACTTTACAATCGATTTTTCTGAACAAAAAGAGGTTTTAAAACAACAATTTAAAGCTTTACATGAAATTGCGTTAAACACTGACAAATCATTTATAGGCGCAGTAAAAGCACAAGAAATCAAACAAATAAACGGATTAGATAAGTTAGAAAAACGTTTATTAAAAGCAGAAAAAAGGGTTCATTCTGAAACGGTAAATCGAATTGTTTCCTTACAAAATGAGTTGTTTCCAAATAATAATTTACAAGAACGTAACGTGAATTTTAGCGAATATTATTTTGAATTTGGAACTAAATTAATGGAAGAGTTACTGTGTGAATTAAATCCACTTTCGCAAGAATTCAAAATCATTACTTTATAATCAATATTTAATTGGAATTCTTCAAAAAAACACTAATTTTGCACCCAATTAAAAAATAGAAAAATGGCAAGTAATAGAACTTTTACGATGATTAAACCAGATGCTGTTGAAAACGGACATATTGGTGGAATTTTAAACATGATTGCTGAAGGTGGTTTCAGAATTGTAGCAATGAAATTAACGCAATTAACCGTTGCAGATGCTCAAAAATTTTATGCGGTTCACAGTGAAAGACCTTTCTTTAGTGAATTAGTTGAATTTATGACAAGAGGTCCTATTGTGGCTGCAATTTTAGAAAAAAATAATGCTGTTGAAGATTTTAGAACTTTAATTGGCGCTACAAATCCTGCTGATGCTGCAGAAGGAACAATCCGAAAAAAATATGCTTCTTCAATTGGAGAAAATGCTGTTCACGGATCTGATTCTGATGAAAATGCAGCGATTGAAGGTGCTTTCCATTTTGCTGGAAGAGAGCAATTCTAGTGGACAGTATTCAGTCACAGTAGGCAGGAATGTCTATAAAATATAAAATCCCGATTGTAACAAATCGGGATTTTTTTATCTTAATACTAATTGGGTAACTAGTTCTTTTTGGAGCTCTTCATTGATCATTTTGATGATTTTATCTTTTCCATAACTTAATTCCTCTCGCAATACAGCAGAAGACAAAGCCACATAAAGTGTAGTGTGTTTCAGTTGGATTTCTGTTGTATAATTATTGACTCCATTACCCATTACATTCTTCCATGCCTCACGAACGTTAACAACGTCTATGCCTACTTCCAACTTATTTTGTACAATAAATTGTTTGAGTACATCAGCAATAGAACTTTCTTCATTGAATCTTTTAGCCATACTACTTTATTGAAAATTTAACCGGTCTTTTATAATAATATTCTAAATCTTGCTGGTTTTTAATCACTAATTTGTCTTTAGACAATTCTATGATTTCTTCATTCCATTGAGCATAAGACGTACTATAATAAATAGAAGCTGTTCCATCTATAAGTTCAACTTTAACTGTTTCCTGAATATTATTAGTTAAGTAAGTTCCGTCTATTTGAGGCATCACTTTTTTTCTAAATCCATTTGATTTGGTTATTTTAAAAAAATCAATGGTTTCATTTACTTTATATTCTTTTTTTTCACCATTTGGTAAAATTACTTTTTCAATTTCCCAATAACCATTTAAGTTTTGTAAGTCAGCCTCTACAAAAGATTGTTTACACGACAATAATGCACCAAAAACAAGAAACAACATTACTTTTTTCATTCTTATTCCTTTTTAATGGGTTAAATTTACAATAAATTCTGTTTTGATTTAAACTTTTTAGTAGTTTTAAAGTCTGAATAGTAATAACTCTTACTTTTTGTCTAAATGAAAAAAATTGCGCTTTTTTTTACCAGTTTATTGCTAATTAGTTGTGGGTCAGATGATGCATCAACTTCACCAATTCCAGAAGAATCAATGTATTTTCCTCCCATTGGTTCATCTATTTGGGAAACTAAAACTGTTGCAAGTTTAGGTTGGAATCAATCGCAAGTGCAGCCTTTGTTAGATTATTTAGCGTTAAAAAACACAAAAAGTTTTATGATATTGCACAATGGAAAAATTGTGATGGAAAATTATTTCAATGGTCATACTGCAAATGAACCTTGGTATTGGGCTAGTGCAGGAAAAACATTAACTACTACTGTTACCGGAATTGCAGAACAAGAAGGGTTTTTAAATAGTAATAATAAAGTATCAGATTATCTAGGAATAGGCTGGACAAGTGCTCCTATAGCGAAAGAGAATCTAATTACCAATAAACATCTATTAACCATGACTTCTGGTCTTAATGATGCGCTAGGAGATGATGTTTCACCTGCAAATCTTCAATATGTAGCCGATGCTGGCACACGATGGGCCTATCATAATGTATATGTAAAATTACAGGATGTTGTTGCAGCTTCAACAGGGCAAAGTTGGGATACTTATTTCAATACAAAGTTGCGAGATAAAATAGGAATGACTGGTCTTTGGGTGCAAAATTCAGGCCTGAGTGTATATTGGAGTAATACGAGGAGTATGGCTAGATTTGGCCTTTTAGCACTAAACAATGGGAAATGGGAAAACAATCAAATTGCACCTCAAAATTATATGCAACAAGCAAGAAATACTTCACAAAACATCAACTTAGCCTATGGTTATTTATGGTGGTTAAATGGAAAATCTAGTTATAGATTACCTCAAACTCAATTTCAATTTAATGGAAAAATAATTCCAACTGCACCAGACGAAATGTATTGTGCTTTAGGAAAAAATGATCAAAAAATATATATTGTTCCCAGTAGAAAATTAGTCATTATCAGAATGGGAAATGCCGCTGATGATGTAAATATGGCACTATCAGATTTTGATGAAATCTTGTGGGAAAAAATTAGTGCCGTTATAAATTAATTTTTTTTGAGATTTTTTTTACCACTCAAAAGTTTGATAATAACATACATAATGATTGCAAAAGAAATTAATCGCAAAGCCATAAAAACAAACCCCATTTCGTCAAAAGGGAATGCAACTAAAGCTAATACTAAAGCCACTAAAAGAAGCTTTACCATTTTATATTTTAAAAATTCCATCTATTATTATTTAAAAAATGAATCCACGAATTCATACTTATTAAAAACTTGAAGGTCTTCAATTCCTTCACCAATTCCAATATATTTAACGGGTATTTGAAATTGATCTGAAATACCAATAACAACTCCTCCTTTTGCAGTTCCGTCTAATTTTGTAACGGCTAAACAAGAAACTTCAGTAGCGGCAGTAAATTGTTTGGCTTGTTCAAATGCATTTTGACCTGTGGAACCATCTAAAACTAAAAGTACGTCATTTGGTGTGCCTTCCACAACTTTTTGCATTACTTTTTTCACTTTTGAAAGTTCGTTCATTAAACCTACTTTATTATGTAAACGACCAGCAGTATCAATAATTACAACGTCGGCGTTTTGTGCTACAGCGCTTTGTAAGGTATCAAAAGCAACCGATGCAGGATCACTTCCCATTTGTTGTTTCACGATTGGCACACCTACTCTATCTGCCCAAATTTGCAATTGATCAATGGCTGCTGCTCTAAACGTGTCTGCGGCACCTAAAACTACATTATAACCCGCTTTTTTAAACTGATAGGCTAATTTACCAATTGTAGTGGTTTTACCAACTCCATTTACTCCAACAACCATAATTACATATGGTTTTTTATCTACTGGAATTAAAAATTCTGTAGCTTCTCCAGAGTTTGTTTCCGATAATAAACTAGCTATTTCATCTCGAAGAATGGAATTTAATTCGTCGGTGCTCAAATATTTATCTCGGGAAACACGTTCTTCAATGCGTTCAATAATCTTTAAGGTTGTATTTACACCTACATCAGAAGAAACCAATATTTCTTCTAAGTTGTCTAAAACCTCATCGTCTACTTTTGATTTTCCGGCAACGGCTTTTGTAAGCTTGGAAAAAAAAGACGTTTTTGTTTTTTCTAATCCTTTATCTAATGTTTGCTTTTCTTGTTCGTTTAAAACAGGCTCAGCTTTTGATGAAGAAAATATTTTTTTAAAAAAACTCATTTGAAATGATTTTTTGATTTATTCCATTAGTTGATTGAAAACGAATTTTGCATCCTTTTGATTGTTCATAGCCCCGATTGAAGCAAACTACCGTGTAGTGCGAAAAGCGGGAACATGGTTTAAAAAAGGCGTTTTGATTGGCTTCAAATAATTATAGTGACAAATGTAAAAATAAAAAAGCTACTTTCAAACGAAAGTAGCTTATCTATATAATTGTTTTTATGAATTATTTCTTTTTCAAGAATTCATCAACTAATTCAGGAGCCATCACAGATTCAACGAATGTGTAAGCGCCAGTTTTTGGAGATTTAACCATTTTAATAGCTTTGGTTAATCTTTTAGAAGCTGTTTGTAAAGTTGCTACGGTTTTCTTTGCCATGACTTATCTTATTTAATTTCTTTATGAACTGTTACTCTTTTTAAAACAGGATTAAATTTTTTAATCTCTAATCTATCTGGAGTATTTTTTTTGTTTTTAGTAGTAATGTAACGAGATGTTCCAGGAACTCCTGAAGTTTTGTGCTCTGTACATTCTAAAATAACTTGGATTCTATTACCTTTCTTTGCCATTTTGATATATATTATTGCGTATTATACAGATTTTACAAATCCGTTAGCTTTTGCATTTTTCAATACAGCAGCAATTCCATTTTTATTAATAGTTTTTAATGCAGCAGTTGAAATTTTCAACGTTACCCATCTATCTTCTTCAGGAATGTAAAAACGTTTTTTTACTAAGTTAACAGAGAATTTTCTCTTTGTTTTATTCATAGCGTGAGAAACATTGTTCCCTACCATTGCTCTTTTACCTGTAAGTTCACAAACTCTTGACATTATTATTTAGCTTTATTTCGTTATCTAAAATCAGGGTGCAAAGAAACAAAATCGATTTCATATACACAACAATCTTTTATTATTTTTTTAAAATTTCTTTATAAACGAGTTCCAATGATTTACTAACAGCCCTATCTATTACCTTTTCACGAGGTTGACCAAAATTAAATTCTTCAACAAAAACGCCCGTAGGAGTAGCTATTGCAATGAATACTATACCTAAATCAACAGAAGAATGACCCTTTGCAGGACCAGCATTTCCAGTTGTTGCAATGGCATAATCTACCTGCATTAATTTTTGAATTCCTAATGCCATTTCTGAAGCCACTTGAGCACTGACAACTCCATACTTGTCAATTGTGTTTTTTGAAACCCCTAAAACATCTATTTTGGTTTGTGTTGCATAACTTACCACACTTCCTTTAAAATAATTTGAAGCCCCAGATAAAGCGGTTAAAACAGTCGCAATCTTGCCTCCCGTACAACTTTCGGCAGTAGCTAGTGTGAATCCTTTTTCGGTCATCAAACGTCCAAGCATTACTTCTATCGTTTCGTCTTCATTATAACCCACAATTATTTCATGAATTAATACATCTAGCATTTGAACTTGATGAGCTATTGCTGCTTGAAGCAATTCTTTATTATCTCCTCTTGCTGTTAAACGCAATCTAACTTTTCCTGGACTTGGCAAATAAGCTAATTTGATAAAATCGGGTAAATTATCTTCCCATTCTTCAATTTGTTCTGCAATTAAACTTTCACCCGTGCCATAGGTCATAATGGTTTGATGGAGAATGTATGGTCGTTTAAATTTTTGGACTAAATTGGGAATCACCTCATTATCGATCAAATATTTCATTTCATAAGGAACACCTGGCAACGAAACAAAAACCGTATTTTCTTTCTCCATCCACATTCCAGGAGCTGTTCCCATTTTATTAAACAACACTTTTGCAGTTGAAGGAATTAATGCTTGATCACGATTAATTTGGGTAATTGGACGTTTATAAATTCCTTCAATGATACTTCTGACATGCAATAAAACAGCTTCATTTTCAATTAAGTCATCTTCAAAATACTCGCAGAATGTTTTCTTTGTAATATCGTCTTTTGTTGGCCCTAATCCGCCAGTAATAATGACTACATCGACCTTATTTTGTAGATTTTGAAATGTATTTAAAATATGTAGTTTATCATCTGAAATAGACAATATTTCTTGCGTTGCAATTCCAATTTTATCCAATGCTTTAGCAATATATGCCGAATTTGTATCTACAATTTGACCAATAAGAATTTCATCACCAATAGTAACAATTGCTGCCTTCATTTATATATTTATTTTGAAATTTAAAGTTTAAAATCTTTTTTAATTTCTTTAATTGCTAAATCTATTCGATCTTTTAAAGATTTATAAACTTCTTTGATTTCTTTGCGTTTACCTTCTGTTTTGGTCCAAGTCATAATTTGCAAATTTTCTTCATAGGACATATCCATTCCTAATAAATCAAGAGTTGGTTTTATTTTATGACAAGCGGCATAGGTTCGGGTATAATCTTTATCTTCAATAGCTGTTCTAATTGATTTTATTTCTGCAGGAACTTCCTCTAAAAACAAAGTCACAATTTGCAATGCAAAATCGGTATCGTTTTCTGAAATTTCATACACTTTTGCGAGATTATACTGTAAAGCCATATTACTTAATTTGTATTCTAAATACTGATTTTCCTTCAATAAATCCCTCTAAAACATCGCCTTCTGTTACTTTTGCTACTCCTTTTGGTGTTCCCGTAAAAATAATATCACCTTTTTTTAAGGTAAAAAACTGAGACACATAAGACACTAAAGCATCTATATTCCATAACATTAACTCGGTATTTCCAACTTGTACCGATTGACCATTGGATTTCAACTCAAAGTTAATATTTTCCATAGAAGAAAATTCTTTTTTCGGTAAAAAGGCACCAATTACCGCTGAATGGTCAAATGCTTTTGCTTTTTCCCAAGGTAATCCTTTTTCTTTGAGTTGGGCTTGAACATCTCTTGCTGTAAAATCAATTCCTAATCCAATCTCATCATAATATTTATGAGCAAATTTGGCATCAATGTACTTTCCTACTTTACAAATCTTAACTAAAACCTCTACTTCATGATGTACATCGTTACTAAAAGCAGGGATTACAAATGGCGTTTTTTTTGGCAAAACAGCGGTATCAGGCTTTAAAAAAATAACTGGTTCCGTAGGTTTTTCGTTATTAAGTTCCGAAATATGGTCTACATAATTGCGACCGATGCAGATTATTTTCATTTTTTTTTAATTGTTGAAAGATGGAAGTTGGAAAATGGAAGTAAACTACTCCCAGCTTCTAGCTTCAAACTTCTAGCTTTTAGTATTTAACTTTCTTAATTTGATAGCGGTCAAAACTTTTTTAGTATAAAGCGGAAAATCAGCATTTTGAATCCAGCCAAAATATCCCGGTTCTTTTTCAAAAACATCGTCTACTAAAGCTCCTTTGTGTTTTCCAAAAGTAAAAATTTCTTTTCCTTCATTATTTAAGGCAATGAAACCTGCAAAATCAACCGATTTTTTTCGTGTAGTAAATTCAGATAATGATTTCATATCATTTTCTAAATCGGTATAGCGATCTAATTGCGATTTTAAGATTTCGTATGTTGCCATTGTATCAGCTTCGGCACTATGCGCGTTTTCTAAAGTTTGTCCGCAATAAAATTTATAGGCTGCGCTCAACGTTCTTTCTTCCATTTTATGGAAAATGGTTTGCACATCTACAGAAACCCTGTTTTTCATATCAAAATCAACACCTGCACGCAATAATTCTTCAGCTAAAAGCGGAATATCAAAACGATCTGAATTAAATCCGGCTAAATCTGAATCTTTAATCATGTTATGCACTTGAGAAGCTAATGCGTCAAAAGTAGGCTCATTAGCTACTTTTTCGTCAGAAATACCATGTACAGCGGTAGATTGAGGTGGAATTGGAATCGTAGGGTTTACCAACCACGTTTTACTTTCTGTAGTTCCGTTTGGAAATACTTTAAAAATTGAGATTTCTACAATTCGATCCCTTGCGACATCAATTCCTGTTGTTTCAAGGTCAAAAAAGCAGATAGGACGTGTTAATTTTAATTCCATAGTTATTTTATATCTTACAAAGATAGAAAAACCCGACAGCTTTTAAAACTATCGGGTTCACTTATGTAAATTTCTGTATAATTAAACTTCTCTATTCGGGTCAAAAGCTTCTAAGTATTCGGCAACACGTTTTACAAAACTTCCGCCTAGAGCGCCATCAACCACTCGATGATCATAGGAATGCGATAAAAACATTTTTTGACGTATTCCAATAAAATCACCTTCAGGAGTTTCAATAACCGCTGGTACTTTTCTGATAGCACCTAAAGCTAAAATACCTACTTGAGGTTGGTTGATGATTGGTGTACCAAAAACAGAACCAAAAGTTCCCACATTTGTTACTGTATATGTTCCGCCTTGTGTATCGTCTGGTTTTAATTTTCCTGCTTTTGCTCGATTTCCTAAATCGTTAACAGCTTTTGCCATTCCCACTAAATTTAATTGGTCTGCATTTTTAATTACAGGAACAATTAAATTTCCGTTTGGTAACGCTGCAGCCATTCCTAAGTTGATGTTTTTACGTTTAATAATAAAATCACCATCAACAGAAATATTCATCCCTGGGAAATCTTTCAATGCTTTTGCAACAGCTTCCATGAAAATTGGAGTAAAAGTCAACTTCTCACCTTCTCTCTTTTCGAAAGTATTTTTAACTCTATCTCTCCATTTTACAATATTTGTCACATCCACTTCAATAAACGACTGCACGTGAGCCGAAGTTTGTATCGAAGCTACCATGTAACCCGAAATCAACTTACGCATTCTGTCCATTTCTACAATTTCATCACCACCGTTTACAGAAACAGGTTGGGAGTTAGAAGTTGCTACTGGTTGAGCAACAATAGACTGAACACTAGTTTGACTTCCTCTATTTTTGATATAATTTAATAAATCTTCTTTATTTACGCGACCATCTTTACCTGAACCTGAAATTGATTCTAATTCAGCTAACGAAATTCCTTCTTCTTTGGCAATGTTTTTTACTAAAGGCGAAAAGAATTTATCTGAACCTGAAAAATCTGCTGGAGCACTTGCTTCAATAGCAACCTCAACCGTTTTAGCAACTTCCGCAACAGCGACCGGAGCTTCAGCTTTAACTTCTGGAGTAGATAAAACGGCTCCAACTTCAGTTTCAATAATAGCTAGTGTTTGTCCTACTTGAACTACATCATCGGTATTAAATAAAATTTCAACAAGAGTTCCAGAAACTTCAGAAGGCACTTCGCTATCTACCTTATCTGTAGCTATTTCAAGAACAGCCTCATCCATTTCAATTTTATCTCCAACTTTTTTTAACCAGTTGGTCACAGTTGCTTCTGCAACGCTTTCACCCATTTTAGGTAATTTCAATTCAAACTTTGCCATATCTTTAAACTAAAGTTGTTTTTCTGTATTTGGTTTGCAAAAATACTAATTTTTCATTCTATTTTCATAGAAAATACTAATTATTACAACAAAATTATTTGTCCTCTATCATTAGAATTATTACTACCTATTAGATAATTTGAACTTGAAATATAATTCTTAAAACTCAAATTATGGTTTCTATTATTCTCCATGAAAGTAATAATTTCAGTAAAGCTGAAAGCTGTAATATCAAATATTATTTCAATATTTTTTTTACTTTGGTTCCTAAATTGATTTAAATCAGTCAAATAAGTAACTTTTTTTGATAATTTTAAATCTAATTCAGCTTTTGAAAACACAACATATTCATCAATAGTTCGCTGTTTGTTCTTCTGCTGATTCTTCTTCAAAAGACTAAAGACTAAAGTTCCGAATCGCATCATCACATCAAAAAACGAAGATTTTTTAAAATGCTTTTTATAGAAAAATTGCATTGCTTCACGGAAACGCTTCATATAAGTTCCATCACGAACGGTGCTTTCTCCTTTATAATGAATTACCGAAATTTCATGATAATAATAATTTGATTTCCCAGTTTTTAGTACCAAATAACTCAAATCGATATCATCTGAATACATGAAGCAATTCTCATCAAAACCACCTACTTTGAGATACAATTCGCGTTTCATCATCATAAATGCTCCAACCAAAATATCAACATTTCCTGATTCGTTATGCGATACATGTTGAGCGTAATATTTTCCGAAGTAATTTGAAATTTTATACAACCCAAAGATTTTTGTAAATGCTACCCAAGGCGTTGGAACACCGCGTTTGCTTTCGGGAAGAAAATTGCCTGTTCCGTCTATCAATTTACATCCAATTATTCCAGCTGACACCTGACAGCTTTTAGCTAACAGCTTTTTAAACGTATCTTCTGCAACAACAGTATCTGGATTCAAAATACAAATATATTCGCCTTTAGCTTGAGCAACCCCGATGTTATTTCCTTTTGGAAAACCTAAATTTGTAGCATTTTCAATAAGTTTAATATTTGGAAATTTGGCCATCATCATTTCGCAACTATCATCTGACGAAGCGTTATCAACGACAATAATTTCACTATCAATTCCTTCTAAAGCTTTTTGAACACTTAGAATGCATTGCTCTAAAAAATAGCGCACATTATAATTGAGGATGATTACGGATAGTTGCATATATTTTTGAAAATTCAAATATCAACAAAGAAATTCCAAATTCCAACAAACAAAACCTTATTTTTGCATTTCTAAAATATGTTATGAATTATTTATCAGTCGAAAATATATCTAAATCTTATGGCGAACGTATTCTATTTAAAGACATTTCGTTTGGCATTAATAAAGATCAAAAAATAGCTTTTATCGCTAAAAACGGTTCGGGAAAAACCACCATTATGAACATGATTAATGGTTTAGATGAACCCGATACTGGGCAAGTGGTGATTCGAAAAGACATCAACATGGCCTTTTTGTCGCAAAACAATAATTTGCAAGACGAATTAACCATTGAGGAAAATATTTTTGCTTCTGATAATGAAATTTTAAAAGTAATTGAACGGTATGAAAAAGCACTAGAAAACCCGAATGAAGAAGAAGCGTATCAAAGAGCTTTTGATGATATGGATAGACACAATGCTTGGGATTTTGAAACGCAATTCAAGCAAATTTTGTACAAACTGAAGTTGGAAGACTTGAAAATGAAAGTCAAAAACATGTCGGGTGGACAAAAAAAGCGTTTGTCGTTAGCCATTATTTTAATTAGTAAGCCCGATTTATTAATTTTAGATGAGCCAACCAATCACCTTGATTTAGAGATGATTGAATGGTTAGAAGATTATTTCGCAAAAGAAAACATTACATTGTTTATGGTGACGCACGACCGTTTCTTTTTAGAACGTGTTTGTAATGAAATCATTGAATTAGACAACGGAAAAATCTATCAATACAAAGGCAATTATTCTTATTATTTAGAAAAAAAAGAAGAACGTCTAGCTTCTGAAAATTCGAGTATTGATAAAGCGCAAAATTTATTCGTAAAAGAATTGGCTTGGATGCGCCGTCAACCCAAAGCAAGAACCACAAAATCTAAATCGCGTCAGGATGATTTTTACGTGATTAAAGAAAAAGCCGAAAGCCGTCGTAAAGAAAATGTTGTGGAGCTCGAAATTAATATGGAGCGCATGGGAAGCAAGATTATCGAAATGGTAAAATTGAACAAAAACTTTCCTGACAGAACCATTTTGAAAGATTTTAGCTATTCGTTTCAAAGGGGCGAACGAATTGGAATTATTGGCAAAAACGGAACAGGAAAATCGACTTTTTTAAATATTTTAACACAAACATTACAACCAGATTCGGGCAAAGTAATTATTGGCGATACGATTAAAATTGGCTATTACACTCAAAGTGGCATCAACCCAAAACCAGGACAAAAAGTCATCGATATCATCAAAGAATATGGCGAATACATTCCGTTGACGAAAGGAAAAATTATTTCGGCTTCGCAATTATTAGAACGCTTTTTATTTGATGCTAAAAAACAATACGATTTTGTAGAAAAACTAAGTGGTGGTGAACTAAAACGTTTGTATTTATGTACGGTTTTAATTCAGAATCCGAATTTCTTGATTCTAGATGAGCCAACAAATGATCTGGATATTGTAACTCTAAATGTTTTAGAAAGTTTCTTATTGGATTTTCCGGGATGTTTGTTAGTAGTGAGCCACGATCGATATTTTATGGATAAAATTGTGGATCATTTATTTGTTTTTAGAGGCAAAGGAGAAATTGAAGATTTTCCAGGAAATTACTCAGATTTTAGAAGTTATGAAGATTCGGCAGAACCAAAAGTTTTACATTCGGTGAGTACTGAAAAAACAAATTGGAAAGAAAAACAAACGGCTTCAACAGGATTGAATTTCAACGAGCAAAAAGAATTCAATAAATTAGAACGCGAAATCAAAGATTTAGAATACAACAAAAAACAAATCGAACAAGAATTCGCCGACGGAAAAGTTTTAGATGATAAGATTGAAGCGAAAGCTAATGAATTGCAAAAAATCATCCAGTCGATAGAAGAAAAAGAAGAACGTTGGTTTGAGTTGTCTAGTAAAATGGAATAAATTTTACACGAATTGCACTAATTTTCAATAATTAAATTCGTGCTAATTCGTGAAATTTGTGTTTAAATAATGAATCATCTAATCAAATCATATATAAAATTTCTTCTCCATTCTAAAAACGAACATGGAGTGCATTCGCCATTTGTATATGATTTGGTTACGAAATGTTTTTATGCTTCCGAGTTTCCTATTGAAAATTCAACTTATACTTCAACCAACAAACTCATTTTAAAAACAATTCACTATTTTAATTTGAAGAATTGTGTGCGTTTTGATGTCCGAAAAGAAGTACTTACAACAGTTGACGGTTTAATTGTTCCAAGTGTTTCTTTGAATGATTTTTCGATTGAGAAAATAATACCCTTTTGTAAAAATGAAACTTGTATTTTCATTGAGAACATTCATCAAACCAAAGCAAATGAAAAAATTTGGAAGCATTTACATCAGCATGAAACTATAACTTGCAGTATCGAAACCTTCAATTTAGGCTTCTTATTTATCCGAAAAGAACAAAAAAAAGAACATTTCATCATTAATCCGAATAAAACCATTACTTCTCATTTGTTTGAAAGAATTCGATTTAAATTGTAACAAATAACTACTTTATTCTACTTATTACTAGAATCAGAATCAAAAAATTCTGAAATCATCATTCGTTAATCATCATTCGACATTCAAAATGGCAGATTCATTAATCAAAATAACCAATATCAAAAGAGATTTCCCTTTAGGAAACGAAATCGTGTATGTTTTAAAAGGCATCGATTTAGAAATCAATAAAGGTGAATATGTGGCATTGATGGGACCTTCGGGTTCTGGAAAATCAACATTGATGAACATTTTAGGTTGTTTGGACACGCCAACATCAGGAACTTACATTTTGAACGGAAAACACGTGAGTGAAATGCAAGACGATGAATTGGCTGGAATTCGAAATAAAGAAATTGGTTTCGTTTTTCAAACATTTAACTTAATGCCAAGAACAACCGCTTTAGATAATGTGGCTTTACCGATGGTATATGCTGGATTTTCAAAATCGGAACGAATAGAAAGAGCAACAGAAGTATTAACGCAAGTAGGACTTGATGATCGAATGGATCATAAACCCAATCAATTATCTGGAGGCCAACGTCAACGTGTGGCGGTAGCAAGAGCTTTGGTAAACAAACCTTCTATCATTTTAGCGGATGAACCTACGGGAAACTTAGACAGTAAAACTTCGGTGGAAATCATGAATTTATTTAACGAAATTCACACCAACGGAAATACCGTAATTTTGGTAACACACGAGGAAGAGATTGCCGCTTATGCTCACCGTATTATTCGTTTACGTGATGGAATTATCGAAAGCGACACACTAAATCCGAATATTAAGAAATAACTATTTTCTTTTAAACTCCGACAGTGTTTTTTGATGCTGTCGGAGTTTATTTTTTTACCTTTGCTCAAAATAACCAAAATGAGTTTTTCTAATTATACCAAAGAATTTTCATATAATTTCAAATTAGCTTATCCAATAATTCTAGGAATGTTAGGACATACGCTAATTGGAATTGTTGATAATATAATGGTTGGAAAACTCGGTGCAACAGAATTAGCAGCAGTCTCATTAGGTAATAGTTTCATTTTTATTGCAATGTCACTTGGAATTGGTTTTTCAACAGCAATAACGCCCCTAATTGCTGAAGCCGATTCTGAAAAAGACGAAAAAAAAATACGTTCCATTTTTCATCATGGATTGCTTTTGTGTACTATTTTAGGAATAGCACTTTTTGCAATAATTGTATTAGCTAAGCCAATAATGTTGCTTATGCACCAGCCTATTGAGGTGGTAGAAATGGCTTATCCTTACATTGACTGGGTTGCATTTTCATTAATTCCTGTGATTATTTATCAAGGATATAAACAATTTGCAGATGGTCTATCAAAAACTAAATATTCTATGTACGCCATTTTTATGGCTAATGTGGTGCATATTTTTTTCAATTATGTCTTAATTTACGGGATTTGGATTTTTCCAAAATTAGGTATTTTAGGTGCGGCATTAGGTACCGTAATTTCTAGAATTATGATGGTGGTATTCATGCATTATATTTTAAAATACGACAAAAACATAAAAAAATATTTTAAAGATTTTAGTTTCAAAGAAATTAAAAAATCCGTCTTAAAAAAAATAGTAAACTTAGGAACACCATCGGCCATGCAAATGCTTTTTGAAGTTAGTTTGTTCACCGCTGCAATTTGGCTTAGTGGGTCGATAGGAAAAACGAGTCAGGCAGCAAATCAAATTGCTTTGACATTAGCAACAATGACATTTATGTTTGCTATGGGACTCAGTGTTACTGCAATGATAAGAATTTCAAATCAAAAAGGTTTGAACGATTATATAAAATTAGTAGTTGTTGCAAAATCTATTTTTTTATTAGCCATCATCATTGAAATTATTTTTGCACTATTCTTTATCGTTTTTCACAATTATCTCCCGCCATTATTTCTCAATTTAGAAAATATAAATCAAGCCATAGATAATAAAGAAGTGATTGAAATTGCAGCACAATTACTTTTAGTAGCGGCAGTTTTTCAAATATCAGATGGAATACAAGTTGTGGTTTTAGGTGCGCTTCGTGGTTTACAAGATGTAAAAGTGCCAATGTATATTACGTTTGTGGCGTATTGGGTTATTGGTTTTCCAATTTCGTTTTATTTGGGTTTGTATACCGAATTAAAAGCAACAGGAATTTGGATCGGATTATTAGCAGGATTAAC
>CAMDQL010000010.1 GCA_945905915.1 Flavobacterium psychrophilum
TCACAAATAGGCGATCGCGATCACGCTACTGTTTTACATGCTTGTAAAACTGTTGATAATTTAGTAGCTACCGACAAACAATTCAAAAAGTTTGTGGAGGACATCAACAAAAAACTTTCGCTGTAATCTATGCCGCTAAAAATCTTAATGGTTTGCTTGGGAAATATTTGTCGTTCTCCCCTTGCAGAGGGAATTATGCGGTCAAAATTAACAGCAGATTATTATATTGATTCTGCAGGAACCGGAGGATGGCACGCTGGAGAAGCACCCGATAAGCGTTCGATTCAAACTGCATTAAATTACGATATCGATATCAGTAAACAAAGTGCCCGAAAATTTTCAATTACCGACTTTGATACTTTTGATTTAATTTATGTAATGGATCAATCCAATTACAAAGACGTTATAAATTTAGCTCCCAATGAAGCAGCAAAGTCAAAAGTTGCGCTAATTTTAGGTGATTCAAAAGAAGTTCCAGACCCATATTATGGAACTCTAGAAGATTTTGAACAGGTATATCATTTGTTAAACCAAGCTTGTGAAGAAATTGCAAGAAAACTTAAGCAATAAAATGAATTCTACATCCTACGGTAAGCTCTACTTAATTCCTATAACCTTATCTAATCCAGGAGAAACTTCAGTTGTTCCCGAAGATGTTTTACCACAAACTGTTAAAAGAGTAATTAATTTTATTGATTACTACATCGTTGAGAATGAAAAAACAGCTCGTAAATTCATCAAAAGCATTCATCCAGATAAAAAACAACCCGATTTAAAAATAAACACCTTAAATAAACACACCGAAATTTCAGCCCATCATGAATTTATTCAACCATTGCTAAATGGTAAGAACATTGGTTTAATGAGTGAATCTGGTTGCCCTGGAATTGCTGATCCGGGTGCAGTTATTGTAAAATTAGCTCATGAAAAAGGAATTCAAGTAGTACCGTTAGTGGGTCCTAGCTCCATTTTATTAGCCCTTATGGCAAGTGGCATGAATGGTCAAAGTTTCGCTTTTAACGGTTATTTACCTATCGACAAAAACGATAAAAAACAAGCGCTTAAAATGTATGAGCGCCTATCTCAAGAGAAAAATCAGACCCAATTGTTTATTGAAACGCCTTATCGAAATAATAAATTGATGGAAGATTTATTGCAATTATTGCAACCAAGCACCCTTTTATGTGTTGCCTGCGATATTACTTTACCAACTGAATTTATTAAAACAAAAACCATTAACGAATGGAAAAAAGAAAAGGCCGATTTACATAATCGACCTTGTATTTTTATAATTCACAAAATGTAATTTATTCTAAATTTACTTTTGCCTCTGCATCAGCTTCAATATGCGAAATATCGTATCCGGCAAATTTTCTTATGTAACTAGATAATGAAGTTCCAAAACCATCTCTAAAACCTCTACGTCCATTACTTCTCAGGTATTTTTTGACAGAACCCGCACCACCAAGATGAGCAGCAGCAAGTAACCCTGATTCTGTAATTTCAACGCCATTAATAACTCTGCCTGAATATTTTTCAATTTCTTTTCTTAAAATCCACTTGTGACGAGCAATTAGAGCATTAAATGCTTTGTCTTGCCAATTACTGTTCTGTAAAAACTCTTGAAAATCGTAGATACCCACAGTGCGAAGTGCACTTTTTCCGAATTGATACTTACCCATATATCCATAAGGATTAACTAAGTGTATCATACCTCTAGACTCTTTGTAAGCCATTTTCTGGGCAAAACCGAGGAATGTTTTCCCAATAAGTGGCACTTTTATAGCCACTTCATCGTTTTCAAATTGATTCGGAACATGGTAAACCATTATTTCGTTATCGTCTAGATGAAAACCTTCTATTTTTTCTGCTTCAATGGTTATAAAACCAGAAGAAACTACTAATACTAGGAATGTCAATCCTAAAATGTATGACCCTTTTTTTATCATTAAATGTTATTTCTCAGCGTCTGTCACCCATCTGAAATTACCGGGACAAATATACGAAAAAAAATATAATATTGATTTACAGAGTGTTAATATTTTCTAAAAGTAAATATGAAGTCTTTTATAGTACTATTAATACTAAAAATTAGTTCCTTTAAAATTTACAATTTAATACCCAATTTGTTTACCCAAGTTGCATACTTTTTGGCATTAATCATATGTGCTTCATAAGTAGTTTCAAAAGAATGATATCCTGGTCTATTTGGATCGGCACAAAAATAAATAAAGTTGTGTTTTTCAGCATTCAAAACGGCATCAATAGCAGAAATATCAGGCATTGCAATAGGTCCGGGCGGCAAACCTTTATTAATATAGGTATTATATGAAGACTTTACAAAAAGATTACTACCTCCTACTCGTTTTATGACCTGGTCAAAATCACCCGATTTTTCTTTAATTGCATAAATCACAGTAGGATCGGCTTGCAAAGGCATATCTTGTTGAATTCGATTTAAATAAGCTCCAGCAACTCTTGGTCGTTCATCTGCTTTTACCGTTTCTTTATGCACAATAGATGCTAATGTATAGACTTGTGCAGGAGTCATATTGAGTGCTTTTGCTTTTGCTAATCGTTCTGCATTCCAAAATTTCTTATGCTCTTTAGCCATTTTATCTGCGATTTTTTTTGCTGAAACATTCCAATAAAATTCATAACTATTTGGAATAAATAGCGTTAATGCAGTTTCTTTAGTCAATCCATTTTCTAACAGAAAAGATTCATTTGTAAATGCTTGATTTAATGCTAATGTATCAGGCTCTATTTGGGTTGCTAATCGTAGCATTAATTTTGTTAGTGTTTCTTGATTATTAAAAGCAACGTTTACCGGAACATTTAATCGCAAACTTCTTACCATGTCAAAACTGGTCATGTCTCTTTTAAACAAAAACTTTCCTGATTTTACATTAGTACTGTAATTTCTTGAAGTAGCAACAAAATCAAATTTTTCAAAATCTTTAACGAGTGGACTCACTATTTCTTTTACTTGTTCATAATTTGCATCTGTAGGAATATAAACATACACTTCTTCTTGAGAAAATTGGGTATTATGTGTAAATGCTTTTATATAAACATACACTCCTATAATTGAAGCTACTACAATTCCTGCAACCGCTATAATTGAAATTATTTTTTTTGTATTCAATGGAAATGAATTTAATTTGTTATTGAATTAATTGAAAAAGAAGTTCATCTTTAAAACAGTTTTGTACTTTATTCCAATCTTTTTTTATTCCTATTTTTTGGAAGCCAAATTTAGTAAAAAGTTGCAAACTAATTTCGTTATCACTACCAATATTTGCATACAATTGATGTAATTGTAATTGTTGAAATGAATAATTAATAATCAACTCTAATGCTTCTGAACCAATGCCTTTATTTCGACTTTCAAGATCTGCAATTACTAAACCTAAACCTGCCCTACTATTTTTTGGATCAAAATCAAATAAATCGATTAATCCAATTGCTTTTTGAGAGTCATTTAAACAAATAGCCAATCGCAATTGCTTTGCCACATAAATATCTTGATGTGCATTTTCTAAATACTGCTTAATTAAAAACCGACTGTATGGCGTTTGCGTGTTGCTTACTTCCCACACCGATTCATTATTTTCAATAGCATAGACAAACTCCAAATCTTCGGGTTCGAGTGCTCTTAGATATATGTTGGTCCCTTTTAAAGTTATCATGATAAGTACAAAAATTATTAATCTTGAATCAAATAGCTAAATCAATCATTCCTTCAAAAACAAATGTAGCCGGACCCACTAAAAAAACATCGGAATAAACTCCATTATTTTCTTTAAATTGAACACTGAGTTTTCCACCTTCTACTTGTAAATCAATTGAATTACTTTTGGTTTTATCCATATGATGCATTGCTATTGCAACTGCTGTAGCACCAGTTCCGCATGATAAAGTTTCATCTTCAACACCTCTTTCGTATGTTCTTACTACAAAAATGTCGTTTTCTAGTTGATGCACAAAATTAATATTACTTCCTGCTTTTCCGTACAAATCTGAATAGCGTATTTTTGCGCCTTCAGTTTTAACATCCAAATTTTTTAAATCCGAAACTAATTGAACATGATGTGGCGAACCGGTATTTAGAAACGAATAATCTTGATGAACTGCAATCCTATCAACATCTTTCATTTGTAACGAAATCAATTCATCCTCAATGATTTTTGCATAATGATATCCATCAACAGCTTCAAATTTGGCTGTAGCTTCAATAATTCCAAGTTGTTTCGCAAAAGCCACTAAACATCTTCCGCCATTACCACACATCGAACTTTCGTTTCCATCGGAATTAAAATATACCATTTTAAAATCATAAGTAGTATGATTCTCTAATAATATCAGCCCATCGGCACCTATTCCAAAACGTCGATCACACAATTGCTCAATAAGCTGCGAATTTTCTTTTGGAAAAATATCCAATCGATTATCGACCATGATAAAATCGTTTCCTGTTCCTTGGTATTTATAGAATGTAAGTTGCATCTCCTAAATTAATTTATACAAAAGTACAAATATTAATAAGATGTTAAACATTGTTAAACGAGCGTTAAAGTGATTTTTTAAATAAAAAATGTTTTTAAATTTGGTAAACAAAAATGAAAAATTATGAGAAAATTTGGAAGTTTATTACTAGTATCACTCCTTAGTGGAGGTGTAACATTAGGTGCTTACAAATTATTTTTGGAGCCCAATACCGCAAGTAAAATAACCCTTGCAAGCCCTAATTATGCTAAAAATGTTAGTTTAGGTGCAGAGAACATCGATTTTACGACAGCTGCAGAAAACACCATTCATGCAGTGGTTCACGTAAAAAATAAAACCGTTTCAAAAATTCCGGTTATGGATTTCATTTATGGTTATCGAGGTGATCGTGAACAAACGCAAATTGGAACAGGTTCAGGAGTTATTATTACCGAAGACGGTTATATCGTAACTAATAATCACGTTATTCAAGATGCAACCGAACTAGAAGTTACCCTAAATAACAACAAATCGTATCAGGCAAAATTAGTAGGAACCGACTCAAAAATGGACATTGCCTTATTAAAAATTGAGGCCGATGAAAAATTACCCTATACTGTTTTTGGTGATTCAGACGAAATTAAAGTGGGCGAATGGGTTTTGGCAGTAGGAAATCCGTATAACTTAAATTCTACCGTTACCGCCGGAATTATTTCCGCAAAAGCGAGAAATTTAGCTAATGACGGCATACAATCATTCATTCAAACCGATGCCGCTGTAAATCCTGGAAATAGCGGTGGCGCCTTAGTAAATACAAGAGGTGAGTTAATAGGAATAAATACCATGATTTCTTCTCCAACAGGAAGTTATGCTGGGTATTCCTTTGCTGTTCCTTCGAATGTTACTCGAAAAATAATTGAAGACCTAATGCAGTTTGGAAACGTTCAACGTGGTGTTCTTGGAATTGAAGGTGGCGAAATGAATTCTAATTATGCAAAAGAAATTGGCGTAAAAGAAACGCAAGGATTTTATATCAATAAAATAACTAAAAATTCGGGTGCCGAAAAAGCAGGATTACAAAAAGGAGATATTATTGTGCAATTAGACGATAAAAAAATCAATGGTTTTGCTGAATTAACCGCCTATATAAACACCAAAAGACCAAATGACGTAGTTCAGGTGCGTATCATAAGAGACGAAAAAGAAAAAACAATTCAAGTTAAGTTATCCAAAAAAGAACTCTTAAACTATGAATTTAACGGCATTGAATTTGAAGATATTGATGCTGATGATAAAAAGAAATTTAGAATTAAAGAAGGTGTTAAAATTAAAACACTATCCAACCCCGATTATACCGAATATGCCAATTTATTAAATGGAGCCATTATTTTAAGTATCGATGGGCAAAAAGCAAAAGATATGGAAACGGTTTCTAGTTATTTAGCTA
Organism: Flavobacterium psychrophilum; assembly: GCA_945905915.1. GTDB lineage: Bacteria > Bacteroidota > Bacteroidia > Flavobacteriales > Flavobacteriaceae > Flavobacterium > Flavobacterium psychrophilum_S. Next base: position 5,936 of record CAMDQL010000010.1, read on the forward strand.
AGAAAGAAAATCAAAAAGCGCAGTATCAAATTATCACAAAAAACGGACAAATGTATAGCATCATTATGTAGTTTTTAATTCAACATGAGTATAAAAACCAGTCTCCAAAAAAAAGACTGGTTTTTTTTGTGAAAAAATTTTACGAAAACGTTTGAAATCTATACTTTTGCACTCTTTAACATACAATTCCAAATTTCATGAACAACACAACTTTATACGAAAAAGAAATTGCTTTTCAGACAGATCGAAGAAAAGCGGGTGTCGAATTTATTAAAATCATAAGTGATTTATGGTTTGACAAATCGATTGAACTCGTATTATTTCGAAATCAATTAATTGACAAAAATGTCAGTGAAATCATTAACTTACATGAATATGCCGTTGCATTTGTAGGTAAACCTATTAACGTTTTTGATTCGGTAGAATTAGCAAATGCCATTGTAGACTTAGACCTTCCGCCATCTCGTATTGATATTGGAAAATTAACCTATGAATATCATTTAGAAGATAACAAATATAATGATGCCAAAGCCTTTGTAATTGACAAGTTAAAAAATGCCAAAAACTTTCATGAAATCAAACCAAAAGATGTGGTTTTATATGGATTTGGTAGAATTGGACGTTTATTAGCGCGCGAAATGATGTCAAAAATTGGAAAAGGACAACAATTGCGCTTAAGAGCCATTGTAACTCGAGATAAAAATGACGCCGTTTTATTAGAAAAAAGAGCATCGTTATTACGATATGATTCAGTTCACGGTGATTTCCATGGTTCTGTTACAGCAGATCCCGAAAACAATGCGTTACTTATAAACGGCACTACTGTTCACATTATAACGGCAAATTCGCCAGAAGAAATAGATTACACAACTTATGGAATTGAAGATGCCTTGGTTATCGACAATACGGGTGCTTTTACAACTGAAGAAGCATTGAAACGACACCTTAATTCAAAAGGCATTGATAAAGTATTATTGACAGCACCAGGAAAAGGTGTGCCAAATATAGTTTATGGTGTAAATCATGACGAATATAGTCCAGATGAAGTTTCGATTTTTTCTGCAGCTTCGTGTACTACCAATGCGATTACGCCTATTTTAAAAGCTGTAGAAGATACTTTGGGTGTTGTAAAAGGCCATTTAGAAACCATTCACGCCTACACAAATGATCAAAATTTAGTGGATAATATGCACAAAAAATACCGTAGAGGTCGTGCTGCAGCGTTAAACATGGTAATTACTGAAACTGGTGCAGGGAGCGCTGTTGCAAAAGCATTACCTAGCTTAACAGGAAAATTAACGTCTAATGCTATTCGAGTACCTGTTCCTAATGGTTCATTAGTCGTTTTAAACCTTGAAGTAGGCAAAAAAACTACCATTGCAGCGGTAAATAATATCATGAAAAAATATGCCTTAGAAGGCGAATTAGTGGAGCAAATTAAATATTCATTGAATAATGAATTGGTTTCTTCTGATATTGTAGGAACCTCAGCACCAGCCATCTTTGATAGTAACGCCACTATTGTTTCGGGAGACGGAAAAAACATCGTACTTTATGTATGGTATGACAATGAATATGGCTATAGCCATCAAGTTATTCGCTTGGCAAAATATATTGCTAAAGTAAGACGATATACCTACTATTAGTAGATTAAAAAAGCCAGAATTGATTTCTGGCTTTTTTATTATAATTATTTCTTCTGAGTAATATAATAAATAGGAATTCCGGTAAGCATAATTAAAACACCCCAACCGCAAGTTGCAAATTTAGTAAAAAGTAAAGCAATACTTAAAGCGGTTGCAATAACTATATAAAGTAATGGTAAAAAAGGATAACCAAATGCTTTATAAGGTCTTTCAGCATCAGGGCGTTTTTTACGTAAAATGAAAATACCGTAAATGGTGAGGATATAAAATATCAATACAATAATTACAACAAAATCTAACAAATCACCATACTTACCAGTTAAACACAAGGCAGAAGCCCAAAAACATTGTGCCCATAACGCCCAAGAAGGTACGCTTGCTTCATTTAAATTAGCTGCTTTTTTGAAAAATAATCCGTCTTTTGCCATAGTGTAGTAGACACGAGCGCCAGCCATAATTAATCCATTATTACAGGCGAAGGTTGAAATCATAATCATCACAGCAATTAAGGTTGTTCCAATTGTTCCAAAAATATTTTGAGCAGCCACAACCGCCACGCGATCTGAAGGTGCTGTAGCAATATCTTGAAGTGGTACAACTGCCAAATACATTACATTGGCTAATACATAAATTAACGACACAATAAAAGTTCCTAAAAACAAACTTAGTCCTACATTTCGTTGCGGATTTTTAATTTCGCCAGCAATGAAAGTAACTCCATTCCAAGCATCACTTGAAAAAACCGAGCCTACCATAGCGGCAGAAATTGCAGAAATTATTGCAGTTCCAGCCATTGCAGACCATATACTTGTTTCTTTATCAAACGATTGTAAAACAAAGGCGTTTTCCCAATTGGCATTCCAAATTTCGGCTTTAGCGCCATATATAAATCCAAAAACGATTAATCCGATTAGGGACAGAATTTTAATTATTGTCAATACCGTTTGAAGTAATTTACTGTCTTTTACACCTCTACTATTTAAATAAGTCAGAAAAATAATTGTAATAATTGAAACAATTTGCGCGGCATTTATATCTACAATTCCCAATTCAAATAGAATATTTTCATCACTTAAAGGTGGATATAAATAAGCTGCGAATTTTGAAAAGGCAACACCAACCGCTGCAATTGTTCCGGTTTGAATAACCGCAAAGAAACTCCATCCGTATAAAAATGCAATTAACTTATTGTAGGCTTCTTTTAAATAGACATATTGACCACCCGCTTTTGGAAACATTGCACTCAATTCGCCATAACTCACGGCAGCCACAATAGTAATAATACTTGTCAACAACCAAATGGCAATTAGCCAGCCTGCTGAACCTACTTGTCGAACAATGTCGGCACTTACAATAAATATACCAGAACCAATCATTGAACCCACAACTAGCATGGTTCCGTCTAATAAGCCTAATTCTTTTTTAAATTCTTTTTCGCTATTTTCCATAGTTTTCTTGAATAGTTTTGCTAAAGATAAAAAAAGAAATGAAACAAAAAAACTCCCACTTTTGTGAGAGTTTAATGCTATAATAAAATTATGTAGTTATCCTACTAATAATTTATGAGAAGGTGCAAACTTAGTTAAGTTAATTCCTTCCACTGCTTTTTTGTATTCTTCTATAGAAGGTGTTCTTCCTAAAATTGTTGACAATACTACAACTGGTGTTGATGATAATAATGATTCTCCTTTTTTCTCAGCAGTGTCCTCTACTACTCTTCCTTGGAATAAACGAGTAGAAGTTGCCATAACAGTATCACCTTTGGATGCTTTTTCTTGATTACCCATACATAAGTTACAACCCGGACGCTCTAAATACAACATGTTTTCATACTCTGTACGTGCAGCTCCTTTAGGTGCGTTATCATCAAACTCAAAACCTGAATATTTTCGCAATACTTCCCAGTCGCCTTCTGCTTTTAATTCGTCAACAATGTTGTAAGTTGGTGGCGCAACCACTAGAGGTGCTTTAAAAACTACTTCACCTTCATGTTTTTCAACATTTTTAAGCATTTGAGCTAATATTTTCATATCGCCTTTGTGAACCATACAAGATCCGATAAATCCTAAATCTACTTTTTTAGTTCCTCCATAAAAAGAAAGCGGACGAATGGTATCGTGCGTATATCGTTTAGAAACATCTTTATTATTTACATCGGGATCAGCAATCATAGGTTCATTGATAATATCTAAATCTATTTCTACCTCAGCATAATATTTTGCATTAGCATCTGGTCGTAAAGCTGGTTTATCACCTGATTTAATTTCTTCAATTCGCTTATTTGCTTTATTGATTAAACCTTGAAGAACTTTAGTAGCATTGTCCATTCCTTTGTCTATCATAATTTGGATTCGTCCTTTGGCAATCTCTAATGATTCGATCAAGGTTTCGTCTTCTGAAATACAAATAGACGCCTTAGCTTTCATTTCAGCAGACCAATCAGTAAATGTAAACGATTGATCAGCCGTTAATGTACCGATATGTACTTCGATAATTCGACCTTGGAATACGTTTTCACCTCCAAATTTATGTAACATTTGCACTTGAGTTGCATGAACCACATCACGGAAGTCCATATACTCTTTCATTGTTCCTTTGAACGTCACTTTAACCGATTCAGGAATTGGCATTGAAACTTCACCTGTAGCTAAAGCTATTGCAACGGTTCCAGAATCGGCACCAAAAGCAACACCTTTTGACATTCTTGTATGAGAATCTCCTCCAATAATAATAGCCCAATCATCAATTGTAATATCATTCAATACTTTATGAATAACGTCTGTCATCGGGTGATATACTCCTTTTGGATCACGAGCGGTGATTAAACCAAAATCGTTCATAAATTGCATCAATTTAGGAATATTTGCTTGTGCTTTTTTATCCCAAACCGAAGCAGTATGACACCCTGATTGGTATGCTCCATCTACAATTGGGGAAATTACTTTAGCCGCCATAGACTCTAATTCTTGAGCCGTCATTAATCCAGTTGTGTCTTGCGAACCAACAATATTTACTTCAACGCGAACATCAGAACCCGCGTGTAATACTTTTCCTGGAGTATTTCCAACTGCATTTCTGTTGAAAATTTTCTCAACAGCTGTAAGTCCTTGACCTTTAACTGATACTTCTTTTGAAGGTGCAAAAACCGCTGGAATATCTATTCCTAATATTTTACAAGCAAATGTTTGAATTTTTTTACCAAAAACAATAGCATAAGAACCTCCTGCTTTGATAAATTCCATTTTTTGTGGCGTGAAAGATCTCGAAATATCAATCAATTCTTGATCGCCATTGTATAATTTTTTAGTTTTTGTATTAATCGTTAAAACTGTACCTGTATAAACAGAATATACTTGCTCTAATACTGTTTCTCCATTTTCATCGCGAACTAATTCACCATTAGCATCCGTTTTCTTAACCCAGTTTTTAAGATCAATTCCAATACCTCCGGTTACATCAACAGTTGTTAGGAAAATTGGCGAAATTCCATTGGTTCCACCTACAATTGGTGCACTATTTACAAATGGGATGAAGGGACTTGCTTTTTTTCCTGTCCAAAGTGCCACGTTGTTTACTCCTGACATTCTAGAAGACCCAACACCCATAGTTCCTTTTTCAGCGATCAGCATCACAGTTTTGTCTGGATGTTGCGCTTGAAGTGCTTGAATCTCTTGTTGTGCTTGAGGCGTGATCATGCATTTTCCGTGCAATTCACGATCTGAACGCGAGTGGGCTTGATTTCCTGGAGATAATAAATCGGTAGAAATATCTCCTTCTCCAGCAATAAAAGTAACTACTTTTATTTCTTCAGCTATTTCTGGCAATTTTGTAAAAAATTCAGCTTTAGCATAGCTTTCTAAAATAGCTGCAGCCGTAGCATTTCCGTTTTTATAGGCTTCTTTTAATCGATTGGTATCGGCATCGTAAAGAAACACTTGCGATTTGAGTACTTCAGCAGCTTCTCTAGCAATTGCCACATCATTTCCTAAAGCCAAATCAAGTAAAACTTCAATAGAGGTTCCGCCTTTCATGTGCGACAACAATTCGAATGCAAAAGCAGGTGTAATTTCATTCACTATCTCATTTCCAAGAATAATATCTTTCAAGAAATAAGCCTTTTTACCAGCAGCACTGGTTGTTCCTGGCAATGTATTATATATAAAAAAATGAAGGCAATCTTTTCTATTTGAACTTTCGGCTTCTTTAATTTGTTCAATAATTTCGCTTAATAATTCAGCACTATCAATAGGTTTTGGATGCAAACCTTGCCCTTTTCTATCTTCAATTTCTTTAATATATTCGTTATAAAGATTCATGCTATGTATATTTTATAAATAGGTTAATTGTATTTGTATCCTTTGGTGCTACAAAATTAATAAATCTAAATCAGATTTGAAAATTTTTAATAAAACACATGATTAAAAGAATTATTAATTGTAAAGATTGTTTTTTACTAATAATATTTCAGTAAAATTAAATAAAATGACTTTTTTTTGAATAATTCATAAAATTAAATTTAAGAATTGAAAAATCATCAAAAAACAACCAAATATTTGTTAAAAATAAAATTAAAAAAGTTTTTTAATAATATCTTCTTCAGAAATTCCTTCGGCATCTGCTTTATAATTTTTCACAATACGATGACGCAAAATTCCTGTTGCAACAGCTTGAACATCTTCAATATCGGGTGAGAATTTACCATTCATAGCTGCGTTAGTCTTTGCAGCCAAGATTAAATTTTGTGAAGCCCTTGGCCCTGCACCCCAATCAATGTAGGTTTTAACAAAATCATTTGATAAAATATTTTCTGGTCGGGTTTTACTTACCAATGAAACCGCATATTCAATAACATTATCAGCAACTGGGATTTTTCTAATTACCTCTTGAAAATCAATAATTTCTTGAGCCGTAAATAAAGCGTTTACTTCTGGTTTTAAATTTGAAGTCGTTGCTTTTACCACATCTACTTCTTCTTGAAAACTTGGATAATCTAATTTAATAGCAAACATGAAACGATCTAACTGTGCTTCTGGTAAAGGGTAAGTTCCTTCTTGCTCAATTGGGTTTTGAGTTGCTAATACAAAATAAGGCAAATCTAATTTATAATGATGACCTGCCACAGTTACTGCTCTTTCCTGCATGGCTTCTAGAAGTGCCGCTTGGGTTTTTGGCGGTGTTCTGTTAATTTCATCTGCTAGTATTATGTTTGAAAAAATAGGCCCTTTAATAAACTTAAAGTGTCTTGTTTCATCAAGTATTTCACTTCCTAAAATATCCGATGGCATTAAATCGGGCGTAAATTGTATGCGTTTAAAGTTTAATCCTAATGCTTGTGAAATTGTGTTCACCATTAAGGTTTTTGCTAAGCCAGGAACTCCTACTAATAAAGCATGTCCACCTGAAAAAACACTCAAAATGATTTGGTGTACCACTTCATCTTGGCCTACAATTACTTTTGCAATTTCTTGTTTTAAGGCGTTTTGTCTTTGAACTAATTCTTGGATGGCTACTACGTCTGACATATTAAATTTTGAATTTTGAATTCGGAAAAATGAGTGTATTTATTGAACTAGTAAAATAACAAAAAACCCTCTGAAAATTCAAAGGGTTTGCTAATTATTTTTTTATCCAATTATTTGCGAATTCACAATCCTTATATTCGTCGTTTATTTTGATGTACGTTTCTTTAATTTTATCTTTAGTCCATTTCGCAATTTCTTTAATTTGCTTATCGCGAAGTGCTAATTCTTTAATTTTAATATAATCTTTTGAAAAATCAGCTTGATGTTCTTCAAATCTATTATTTACGGTTACTATTTTATAAAATTGGCCGCCGCCTCGCTCTTGATCTAAAATAGGAAGTGTAACTTCTCCGTCTTTCAATTCAGATACTTGTGCATATAAAGCAGGATCCATTTTAGTCAATTCAAAACGAGGTTCCATTGTTCTTGGATTCAACAACACTCCACCATTATTTCTGGTTTCTTTCTCATCTGATGAAGCTTTTGCTGCATCAGCAAATGTAATTTCTTTGTTATTTATTTTTTGTCTGATGGCTTCAATTTTTGCTTTAGCATCTTTAACCGCTTGAGAAGAAACTTTTGGTGAAATTAAAATATGACGCAATTCTACTTCTTGTCCTTTAATTTTTTCGACCATAATAATATGGTATCCAAATTCTGTTTCAAAGGGTTCTGAAATTTCACCTTCAGCTAAACTAAAAGCTACATCTTTAAATTCTTTTACAAAAGCCGTTTTTCTGTTCATTTTATAAAAACCTCCATTTGAACTTGATCCTGGATCTTCAGAAAATAAAACTGCTTTACTAAAAAAACTAGAACCATTCAAAACCTCTTGACGAATTTCCTTTAATTTTTCAATAGCACGTTTCTTTTCATCTTCAGTAATTACAGGCTTAACAACAATTTGAGCAACTTCCATTTCTGCACCAAAAGTAGGGATTTCATCTGCTGGAATTCCTTTAAAGAAATTTCTAACTTCTTCTGGTGTAATCGTAACTTCATCTACAATTTTTTTCTGCATTTGAGAAGTTAATTTATTCAATTTGATGATATCAAAAAAGTAACTTCTAAAGTCATCTTCGGTTTTCTTTTTGTAAAACTTAATCACTTTTTCTAATGAACCAACTTGCTCAATCATGGCGTCAATTTGCTCAGTCATATAACTATTTACTTCAGCATCGGTTACTACAATACTGTCTTGAATAGCTTGATGTGCATATAATTTATCTTCTAATTGTTTTCCAAAAAGTTCACAACGCGTAATATTCTTTGTATCTACACCTTGCGCTTTTAATTGGATATATTCTAAATCAATATCTGAATCTAATACAATATAATCACCTATTACGGCTATTACTCCGTCAATTTTTTCCTTCTTTTGAGCAAAGGAGAATGAAGTACTAACTAAAAATAGGGTTAAAAGGAATTTTTTATTTATAAATTTCATATTTCTTGTCATTGATTGCGTCATTTGTAATCTCTTTTTCTATGGTGTTAACTAATTCTAATTTTCTATTATTTATTATAATTTGCTTTATAGTTGGCTTTAAAAACTCTAACGGAGTTGCACTATCCTTAGGCAATACTTTACTTACTTTCACTAACCAAATAGTTGTTTCATCTGGATATTGAAAATTAATTCCGCTTGAAATGAATTTGTTTTTATTCTCAATATTCACAAAGGGAAGCTTTTCATATACTTGATTAATATCAACCCAAATAGAATCATTAAATGCATAACTTTTGAACTTTACTGATAATTGTTCGAGCTCTTTTCTATCTTTTTTGGTAAAGGAACTAAACTTTGCTTTAATTTTTGCAAATTTTGGATTTTCTTTAACTAAATTAATGTAGCGCAACTTTACAAGTTCTGATGCATTTTTAAAATATTGTTTATTTTTAGTGTAATAATTTTCAATTTGTTCTTCTGTGACCAATGTATCTACTTGTCTGATGACCAACTCTTCAACATAACCTTTTGTATATAAATCAACCTTATATTGCTCTATCAATTCATTGAAATCAGCTATCTTATCATTGCTTAAATTTCGTTCCGAGGCTTCAAAAAGTAGTTTTTGCGTTGCCCATCGATCAATAAACGACTTAACAATAGCAATACTGTCGCTCTTTGAAGTGCCTTTTGGTACTAAATCTATAATATCGTCTTGATACAAGTAGCTTTTTCCTACACGCGCAATTGCTTTTGGTTCTTTTGGTGCGCTAAAATAATCACACGAAGAAACAAAAAAGATGAGTACAATTACTGTTGTAAAAATTTTCATTTTATTGATGCAACTGCTCTTTTACCTTGTTAAATACTTCTTGATTTATCTTAACCTCAAATTCTTTTTTCAATTCGTTTACCCAGTTATTCTCCAAATATTGTTGGTAATCACTAATTACTTTTCCTTTACAATCATTGAACTCTTTTTCACCCGCTTCTTTAATTTCTAGCACATTAACAATAAAGTAATAAGCCTCTTTTTGCACTATTGAAAAATTCCCTTTTGTTAGATTTTTACAATTTGGTAAAATATCATAATCTTCCTCAAAAAGACCCGATTTAACCATGACGTTAACTTTTCCTTCTTGGTTTAATTTTTCCTTAATGTAGTCAATTGTTTTTCCTTTTTTTAAGAAATTTTGAACTTTATCAATTATTATTTTATCGGTTGAAGAAAGTATATCAACTTTATAACGTTTTTTCCACAGATAGTTTTTAGCATTATTTTTGAAAAAAACATTTATACCAAGAGTATCTGTTTTTGCTTTGGTCCAAATTTCTTTATCCATTAAATCAAACAATAACAAACCATCTCTATATTCTTCCATAACATATTTAAACTCTGGAAATTCATTTTCTAAATTTTCATTATAGTAGGTAGTAAGTTGCTCATCAATAAATTTTTCAAATAATTCATCTACTAATTTAGCAACTGGTTTTATTTTTAACTTCGCCTTCTGTTGGGAATAAATAAAATTTAAAAACTGAAGTGATGACACATTTTTAGACTTATTTATGACTAAAATTTCAGATGGATTATCTTTTACATTTGAAGGTATTTCCCATGTCTGATTATAAAAATCATCATTTACCACTTTTTTTACAGCTGAAAGCGTTTTCTGAACTTTAGAATAGGTATATTTTATACGAAGTTTTTTGGCTAATGAATTAGTGATTAATAAAGAACGCTCATCTTTTCTAACTCTATCTTCTAGATCTGATTTCATTTCTGAAAGCGATTGCATAGAATGCTTATCGATGAGTTTTACAATGTGCCATCCAAACTGTGATTGAAAGGGTTGCGAAATATCATTATTATTTTGAAGTGAAAAAGCCACGCTTTCAAATTCTTCTGAACTTAATTGGCCAGAACCAAATCGTTGCAACACTCCTCCTTTTGATGCAGATGATTTGTCTTCAGAAAATTGTTGTGCTAGACTTTCAAAGGATTCGCCTTGCTGAATTTTTTTATAAATATCTTCAATAGTTTGTTTTGACTTGTCTTCAGATTTGATTGCTGGATCTGCCGGTTTAAGAATCATAATATGAGCAACTGAAACTTCTCCTCTATTCATTCGCTTATCAACAACTTTTACAATGTGATAACCAAAACGGGTGCGAAAAGGTTTTGAAGTTTGACCCACTTCTGTTGAAAAAGCAGCATTTTCGAAAGGATAAACCATTCTAAACGCTGAAAAATAACCTAAATCACCATTATTTTCTTTCACCGAAGGATCTTCAGAAAATTGTTGTGCCAAAGTAATAAAATCTTCTCCGGCAACTATACGCTTTCTAATATCGGTTATTTTTTGATATGCTTTTAAGGTGTCTTCTGGCGATGCACTTTCGTCTATCAAAACTAAAATATGTGAAGCCCTAATTTCTTGCTTCATTCGATCATACGCTTCTTGAACTAGTTCATTAGTAACTTTAGAATCGCTTACATAATTTTTTGAAAGCTGATTGCGATACGACTTTAATTCGTTTTGATAGTTAACACTATTTTGCAATCCTATTTTATTTGCTTTTTCAACTTTTAACTTATAACCAATGAATAATTCTAAATAATTATCCAGATTTTTTTGTGAATCGTCTTTGACTAAGTCTAAATTTTTATTGTAAACTCTTATAAACTCATCTGTATAGTAAGGATGATTATCTACAGAAAATAAAATTTCTTTGGTCTGAGCCAAAGCGGTACTTTGAACAAGTATAAAAATAAAAAATAATAAACGTGTAATTCTCATAATATGATGCATTTCCAATTGTAATTGACAAAAATAACAATTCATTAGTATTCCACAACATTTATAATGTAGTATTAACAGAAAATTCTTTAAAATAGTTACTTTTGCAAAAATTTTTCACACATGAGTTTTATCGAAGAAATTGGCAAAAGACGCACTTTTGGAATTATATCACACCCCGATGCTGGAAAAACTACACTCACCGAAAAACTACTATTATTTGGTGGGGCTATTCAGGAAGCAGGTGCAGTTAAAAGCAATAAGATCAAAAAAGGAGCTACTTCCGATTTTATGGAAATTGAGCGTCAAAGAGGGATTTCGGTAGCCACATCGGTACTTGCCTTTATTTACAAAGATAAAAAAATAAATATTTTAGATACTCCTGGGCACAAAGATTTTGCCGAAGATACTTTTAGAACTTTAACAGCTGTTGATAGTGTAATTGTAGTTATCGACGTTGCAAAAGGGGTTGAGGAGCAAACCGAAAAATTAGTGGAAGTTTGTAGAATGAGAAACATTCCAATGATTGTTTTCATCAATAAATTAGACCGTGAAGGTAAAGATGCCTTCGATTTAATGGACGAAGTGGAGCAAAAATTAAAACTTCGAGTAACTCCGTTAAGTTTTCCAATAGGAATGGGATATGATTTTAAAGGAATCTACAACATTTGGGAGAAAAACATCAATTTATTCGAAGGAGATAGTCGAAAAAACATTGAAGAAACGATTGCTTTCAATGACATCAACAATCCTGAACTCGAAAAAATAATTGGAGAAAAACCAGCAAATAAATTGCGTGAAGAATTAGAATTAATTGAAGAAGTATATCCTGCTTTTTCAATTGATGAATATTTAACTGGTGAATTACAACCTGTATTTTTTGGATCGGCATTAAATAATTTTGGAGTACGAGAACTTCTTGATTGTTTCATTGAAATAGCTCCAACTCCACGACCAAAAGAATCCGATACACGATTAGTAAAACCCGAAGAGGAAAAATTAAGTGGTTTTGTTTTTAAAATTCATGCCAACATGGATCCAAAACACAGAGATCGTTTAGCTTTCGTGAAAATTGTTTCGGGAACGTTTGAAAAAAACAAACCTTATTTGCATGTTCGACAAGGAAAAAATATGAAATTCTCTAGTCCGAATGCTTTTTTTGCAGAAAGAAAAGAGATTGTAGATATTTCTTATCCGGGAGATATTGTAGGATTACACGATACCGGAAATTTTAAAATTGGAGATACCTTAACCGAAGGCGAAAAAATGAATTTTCAAGGAATTCCAAGTTTTTCTCCCGAACATTTTAGGTACATTAATAATGCCGACCCATTAAAAGCGAAACAATTAGAAAAAGGTGTGGACCAATTAATGGACGAAGGTGTAGCTCAGTTATTCACCTTAGAAATGAATGGTAGAAAAGTAATTGGTACAGTGGGCGCCTTACAATATGAAGTTATTCAATACCGATTAGAGCATGAATATGGCGCAAAATGTACCTATGAGAACTTCCCTGCGTTTAAAGCGTGCTGGGTAAAACCGCAAGATCCTAAAAATGTAGAATTTGCCGAATTTAAACGGGTAAAACAAAAATTCTTAGGTCATGATAAATATGGCCAATTGGTTTTCTTAGCCGATAGTGATTTTTCAATTCAAATGACGCAACAGAAATATCCAACGGTAGAATTATTCTTCACTTCGGATTATCAGAAGAAGTAAATAATAAAAAAGACCTGAAAAACAGGTCTTTTTTAATGTTACAGCTTTCTTTGTTCTCTTGCTAAAAGAGTGTTTTTCAACAACATTGCAATCGTCATGGGTCCTACTCCTCCCGGAACTGGCGTAATGAAGGATGCTTTTTTGGAAACGCTTTCAAAATCAACATCGCCTACAATTCGGTATCCTTTTTCTGCAGTTTCATCTTCAACGCGAGTAATTCCTACGTCGATAACTACTACATCATCTTTAACCATTTCTGCTTTCAAGAAATTAGGAACACCTAATGCAGAAATAATAATATCGGCTTGTGAGGTAATTTGGTTAATGTTTTTTGAATGACTGTGCGTAACGGTAACCGTTGAATTCCCAGGAAATCCTTTTCTTCCCATTAAAATTCCCATTGGACGACCTACAATATGACTTCTTCCAATAACAACAGTGTGTTTTCCATCGGTTGGTACTTTATAACGCTCTAATAATTCTAAAATTCCGAATGGCGTAGCTGGAATAAAAGTAGACATATCTAACGCCATTTTACCAAAATTTTCAGGATGGAATCCGTCTACATCTTTACTTGGATCAATAGCTTCGATTATTTTTTGTGTATCAATTTGTTTAGGCAAAGGCAACTGAACAATGAATCCGTCAATGTCATCATTTTCATTCAGTTCTTTGATTTTTTTCAGCAGCTCAATTTCGGTAGTGGTACTGGGTAATTTAATAAGCGTTGATTCAAATCCTACGCGCTCGCACGATTTTACTTTGCTGCCCACATAGGTTAAACTTGCCCCATCATTTCCCACAATAATTGCGGCTAAATGAGGCACTTTTTCTCCTTTGGCTTTCATTTGAGCTACTTCAGCGGCGATTTCGTTTTTAATATCTTCCGATATTTTTTTTCCGTCTAATAATTGCATTGTGATTATTTTAAAGTTTTAGACTTTCGACTTATTTATTTCATTCCAGGCATTGAAGGCATTCCACCTTTCATTCCAGCCATAGCCTTCATCAAATTTTTTCCGCCACCGCCTTGCATCATTTTCATCATTTTGCTCATTTGCTCAAACTGTTTCATCAATTGGTTAACTTCTTCAATTTTTCTGCCCGAACCTTTTGCAATTCTTGTTTTACGTTTTACATCAATCAAAGATGGTTTACTGCGTTCGATTGGAGTCATGGAATGAATAATTGCCTCAATATGTTTAAATGCATCATCATCTATTTCAACATCTTTCATCGCTTTTCCAGCACCAGGAATCATTCCCATCAAATCTTTCATGTTTCCCATCTTTTTGATTTGCTGAATTTGTGCTAAAAAATCATCAAAACCAAATTCATTTTTGGCAATTTTCTTTTGTAATTTTCTTGCTTCTTCTTCATCATACTGCTCTTGTGCTCTTTCTACTAAGGAAACAACGTCTCCCATTCCTAAGATTCTTTCCGCCATACGATTTGGATAGAACACATCGATAGCTTCCATTTTTTCACCTGTACCGATGAATTTAATTGGTTTGTTTACTACCGATTTAATAGAAATTGCTGCTCCACCTCTTGTATCACCATCTAATTTTGTTAGGATAACTCCGTCAAAATTTAATCGGTCATTGAAGGCTTTAGCCGTATTTACCGCGTCTTGACCTGTCATGGCATCGACCACAAATAGCGTTTCTTCAGGTTGGATTGCTTTATGAACGTTAGCAATTTCGTTCATCATTTCTTCATCGACCGCTAAACGACCAGCGGTATCGACAATGACAACATTAAACCCATTTGCTTTTGCATGTTTGATGGCGTTTTGAGCAATTTCAACCGGATTTTTATTCTCGGGTTCTGAATATACTTCAACACCTATTTGTCCACCTACTACATGCAACTGATTAATTGCAGCAGGACGATAAATATCACAAGCGACTAATAATGGTTTTTTATTCTTTTTTGTTTTTAGAAAATTAGCTAATTTACCAGAGAAAGTCGTTTTACCCGAACCTTGTAAACCCGACATTAAAATCACAGATGGATTTCCTGAAAGATTTATTCCAGCGGCATCACCACCCATTAATTCGGTCAATTCGTCTTTAACGATTTTAACCATTAATTGTCCGGGTTGTAAAGTAGTTAGTACGTTTTCTCCAATAGCTTTGTCTTTTACTCGGGTAGTAAAATCTTTAGCAATTTTGAAGTTCACGTCGGCATCTAATAAAGCTCTACGTACTTCTTTTAAAGTATCGGCAACATTAACATCGGTAATTTTACCATGACCTTTTAATAAATGAAGGGCTTTATCTAACTTATCGCTTAAATTATCAAACATAATTCTGAATTTGTGTAATGAAATGCAAAGATAAGATAAAGTTATAAAGATGCAAAGTGAGAAAATGGGTTTATGCTAAATAAAAAACCAGCTGAAAAAGCTGGTTTTAAGTATCATTTAATTTCTAATTCTTTGTAAAAGTGAGGTAATCTGTACCTCCATTACCGCCACTCACATCAATCAATTGAATTCTAGTAGCCGTATAACTAATAATATCCCAATCGTCTGTTAAATCATCTGTGAATGCAATTGGAGCTGGAGCAAGAAAGGCAATATTGAAATCTAAATCTTCACTAGGGCTATCATCATTGATATCATCACTTGTAACTGACCATGACCCTGTGTAAGTATTAGTATTAGCAGCTGTTAAAACATTATTTGCGCCAAACGTAAAAATGTAATTCGCATAATTAGTTGTTTCATTCACTCCATTGTCTTCGTATAATGTAATTGTCCATGTTCCAGAACTTGCTGTATTAATCACTGGTGTTGGATCAGCCGGTGTATTTGAATTATCATCATCACTTGAACACATTGAGGCAACATTTAATACATAAACCAATGCTAAAATGGTAACTAATTTAAGCTTTTTCATGTTTTCAATATTTTTATATTAAGAAGCTAATTTACACAATTTTATCTTTAATTCCTAAATTTACACAAAATATCTTCCATCAAGCACCACTTGGTAATGGACGATTGAAATAAATATCGACTATAAATATGAAACATGTTTATAACAAAAACGCCCCGATAAATCGAGGCGTTTGAAATTTATTTAGTATAAAACTATTCTGATTTTTTTTCAGCAGCTTTTTTAGAAGCACAACATCCACCTGTTTTTGCTTCTGAACCACAAGATTTTTTTTCTGCAGTTGAGCATGATTTTTCAGTTTTAGCTGTTTCTTTTTTTGCTTTTTGCTTTGGCTCTTGTGCATTAACTGTCATTGAAAACATGAAAGCAGCAACTACCATAATTGAAACTAATTTTTTCATTTTTTATAATTTTAAATTGTTAATGTTTTTTTTCTACATACAAATATAAAGAATTTTTAATAGGGTACTCTTATTTTTTTGTTAATTTAAGAATTACGAAAAATTTAATTTTTCTTAGGAATTTGACAACCATTTGCACCACAACCTGCATTAAAAATGGCTTGAATTAAAAAGAATATACCAAATGCTATCAAAAACCATTCCTGAGTTTCATAAGCTTGAACAAATAGAAATAAGGCAAATGCTAATCGAATGAATCGCATGGCGTGCCAATTTTTGAAGAGAATATTTTTCATAACAAAATAATTAGCAACAAATGTATGTCTTTACTAATTTTTTGAATGTATCAAATGTTACTTAAAACTGAAAATAAATAAACGGTTGCGGACCAGCTGAAGCAGTAGCATAAACTACCCAAAATACAAAACCTAAAACTACCGCTTTTAAAAGTAACGGAAGTGCTTTAAAACTATTTTGCATTAAGTTAACCAATTTTTCAGGAAGAAAATGCCAAATAAATCCGATGGCCATTAATAAAAATACATTTTTATATCCTGAAATAATAACCAACCATTGATCAATATTAAAAGTAACTTTTCCGATATTTTGAATGACTTCAATTGCAGTTACAAAATCTTTTGCTCGGAAGAAAATCCAACAAAAAGTTACAAAATGAAAAGTCAATAAAACTGCAATTACCGTCCAAATTAAACTAAATAGATTCTTTTTTGCATTGTCTTTTGTTGGAAAATATTCCAAAACTATTTTATGAACCGCTAAGGCAATTCCGTGCAGAGCTCCCCAAATTATGAAGCGTAAACTAGCTCCATGCCACAATCCTCCTAGTAACATAGTCGTTAAAAGATTTACATTGGTAAACATCGTTCGTTCTTTGTCTTTTGAAAGCAAAAAAGTCAATACAAAAGCAATAGCACTTCCTACCGAAATATATAATGGAACATGACTCGTTCCAATAAATGAAATGCTCCATAAAATCAATATAAAAAAGAACAATGCAGGAAATAAAAACCCAGCAAAAGTTCCTTTTCTATTTCCCCCTACTGAAATGTACAAGAAGTCTTTTAACCAAGTCGATAATGAAATATGCCATCTGCGCCAAAACTCGGTAATCGAAGCTGATTGATAGGGCGTTCTGAAGTTGGTTGGTAATTTAAACCCTAATAATAACGCAACCCCAATGGCCATATCTGAATATCCTGAAAAATCACAATAAATTTGGATGGCATAACCATAAGAAGCCATTAAATTTTCAAAAGCCGTATAACTAGAAGGTGCATCAAAAACACGATCTACAAAATTTATAGAGATGTAATCTGAAATTACCGTTTTCTTTAACAAACCACCGATAATTAACAATAAAGCTCTATTTACCTCTTCTTTGGTAATATTTAATTTCTGATAAATTTGAGGTAAAAAATCTTTCGCTCTTACAATTGGCCCAGCAACTAACTGCGGAAAGAAAGACACAAAAAACAAATAATCGACATAGTGCTTTGTAGGCTCAATTTCTTTGCGATATACTTCAATAATATAGCTGATCGATTGAAATGTATAAAACGAAATTCCAACGGGAAGTATGATTTTTTGAAACGCAAAATTTGCTCCTGAAAGCGAATTGTAGGTGTCAATTGCGAAATTAGTGTATTTAAAATATCCTAAAAAGCCAAGGTTTAAAATAACGCTAAACGCTAAACACACTTTTTTATAAAAAACATTTGTAGTTCGGTGTACCAAATTACCCAAATTATAATCTACTACAGAAGAAGCAATCAGCAATAAAAAGTAAACTCCACTTGATTTATAATAGAAAAATAATGAAAATGCAATTACATAAACCAATCGCTTATAAAACGTATTTTGTAGAGAAATATAAATCGTGTAAAAAACGATAAATAAGCCTAAAAATAAGCCCGAATTAAACAACAAAGGCTCTTTTGGATTATAAATAAACCAATTTTTAACGGTATCTAACGTTATAGTTCCAAAGGTTTCAGTAAACCAATTTTGTATTAAAAAAAGTGCTATCACAACTATTTTGTTGATTTATATAATTCATACGATTGTAAAAATGCTTCAAAAAATAAATCGGCTTGTTTCTCATAACCAATTTTGGAATAATGCACTTTATCTCGTGACATTAAACCTTTTGCTGCATTTTTAAAAATATTTTTATTTCCTCCAAAAACTTCAAATAAATCCCAAACAGCATAACCAGTGGTATGCGCTCTTGATTTTATTTTTTGTGCATAATCTACAATAAAAGTATTGGTATACTTTCTATGTAAAACTGATGGTGGTGGTGTTGTAACTAAAATAGTTGCTAGAGGTGTTTTGAATTTAATTGAGGCAATCATTTGATCTAATTGAGAAAAATATTGATCTGCCGTTTGCTTATCAAAACTTTCATTAGTTCCTAAAGAAATAACAATTAAATCGGGTTGCAATGCAGGTAATTGCTCGAAAAACAACGGAAATTTATTATAATCAGCGCATTTAGCACCATTAACCCCAATGCCGCTATATATAATTCCAGCTGAATTATTTTCTAAAATTAACCCATTCAAGGCATAATCATTGGTATTTTGATTGGCAATAATTGTGATTTTATCCAATGTTTTATCTGAAAAATAGTCATGAGACAACAACTTTGTATTTAAATCAATTGGTAAAAAAGTTGCCTTAGTAACAAATCTAGGTTGCGTTTTCTTAGAGGGAATTGTTAGTGTTTTTCCATCCCGAATCATATCGCTTTTTAACCCATTTGCTTTTTTTAAGGCTTTTAACGAAACATTGTATTTATCGGCAATTCCGCCTAATACTTCACCAGGCTTAACTTTATGAGTTACTCGCTTAGGCACTTTTGTTTCAATGATTGTATTTTTACTGGAAACTGAAACATCAAATAAATCAGCGTTTTGAGGCGTAATAATTTTTAAACTTGTAAAATTATATTTTGGATCTTTAACTTCTAATTGTATTGAAAAATTATTTGATTTGGTTTCCAAAGCAATTCCGCTTAAACCAACCGGTTTTGAGTTATCTGCATATAAATTTCGAACACTTTGAAAATCACCCGATGCGGTAAATCGAACGGGTGCACTATTATTGGTTTTTGCAACACTGTAAGGAAACGTAAACCCAAAACCTGCATTTCCAAAAGCATCTTGCATTTTGTTTCGCATTCGAGCGGTAAATAAATCGGCTTGAATGTGCGAATCTCCGATATGTACGATATTTAAATTACCTTGTTTTGTTTGTTCTAATTGATACAATCGTTCATAAAAAGCGACTAGGGCACTAGTGTTTTGTATATCATTTTTATCAAACGTAACCTCAGCCGAATCAACAATTGTTGAGTCAATCACTACAAAAGTAGAATCTACTTCTTGCGCAAAACTGAAGGAAGTCAATAAAAATAAAAATACTATTATGCTATTCTTCATGTATAGAATCGTTTTTGATGATAACCGCTTCTTTTTTTATGGGCGTAATTGGTTTACGTTTTTTTCGTAAATTTTTATACGTTTCGTATCCTTGGTTAATTTGACTATAAATAATATTAGCCACTTCTTTTGCTCCACGATGATTAAAATGGGTATAATCTTTATTTGCTTTTGCTGGAACTGCTTCTACCCATTGAACCATTGAACCGTTACCTCCCATTAAAGTATATAAATTAACGAAACTTGATTCTGATTTGATAGCATATCTTTTTTGAGCCATATTTAAAGGCACAACAGCCGAATCTGTTTTCATTTCTAAATCATATTTTGTTGATTTATCGGCCGTTGAAATAATTAAAATTGACACTCCCGGAAAACACCCTTTCAAATGTTGAACCACTTTAGTCATGCGTTTTTCATACCAAGTATAGTCTTTGGTACCATAATTCAATACATTTGCTCCATATTGTAAGACGATTAAATCATAATCTAATTTTGCATGAAACGCTTTCATAGTAGCGGCATCAAAAGTTCCTAGCGGCAATCCCGAATTTCCTCTATTCGAAAAATTATCAACATGAACCCCTTTTCCGTCATCAAAATTAACACCGTAAAAAGGGATAGAATCGGCTTTTGAAAAATTAACTTTTAAATTTTTGAGCGAACCTTCAGACAATGTCAAGGTGTTCAAAAGTGAATTAGGATATAACTTTTTGCCAATGGTATCACCAGCAGTACAAAACACTTTTCCGATTTTATTTGAAGAGCTACCATAGAATAATGTAGGTTTGGGCAACTCTGTAGCAAACTTAGTTTTTGTTGCTTTGAATTTTACCCAAGCCACATTTGAAGTATCATTGGCAAAAAACACATGGCCATTTACACCAAAAGCTCTTGAAGGATTTTTAACTTTTAAATAAGATTGTGTTTTCCAATTTCCCGAAAACTCGTGTGTAATTGAGCTTCTTGAACTGGCAGATTCAGAAGTAATATTAACAAAACCAACGCCTTTTCCGCCAAATCGCTCTTGTAAATACGTTCTAAAATCTTTCACAATTAAGTCACCATCGGTCATCGAATCTCCAAAATAGGCTATGCGAACGTTTCCTTGATTTTTGGTTTCTAATTGATACAATTTTTCGAAAAAAGTAACCAAATATTGGTTTCCTTGATATTCTTCAAATGTTTCATCAGGAAATTTTATTCCGTTTACTACTTTAAAATCTATGATTTTATTTGACAACGTGTCTTTTTCTTTTAGAGCACCCTCTTCGGCAATAGCTTCAAGCAACAAACTATCAACTACTACATTTTTTGAGTTGACCGTGCTTTCTGGAAAAATTTTCTTGGGTAAAAATTCTTTAAAAACAATAAAAGATAGGGTTGAGAAAACCACTACCAATAATGCCTGAATAAAATATTTTGATGTGTTCATTTAATAAAATTCCAATTTTTTAAATTCCAAACTACAAACTCCCTACTCAATTTACATTCGTTCAGGAACTTCAATTCCTAACAACTGGAAAGCGTTTTTAATGGTATTTCCTACTGATTTTGACAACTGTACTCTAAACACTTTTTTATCGTGATTTTCTTCGCCTAAAATAGAAACTTGCTGATAGAACGAGTTGAACTCCTTAACCAAATCATACGTATAATTAGCAATCAATGCTGGACTATGACTATCAGCAGCGTTTTGAATAACTTCAGGAAATAGTTGTACTTGTTTGATCAATTCTTTTTCTTTTTCATGTAGCTCTAATCCCAAAATTGAAATTGAAGTATCAAAATCTGCTTTTCGCAAAATAGATTGAATTCGGGCATACGTATATTGTATAAACGGACCCGTATTTCCGGCGAAATCAACTGATTCTTCTGGGTTGAACATCATTTGCTTTTTCGGATCTACCTTCAACATGTAATATTTTAATGCTCCTAAACCAATTGTGTTGAACAAAACCGCTTTTTCATTTTCTGAATAGCCATCCAGTTTTCCTAAATCTTCTGAAATAGTTTGAGCTGTCGTCGTCATTTCTGACATTAAATCATCAGCATCAACAACAGTTCCTTCACGCGATTTCATTTTTCCTGAAGGCAATTCTACCATTCCATATGATAAATGATACAAACTATTTGCCCAATCAAATCCTAACTTTTTCAAGATTAAGAATAACACTTTGAAATGATAATCTTGTTCGTTTCCAACGGTATACACCATTCCGCCCACATCTGGAAAATCTTTCACACGTTGGATTGCAGTTCCAATATCTTGCGTCATGTAAACCGCTGTTCCGTCTGAACGAAGCACGATTTTTCGATCTAATCCATCCGCAGTTAAATCAATCCAAACCGAACCATCTGGATCTTTCTCAAAAATGCCTTTTTCTAAACCAAACTGTACTACTTCTTTTCCAAGTAAATAAGTGTTTGATTCGTAATAATAGCTATCAAAATTTACCCTAAGGTTTTTGTATGTTTGTTCAAAACCATCATACACCCATTGGTTCATGGTTTTCCAAAGTGCAATAACTTCTGGCTTTCCATTTTCCCAATCCAAAAGCATTTGTTGTGCTTCTAAAATTGATGGTGCTACTTTTTTTGCTTCGTCTTCGGTTTTACCTTGAGCTATTAATTCTGAAATTTCTTTTTTGTACTGTTTGTCAAATTCAACGTAGAAATTCCCAACCAATTTATCACCTTTCAATCCTGTTGATTTTGGCGTTTGTCCGTTTCCGAATTTTTGCCAAGCCAACATCGATTTACAAATGTGAATTCCTCTATCGTTGATGATTTGGGTTTTATATACTTTTTTTCCAGAAGCTTTAATGATTTCGGCAACCGAATAACCCAATAAATTATTACGAATATGTCCTAAATGCAATGGTTTGTTGGTATTTGGCGAAGAATATTCAACCATAACCGCCTTATCTCCCACTTTTGGCGCTACAAAACCAAATGTTTCGTTGTTTTTAATTGCATTGAAAAATGCTACATAAAAAGCATCCGAAATCACGATGTTTAAAAACCCTCCTACTACATTGAACTTAGCCACTTCATTTACGTTTGCTACTAAGTAATTTCCTATTTGAGTTCCAATTTCAACCGGATTGCCTTTTAATGCTTTTACCAACGGAAAAACGACCATAGTTATATCACCTTCAAAATCTTTCCTAGTAGCCTGAAATTCAATTTTTTCAATCGCTAAATCGAATAATTCCTGAACCGCTTTTTGGATGTGCAATGTTAAAGTGTAATGTAATGTCATTTTTACCTGTTTTTAAGAACGCGCAAAGATAATAAATAGTAATTAGCGATTGGTAAATAGTGCTTAGTTTTTTGGATAAAAATCAAAAAAAGCACTCAAAAAAAATTGAATACTTTTATCTATATTCTTTTTCTTATTTCTATATTCAATTCTCTTAATTCTATTCTCTAAAAATTACCATCTAATAATCACACTTCCCCATGTAAACCCTGAACCAAAAGCGGCCAGCACCACTAAATCACCCGATTTAATTTTACCTTGTTCCCAAGCTTCGGTTAATGCAATTGGAATAGAAGCTGCAGTGGTATTTCCATATTTTTGAATGTTATTGAAAACCTGATCATCGGTTAAACGGAACTTCTGTTGGATAAATTGGGAAATTCTCAAATTAGCCTGATGTGGCACCAAAAGATTTATATCGGAAACTTGCAAATCATTCGCTTGTAAGCCTTCATTAATAACTTCACTAAAACGAACAACCGCGTTTTTAAACACAAACTGACCGTTCATATATGGAAAATAACTTTCGTCATTTGGATCGTTATCGGCAATAATATCGGTTACCCAACGTTTTCCCATACCTGGTGCAATTAAAGCTAATTCTTCAGCATGTTGCCCTTCGGAATGCAAATGGGTTGATAAAATTCCTTTGGTCAAATCTTCCTCTCTTGATAGTACTGCTGCACCTGCTCCATCACCAAAAATTACAGAAACGCCTCTTCCTCGAGTGGTCATATCTAAGCCTGTAGAATGTAGTTCCGAACCTATTACTAATACATTTTTATACATTCCGGTTTTGATGTATTGATCGGCTATTGAAATCGCATACACAAATCCCGAACATTGATTACGAACATCTAATGCACCAACTGTTCTCAAACCCAAATCGCGTTGCACTAAAACACCTGGTCCAGGAAAATAATAATCAGGACTTAAGGTAGCAAAAATGACAAAATCAATATCTTCCTTAGTCACACCCGAACGCTCAATTGCAATTTTAGCAGCTTTTACACCCATTGAAGTGGTGGTATCTTCTCCTCTAATTACATGGCGACGTTCTTGAATTCCTGTGCGCTCTTGAATCCATTCGTCAGTGGTTTCTATAATTTTTGAAAGGTCATCATTAGTAACTATATTTTCGGGAACATAATATCCTAATCCTGATATTTTTGAGTGGTACATAGCTTTATCGAATTAAATTTTAGGGTACAAAAATACGAAATAATTAAATTGGGATTATTTAATTCTCGTTAGTTATTGTTAAAAAAATCTTACTTCCTGTTTCCAATTCCTTTTCACTTTCAAAAAAGAGAATTTGGCTTTCAAATTTAGCTTCCATAAGGTATTGATTACCCCTAAAATAAGAGAACAGCACCTCTACTATTAAATCTGATTTGTTAGTAATTTTCAACTGATGCGGATAAACCAAAAATTGTTTTCCTTTAAAAACAAATTCATTCACATCGCCAAAAAGGGATGCAATATTTTTGTCATTTAACTGATTATAAATTTCTTTTGGTTTACCAATGGCGATTGTTTCTCCGTCTTTTAATATTAATACTTCATCTGCAAAGGATAACACATCGGTACTGTCATGAGTTGCAACAATACACGTTATGTTTTTTTGTTTTAAATAAGCAAACAATTTTCTACGAAGACTGTTTTTTCTAAAATTATCAATATGACTAAATGGCTCATCTAGCAATAAAACTTCGGGTTCAAGGGCTAAAACTTTTGCCAAAGCAACACGCTGCATTTGTCCGCCACTTAAAAACTTTGCTTTGGTATTCGCATAATTGGTCATTTCAACAATTTCAAGCAATTCTTCAATTCTGGCTTGTTTCTCTTCCGGAAAAAAATTAGACAAATACTTTCCTACGTTTTCGGCAACAGAAATAAATGGCATTAAATCAAAATCTTGAGCTAAATATTTCATGAAAGGCATTCCCGGAATCAAATGATATTTTGGCCCTTGAACTTCAATTGAATCCCAAAAAATATTTCCGCCCTTTAAATCATGCAAACCATATAATACTTTTAACAGCGTACTTTTTCCACAACCACTTTCGCCAATAACAGCAAAATTTGAACCTTTTAAAACAGAAAAAGAAATGTTCTTAATATTTGTTTCGTTTAAATAGGAGAAAGATATATTTTCTGCTTTAAGCATTTAATTTTTTTTACAAAGATATAATTAAAAATTATGTCAATTTGTCACCAAATGAAAATTGGTATTCCTTTTGAAGTATGTGTAAAGTATAATTGTTTAACTAAAATTTTAAAAAATGGCATCAGGAAAAATTAACGTTTCTGTAGAAAACATCTTTCCCTTAATCAAAAAATTCTTGTATAGCGACCACGAAATTTTTCTTCGTGAATTAGTATCAAATGCAACCGACGCTACTTTAAAATTAAAACATTTAACCAGTATTGGTGAAGCTAAAGTAGAGTTTGGTAATCCAATTATTGAAATTAAAATCGATAAAGAAGGTAAAAAATTACACATTATTGATCAAGGATTAGGAATGACCGCTGATGAAGTAGAAAAATACATCAATCAAATTGCATTTTCTGGAGCGGAGGAATTTTTAGAGAAATATCAAGATTCTGCCAAAGATTCAGGAGTAATTGGTCATTTTGGACTAGGATTCTACTCTGCTTTTATGGTAGCATCAAAAGTTGAGATTATTACCAAATCATACAAAGATGAACCAGCAGCACACTGGACTTGTGATGGAAGTCCAGAATTTTCATTAGTTCCTCACGATAAAACAGATAGAGGTTCGGAAGTAATTTTGCACATTGCAGAAGATTCATTCGAATTTTTAGAAGAGTCTAAGATTCGTGAATTGTTAACAAAGTATAACAAATTCATGCCTATTCCAATTAAATTTGGAACAAAACAAGAAGCGCTTCCAAAACCAGAAGACGCGCCAGAAGATTATAAAACTGAATATCAAGAAGTTGACAACATCATCAATAATCCAAATCCGGCATGGACAAAACAACCAGTGGATTTAACCGATGAAGAATATAAAAAATTCTATCACGAATTGTATCCAATGCAATTTGAAGAACCACTTTTTAATATTCATTTGAATGTAGATTATCCGTTTAACTTGACCGGAATTTTATATTTTCCTAAAATGTCGGCCGATTTACAATTGCAAAAAGATAAAATTCAATTGTACCAAAATCAGGTGTATGTAACCGACAATGTAGAAGGAATTGTACCCGAATTTTTAGGCATGTTAAAAGGGGTAATTGATTCGCCTGATATTCCGTTGAATGTATCGCGTTCTTATTTGCAAGCCGATGGTAATGTGAAGAAAATTTCAAATTACATTACCCGAAAAGTTGCCGATAAATTAAAATCGTTGTTCAATGAAAACCGGGAAGATTTTGAACAAAAATGGAACGATATTAAAATTGTATTGGAATATGGAATGCTTTCCGAACCAAAATTTTATGAAAAAGCAGGTGATTTTGTAGTGTATCCAACAACTGAAGAAAAATACTACACTTTAGCTGAACTAAAGGAAACACTTGCACCAAATCAAACCGATAAAAACGGAAAACTAGTTGTTTTATATGCGTCAAATAAAGAAACACAGCACAGTTATATTGATATTGCAAAGGCAAAAGGGTATCAAGTCTTATTGCTAGATTCGCCAATTGTTTCGCATTTGATTCAAAAATTAGAAGCTGATAATGAAAACCTAACTTTTGCTCGAGTTGATGCCGATCATATTGATAAATTAATTGAAAAAGATGAAGTTCAAATTTCGAAATTAAGCGAAGCCGAACAAACGAACTTAAAATCGGTTTTAGAGGCAATTGTGCCAAAAGCAAATTATACGGTTCAGTTAGAACCAATGGACAGCAACGCTGCACCATTTATGATTACACAACCCGAATTTATGCGTAGAATGAAAGAAATGAGTGCATCAGGCGGTGGTGGCATGTTTGGCGTGGGCAACTTCCCAGATATGTATAATTTGGTCGTAAATTCAAACTCAACTTTAGCCACTACCATTTTACAAACCGAAGATAAATCAGCACAAGAATTGTTAGTAAAACAAGCTTTAGATTTAGCAAAAATTTCGCAAGGCTTATTAAAAGGTGAAGAATTAACGGCTTTTGTAAAACGTAGTTTTGAAACGTTGAAATAATTAAAAGTTTCTCTGAACTTGGTTCAGAGTATAATTTAATCCTGATAGGCTTGAAACCTGTCAGGATTTTTTTTATTATCCAACTTTATATTTTGTAAATTTGAACCACATAATAAATTAACATGACACTTTCAATAGAAACACCTGCCCTACTTTTTTCGGCCACTTCATTAATTTTATTGGCTTACACCAATCGATTTTTAACCATTGCACAAATAATTCGTAGTTTGAAAAAGAGTTACGAAGACAATCATAACAAAAGTATTTTATTGGAAATCAAAAATTTAAACCTGCGATTAACGCTCATTCGTTATATGCAGCTTTTTGGGGTTATGTGCTTGTTTCTTTCGGTTTTTGCCATGCTTTTGCTCTATATTGGACAAGAAACCATTGGAATTTATATTTTTGGCGCAAGCTTACTTAGTTTGCTTATTTCATTAGGAATTTCTTTTTGGGAAATTAGCATTTCAGTTATTGCACTTCGTGTTCATTTAAAAGATTTAACAAATGACATTAAATAGTTATCAATATAAAGTATTGAATATATTTGATTTTCACAATTGATAGTTTTTGAAAAAATTAAATTAATGAAGAAGAATAAGGTAATAAAAGGTGTAGTCTTAGTAGCTCTTGGCGCTACAAGTTATGGAATGTTAGCCATATTTGTAAAACTAGCTTATAAAGAAGGCTTTACCACAGCAGAAGTAACTTCTTCCCAATTCATTTATGGAATAATTGGCGTTTTATTCATCAATTTATTTCAAAGAATAAAAAACAACAACAGCGCCACAAAAGCCAATTCAAAAAATATTTTACACTTAATGATCGCCGGAACTTCTATGGGAATGACGAGTGTTTTTTATTATTTAGCTGTAAAATATATTCCGGTATCTATTGGTATTGTTTTACTTATGCAAACCGTTTGGATGGGTGTTTTACTCGAATGGTTTTTGGATAAAAAAGCACCCTCTTTACAAAAGACACTAGCTGTTTTGGTAGTAATCATTGGAACTGCCTTTGCCATCAATATCTTTAAAATTAATTTCAATGATACTACTATCGATTGGACAAAAGGACTATTTTGGGGGCTTTTAGCAGCTGCATCCTTTACAACCACAATGTTTACCGCTAATAAAGTTGCGCTTGGAATTTCATCTGCGCAACGAAGCCTTTTTATGCTGTTAGGTGGTGCAATTATTGTTTTTAGTTTCGGGCTTTTCACTCAAACGACCGAATTTAATTTTGAAATTTTTACCAAATGGGGAATTGTATTAGCGCTTTTTGGAACGATTATTCCGCCAATGTTACTTAATGCTGGTTTTCCGCTAACGGGAATTGGGTTAGGAAGTATTGTATCCTCATTAGAATTGCCTGTTTCGGTATTAATGGCTTATTTCTTGCTCAATGAAGAACTACAGTTTATTCAATGGATTGGAATCCTTTTGATTATTTTAGCAATCGTAATTATGAATATCCAATTCAATAATCCAGTAAAAAAGAAGTAAATTAGCACTACAAAACTTGATTTCAATTATGCTAGATTTATTTCCAAAAGAAAAAATTATACTTCCATTACCCGATGCTGTTTTCGAGTTTTATCCTAATTTCTTTTCTGCAGAACAAGCAGATATTTTGTTTGAAAAATTACTGAACGAGACACCTTGGCAGCATGATGAAATTACAATTTTTGGAAAAAAAATTCTTCAACCCAGATTCACTTGTTTATTTGGAAACGAAGGAAAACCATACTCCTACTCTGGAATAACCATGCAACCTCAGCGATGGAATACTACTTTAATGCATGTTAAAAATGAGATTGAAAAAGTTAGTGAACATCATTTTACAACTGTATTAGCAAATTTATATCGAGATGAAAAAGACAGCAACGGTTGGCATGCCGATAACGAACGAGAATTAGGTAGAGATCCAATTATTGCTTCGGTTAGCTTTGGCGAAGAACGAAAATTTCAATTAAAACATATCACACAACAAAATATTAAATTAAACTTGAATTTAAACCACGGTAGTTTATTACTGATGAAAGAAGGTAGTCAAATTCACTATAAGCATCAAATTCCAAAAGCAAGTTCATCTAAAAAACAAAGAATAAATTTAACGTTCAGGACCATTTTATGATTATTTTTCAAAAATAAACCTATCACAATCTACTTTTTTAAAAAATCCTAAAAAAACAAACCATCCGCTTTTTGAATTTATTTTTTTACTAATATTGAGGTATTAACCATCAAACTAGATTGAAATAGAATTCCTTGAAGGAAAATTTTGTTTAAACAAATGAAAAAGAAGAAAATTTCAGAATTTGACAACGAAACTCTAGACAGAGTAGTTGCATTGGCGCAAGAGGAAAAAAAACCTTTTGAAGTATTGAAAGTTGAATTTGGTGTAACTGAAAATGAAGTTACTGAACTTATGCGAAAACGCTTATCTAAAGATAATTTTGAGCTTTGGAAGAAGAAAGTAACTGCAAACAAACCAAAACCAAAACCTATAAAATATAACGAATTAGAAGACGATGATTTAGACAGTAAATATTACTTCAAAAATAAATTCGATTAAAAAATTAACTCTTGCTCTGCAGGAGTTTTTTATTTTATACAGAAAAGTAAAATATAACAAGTAAATAATTTACAAGAAATAAAATTTCGAAACGTTAACTGTAACAATTTATTCATTTTATCTACTTATGTTTAAAATTATGTATAAAATGAAAAAAATATTTCTTTCACTAGCTCTAGTGATTTTTCTTTGGAATGGTGCCTTTGCACAAAAAAGTAAGTCTTCAAAAAACGAAGTAGCTGTTACCATTGATTTAGTAAATGTAGCAGATGACAAAGTAATGGTTAGCTTAGTTGCTCCAACTTTTACTACTGAAACAGCAACTTTTCACATCCCTAAAACAGTTCCTGGAACTTATTCTGAAGATGATTATGGTCGATATATAGAAAATGTTAAAGCTTTTGATGCCAAAGGAAAGGCGTTACCAATTGCAAAAACAGATGAAAATACCTACCAAATTTCAAATGCAACTAAACTTGCTAAAGTCACTTATTTGGTAAATGACACTTTTGATACCGAAGGTGGTGGTGGTTTTGGTAAAAGTGATGATGTATTTTCGCCTGCTGGAACAAATATTAATGCGGGTGTGAATTTCATGTTAAACACACACGGTTTTATTGGTTATTTTAAAGGAAAAGAAGAAACACCTTATAAACTTACGGTACTTCATCCTGAAACTTTATTAGGCGTTTCTGCAATGACAGATTCAGATGCTAGTACAACTTCAGATGTTTTTGAAATGCCAAAATATGCCAATTTGGTTGAAATGCCAATCATGTATTCTAAACCCGATTTTACCTCGTTCATGGTAGACGATATGGAAATCATCATTAGTGTATATTCGCCAACAGGGAAATATACGGCCAAACAAATTACGCCTAATATGGAAAACATGATGAAAGCCCAAAAACGTTTTTTAGGCCCAATCAATTCTACAAAAAAATATGCCATTTTATTGTATCTATCAGATATGGCAGCACAAGATGCAAAGGGATTTGGAGCATTAGAACACCCAACTTCAACAACAGTTGTAATGCCAGAAATGATGGGATTAGAAATGCTACAAGAGCAATTAAAAGATGTCGTTTCACATGAATTTTTTCATATTGTAACTCCTTTAACGGTTCATTCTAACGAAATTCAGTATTTTGATTTCAACAATCCGCAAATGTCTGAACATTTATGGATGTATGAAGGGGTAACCGAATATTTTGCTAATTTATTCCAAGTGAATCAAGGTTTAATAGATGAAAAAGCATTTTTTGAAAGAATGGCAGGTAAAATTGCTCAATCTAGACAAATGAATGATAAAATGAGTTTTACTAAAATGAGTAAAAACGTTTTAAATGCACCGTACAAAGATCAATATGTAAATGTTTACCAAAAGGGAGCTTTAATTGCTATGTGTGTAGATATTTTAATTCGTGAAAACAGCAATGGTAAAAAAGGAATTTTAAACTTAATGCAAGATTTAGCAACAGAATACGGAACTAAAAAAGCATTTAAAGATGAAGAATTATTTGCTAAAATTACACAATTAACCTACCCTGCTGTTGGTGAATTTTTTAACACTTATGTGGCTGGTGAAACCCCAATTCCTTATGAGCAATTCTTTGCAAAAATGGGTGTTACCAAAGCAACTATGGAAGTAGCAGGAAATCCGTTTTTAAAAGATCAATCGCAACCTTATATTACAGTTGATCCTACCACCAAAGAGATAATGATTCTACCTGAAATTGAATTGAATGTTTTCTTTACAACTTTAGGAATTAAGAACAACGACAAAATTATTGGAGTCAACGATAAAACTTATAATTTAGATAATATTTACGATCTAATTATGGCGAGTATGGACTGGAAAGATGGCGAAACTATTTCTGTGAAAATCAATCGTGACGGAAAAGACCAAACCATTTCTGGGAAAATAGTGATGCCCAAAGAAAAACAAGAAGGCTATCAAGCAACAGATGACAGCAAAAAAGCTGTTAGAGAAGCTTGGTTAAAAGGTTAATATTTTTAAAACCTTAAAATTAAAATTGAATCCTCAAAGTACAAGGTATTTTGAGGATTTTTTATTTACTTTGCCATCATAAATTAAAAAAACAAAAATGAAAAAAATAATATTTGCCACTTTAGCTATGATTACCTTTATTTCTTGTGAGAAAAAAGAAAGTGTTGATGGCGCAAACGTTCATATTACCGGAAATATTGAAGGTCTAGGACAAGGTAAATTGTACATCCAAAAAATACAAGATTCGGCATTAGTAATATTAGACAGTATTCAAATAAAAGGAGACTCCCATTTTGAAAGCCATATAAAACTAGACAGTCCTGAAATGCTTTATTTGTTTTTAGATCGAGGACAAACCAATTCAATTGATAATAGTTTACCCTTTTTTGCAGAACCCGGGAAAATAACTATTGAAACAACACTTAAAGAATTCTTTGCTTCTGCAAAAATAACTGGTTCAAAAAACCAAGATTTAATGGTTGAATTTAATAAAATAAATAGCCGATTTAACGAAGAAAACTTAGACCTGATTGAAAAGCGTTTAAAAAACGATATGAAACCAAATCCAAAAACAGCAGATAGTATTGAAGCGGCGTATCAAAAATTGTTGATTAGAAAATATCGCTTTACGGCAAATTATGCAGTTACTCATGGTGAATATGAAATAGCACCCTATATAGCAATTTCTGAAATTGCTGATATTACCATTCCTTATTTAGATACGATTCAAAAAAGTATGAAACCAAAAGTAGCGCAATCAAAATATGGAAAAATGCTTACCCAATATATTATAGAAAGAAAAGCATCTGAAAAGAAATAATTTTAGACCAAGTTATAAACTAAAAAACCATCACAATGTGATGGTTTTTTTTCTTTAGAGCCGATGGAGGGACTCGAACCCACGACCTGCTGATTACAAATCAGCTGCTCTAGCCAGCTGAGCTACACCGGCAACTCTAATGAGGTGCAAATATAATTCTGAAATTTAAAATTCCAAAAAAAATTGGCACTTTTTAATACATTTTTTTTAGTTTAATCCGTTTATTTTTGCAACAAATTGATTAGCAGCTGCTTCGTAATCTTTACGAATTTGTTTAAAATGTGCTTTTTTGTTTTCTACATTTTTTTGATTCGCTTGAGTCATTAAAGAATCAAAAGTTTCGTAAATTTCATCAACTAATTTATCTGAAGCTTCAGTTGGTTTTCCTACTGTAGTCATTTCCCATACGTAAACGATATTTACAATATCACCTAAAACGTAGTTGATTTCTTTTTTCAAGTTTTTAACGCTTGCCATTTTTTATTTATTTAAAATTTGATGCAAAATTACATAATATATTTTGTTCTCAATACATTATATCGAAATTTCTAATAATGTAGCCTTCCCTCTTAATGTTAATTGCTCAATAATTGCTGGCATTAAAAGGGTATCACCCATTTGGTATTGCATAATTTCACCATTGATGATTACTTCAAATTGACCATTGGTACACATAAAAACCGTAAAGGATTCCTTAGTTTTTTTCCAAATATAATGATCCTGTAAAGCAATGATATTTGTATTAAAATAGGGACAACTCACAACCATTGAAGATTCATTTGGTACTTCAGAATAGTCTATTTTAGCATCGGTAGTATTGAAATTAATTGCGTCTAAAGCTAAATCGGTATGCAATTCTCTTTCTATTCCATTAGCATCTACTCTATCCCAATCATAAATTCGATAGGTAATATCGCTAGTTTGTTGAATTTCGGCAACCACAACACCAGCACCTATAGCATGAATAGTACCTGTTTCAAGAAAAAAAACATCGCCTTGTTTTACAGGATATTCGTTTAGTAAAGAAACTAAATTTTTATTTTCTAAAGCTTCTAGGTATTCATTCTGGTTCGAATTTCTTTTAAATCCAACAACCAATCGAGCCTCAGCATCTGCTTGCATTACATACCACATTTCGGTTTTACCAAAAGAGTTATGTCGTTCTTTTGCTAATTCATCGTTTGGATGCAATTGAATAGATAAATCTTCTTTAGCATCAATAAATTTGAATAATAAGGGAAACTGTTTGCCAAATTTAGCAATTACCGATTTTCCTAGAATTTCTTCGGGATACAATTCTATAATTTCATTGATATTTTTACCTTTCAATAATCCCGAATTTACGACACTTATATCTCCAGGAACTGTTGATATTTCCCAACTTTCGCCTGTTGTTTGCGAGTCACTGTTTTTATGTAAATAGGTGTTTAATTTGGTTCCGCCCCAAATACGGTCTTTTAAAATTGGTGAAAATGTTATCGGATAAAACTTCATAATCAATTGAATTGAATGCAAAGATGCAAAAATCGCCTTAGATTATAGGCTTAACTTTTTTATTTCTTAGATTTAAGAGCAATTAAAGCTTTAGAAATGTGATCTCTAGCGCTTAAACTATCAAAAATATAAATACATGAACCAGATGCATTAAAAACATAGGTTACTCTTCCCGGAATGAATCCAAAAAGCGCTGTGGGAACGCCAAATAACTTTCGCAACTTTCTATTTTCATCTGAAAGTAAAACAAACGGTAACTTATATTTTTGTTGAAAACCTTGATGAGAGCGAATTGAATCGCCGCTTACACCAATAACTTCAGCGCCTAAATCTTGAAAATCTTGATAAGCATCTCTAAAACTACAAGCTTGTGCGGTACAACCTGGTGTATTATCTTTAGGATAAAAATAAATCACCACAGGCTTGTTTTGAATATATTGACTTGTAAAAGTTGTTCCGTCTTGCTTAAAGGCTGTAAAATTGGGTAAAGAATCTCCTATTTGAATTGGCATGATTAATTTCCTCTATAAGTTACAAAGTTTCTGGGCGTTTCAAACAACGTAATCTCTAATTCTTTATCAAGAGCAATTACTTTTCGAAGTTTATTCCAAATTACAAAAGCAATATGCTCGGCAGTAGGATTTAAATCGAAAAATTCAGGAACATCTTCATTCAAATTTTTGTGATCAAACGCTTCTTCAATATGTAATTTTATTAAATCAGATAATATTTTAGTATCAATTACATAGCCTGTTTCTTGATCTACTTCTCCAGTAACTGATACAATTAAATCATAATTATGTCCATGAAAGTTTGGATTATTGCATTTTCCAAAAACCTCCTGATTTTTTTCCATAGTCCAATC
>CAMDQL010000011.1 GCA_945905915.1 Flavobacterium psychrophilum
AAAAATGCCAAAGAACATTTTAATAACGGAATAGATGCATGTATAAAGTGTCATGAAGTGAAATGTGGCGGACCCATTCCGAAGATTAAAAAATTATATATCAAATAATATAATAATAAGGTTTGAGATGTTTCTTAAACCTTTTTTATTCGCCAAAAATGAAAAGAGAAATATTAATTACCGCTGATGGTTCCACAACCATTAGAATTCCAGATTGGGATGAGAATTACCATTCCAGTCACGGAGCTATTCAAGAGGCAAAGCATGTTTTCATAGCAAACGGTTTGGATTTGTTTAACAATCAGGCTGAAATTTCTATTTTGGAAATAGGATTTGGAACCGGTTTAAACGCATTTATTACTTTTTTAGAAACTCAAAAGAAAGAAAAAGTCAATTATGTTGGAGTAGAAGCTTATCCAATTTCTCAAGAAGAAGTAATGCAAATGAATTATCCATCAGAATTAAAGGCAAATTCATTTACAACTATTTTTGAAAAATTACATAGTTGTGATTGGGAACAAGAGGAAACAATTGCAACTCATTTTAAGTTCACTAAAAGGCAACAATTGTTTCAAGATATAGAAGATAAAAATCTGTATAATTTAATTTATTTTGATGCTTTTGGCTTTCCTTTACAGCCTGAATTATGGAGCGAACTTATTTTCAAAAAAATGTTTGATGCTTTATTGCCTAATGGTGTTTTAGTAACCTACGCTTGTAGAACCAGTATAAAAAACGCCATGATTGCTGCGGGTTTTACAATTGAAAAGTTACCTGGTGCTCCTGGAAAACGAGAAATGCTAAGAGCAACAAAAAATCTTGTTAAATAAAAATTTAGCAAAATTTTAGCATTTTTTTTAACATAAATTTTCTAAATCAATCATTTTTTTGATTAATTTTACAACATGTTCTTATTTTTATATTAACCTATAAATTTAAAAGATTATGCCTCGAGTTATGTTTACTTACACCAAATCTATTTTGGAACGAGTTAGTTTTGATCCCAAATTATTTTGCAAGGAATTAGAAAAAGCATTAAAAAATTTACTTCCTTACGAATTAGAACAATTGCGTGAATGGTTATTACAATTCACCAAAGAGAAACCCGAATTAAGACAATGTTTAATTTATATTAACTAACAAAAAAGTCCCGATTTATCGGGATTTTTTATTTATTAGGTTTCGGACTTATAATTTCAACATCACTAAAAGCTATTGCTCCTCTAACTACTCCAGAAATAACATCGCGTAAAGCGTTAATGATATGAATTTTTAATTCGTTTTTTGGATATATCAAACTTACTTCTCTAGCAGGTTTAGGGTCTTTAAAAGCTCTTAATTTAGTTTTATTTTTATCATTTAGATCTAACGTGTGCAGGAAAGGCAGTAAGGTTGTTCCCAGTCCTTCATCGGCTAATTTTATTAACGTTTCAAAACTACCACTCTCTAATTGAAAATGACTATCTGCAATATATTTATTGTTTTTACATAAATTTAAGATGCCATTTCTAAAACAATGTCCGTCTTGTAATAATAAAATAGTATCAAGATCTAAATCGTCTATCGTAATTTCTTTTTTATTAAAACTAACATGATTTTCTGGCATGTAGGCTACAAAAGGTTCAAAATAAAGCACAATTTCTTTTATATTTTCTTCTTCTAACGGAGTTGCAGCAATGGCACAATCTAAATGACCATTTTTTAATTTTTTAATGATTTCTTCAGTCGTTTGTTCCTCAATTATCAAATTTACCTTTGGATATTTCTTGATGAAATTATTCAAAAACATTGGAAGTAAAGTAGGCATAATAGTAGGGATAATTCCTATCTTGAATTCGCCTCCAATATAACCTTTTTGTTGATCTACAATATCTTTTATTCTTCCTGCTTCATTTACAATATTTTTTGCCTGATTTACAATTTTATCACCTACTTCGGTTAGTAAAATGGGTTTTTTACTTCGATCAAAAATTAGTATATCTAATTCATCTTCAAGTTTTTGAATTTGCATACTTAAAGTAGGTTGTGTTACAAAACATTTCTCAGCAGCAAGTGTAAAGTTTTTGTATTCGGCAACAGCTAAAACATAATGTAATTGAGTAATAGTCATGGTATTGATAATTTTGATGCAAATATAAAAACTAATCAATTAAATTTATATGTTTTGGGTTTTATTATTTGACACATCTTAATCTATATTAGTATCAAAAAATAATATGTAGATTAAAATATTTTAATAAAATTTTATGATTAAAATTAATTCAAACTACTATTTTTGTAGCATGAAATTTTTAGCAAGTTTAATAGCACTAATTTTTATTACGTTTTTGTCAACTCCTACTTTGATAAGTTTAATTGACAAAGAGGTAGATACTTCATATTTCTATTCCCTGTGCGAAGAGGAAGAAAGTCAAGTTTGTTTTGACGAAATTAAATCTGTTCCGTTTATAGATTTTGAGTTTGGAAATCTTTCTTGTAATTTACTTAAGTTATTAAATGTTTCTTCTGAAACTAATTCAAGTTTTACCAATTTAGCACATCAAATTTTTTCACCACCACCAAATTTAGTATAATACAATAGTTCATTATCGCTTAATAAAGAAGCGAATTAGTATTAATGTATTTATATTTTTTTTATGAGTAATCATTCTATTTTTTCCAATGTAAAAGGAGACCTTGCATCTGGATTAGTTGTATTTTTAGTGGCTTTGCCATTGTGTTTAGGGATAGCGTTAGCTTCAGGTGCGCCATTATTTTCAGGAATAGTATCTGGAGTAATCGGAGGTATTTTAGTTGGGTTTTTAAGTAACTCTGCATTGAGTGTAACAGGCCCAGCAGCGGGTTTAACAGCAATTGTTTTGACAGCAATTACCGATTTAGGTGGTTTTGATATTTTTTTAGTTGCTGTAATTTTAGCAGGATTAATTCAAATTGGTCTTGGATTTTTAAAAGCAGGAAGTTTCTCAAATTATTTTCCAACAAGTGTAATCGAAGGTATGCTTGCTGCTATTGGAATCATCATTATTTTAAAACAAATTCCACATGCTTTTGGCCATGATGTTGATAACGAAGGTGATTTCTTTTTTATTGAAAAGTCGGGACACAGCACTTTCGATACATTGTTGGAATCCATTAATTTTATTCATGGCGGTGCATTGATTATTGCACTTTTGTCATTAGCTATTTTGATTACTTGGCAAAAAGTTCCTGCTTTACAAAAAATCAAAGTGGTTCCAGGAGCATTAGTTGTTGTTGTGGTTAGTATCTTATTAAATGAATTTTTTATTCAATCCGGTTCAAGTTTAGCAATTATTACTCAAAATCATTTGGTTAGTTTACCATCGTTTACCGAGATTAGTAATGGTTTTGCCTTACCAAATTTTTCAGCATTAACTAATGAGAAAGTGTGGATTGTTGCTGTTACAATTGCCGTTGTAGCTTCAATTGAAACCTTATTATGTATTGAAGCAACCGATAAATTAGATACATACAAAAGATTTACGGATACCAATCGCGAGTTAAAAGCACAAGGAATTGGAAACATTGTTAGTGGATTATTAGGTGGTTTACCAATGACATCAGTAGTAGTTCGTTCCTCTGCAAACATTAGTTCGGGAGGAAAAACAAAGTTATCTACTATTTTTCATGGTTTTTTATTGATCGTATTTGCTCTAACTATTCCGTTTATCTTAAACAAAATCCCGTTAGCCGCTTTGGCAGCCGTTTTATTAATGGTGGGTTATAAATTAGCAAAACCAAGTGTTTTTATTCACTTATGGAAAAGTGGTTATTCGCAATTTATTCCTTTTGTAATTACAGTAATTGCTGTTGTAGGCATCGATTTATTAAAAGGGGTTGCAATTGGTTTAGCCGTGAGTATTATTTTTATTTTATACCAAAATTTAAAAATTGCTTATTCGTTTAAGAAAGAATCGTTTCACGATGGTGATGTAATTACGATTAAACTTGCACAAGAAGTTTCTTTTTTAAACAAATCTGCAATTAAAAGTACTTTAGGAAGTATTCCAAATAATTCAAAACTAATTATTGATGCTACAAATACAAAATACATTGATTTTGATGTAGTAGAATTGATAAAAGATTTTAAAAACGTTCAATCTCAAGATAAGCAAATTGATTTAACCTTAAAAGGTTTTAAAGACTATTATGATTTTGAAGAAATAGAATTTAAACACGTAAAAATTAAAGAGTCAAAATAATTTTAAAAAATTTATAGGCATGAAAGCACATAATAAAGAAACGCAAGATCAAATGACACCTCGCACTGCATTGCAATTTTTAAAAGAGGGAAACAGTCGATTTGTTAATAATTTAAAAGCCAATAGAAATTTACTAGAACAAGCTAATGAAACCAGAGATGGTCAATGGCCATTTGCCACTATTTTGAGTTGTATTGATAGTAGAACTTCTGCAGAATTAATTTTTGATCAAGGTTTAGGCGATATATTTTCGGTTAGAATTGCTGGAAACATTGTAAACACAGATATTTTAGGAAGTATGGAATTTGCTTGTAAAGTAGCGGGTTCAAAGCTGATTGTAGTACTAGGTCACACAAAATGTGGTGCGGTAAAAGGAGCTTGCGACCACGTAGAAATGGGGAACTTAACAGAACTCTTGTCAAAAATTCAACCCGCTGTTTATGAAGAAAAAGAAACTTCTGACAATAGAACTTCAAAAAACGGACCTTTTGTAGAAAATGTTGCTCAAATTAATGTTAAAAGAAGTGTAAAAAATATCATTGAAAGAAGTTTTGTTTTAGAACGAATGCTAGAAGCAGGACAAATAGGTATTGTAGGAGCAATGCACGATATTGAAACAGGATTAGTAACATTTTACGATGATGTACAATATATTAAAGATGATTTAAATCCTGAATTTACAGTTGACGAACTGAGACACTAAAAAAGTATCTAACTAAATTATTAAAGCTATCATTTCAAGAAAAGTAAAAGAAATTGGTAGCTTTTTTTTATATTTGATAAAACAAAAAATTTAAAATGGGCGATTTTTATAAAAAAATACTAGATAACAATAAAAAGTGGGTAGAAAATAAATTAGCCATAAGCCCAAATTATTTCAAAAATTTAGCTGAAGGTCAAAGTCCGCCATTATTATGGATCGGTTGTTCTGATAGCCGAGTACCAGCAAATGAAATCATAGGTGCCGAACCTGGTGAAGTATTCGTACATCGAAATATAGCAAATATGGTAGTGCATTCAGACATGAATATGTTAAGTGTCTTGGATTATGCAGTAAATGCCTTAAAAGTAAAGCATGTAATTGTTTGCGGTCATTATGGATGTGGTGGTGTAAAAGCAGCAATGGGTAATGATTCTATTG
This sequence comes from Flavobacterium psychrophilum, assembly GCA_945905915.1. GTDB lineage: Bacteria > Bacteroidota > Bacteroidia > Flavobacteriales > Flavobacteriaceae > Flavobacterium > Flavobacterium psychrophilum_S. Next base: position 5,362 of record CAMDQL010000011.1, read on the forward strand.
GAATTATTGACAATTGGATTCGTCATATCAAAGATGTATATCGTTTTCATCATGAAGAATTAGATGCAATTAAAGATGAAAAAGAACGATTTAACACATTTGTAGAGGTTAATGTAAAAGAACAAGTACTTGATTTAGCTAAAACTTCTATTGTACAAAATGCGTGGAAAAACGGTCAAGAACTTACGTTACACGGTTGGGTTTATGGTCTAAATGATGGTTATGTTACCGATTTAGGCGTAAACTTTAGTTGCGATAAAGATTTAGATGATGTGTACCAATTAAAGTTTTAGGTTTTAAAATATGGAATTTTCCTATTAATCTTCTAAATTTTCATTAAAGGCAGAAGGCAATAATTGTGGTATAAATTTGATCAATATAGGTAGTAATAAACTACCTCCTGGAAGTAAAAAAATAGTTAAAGACGGAATTGTTTTACAAATGTCGAGTAGCTGTTTTTTTACTTTCTTTTTTTCTTCTTTTGTTAAATCTTTTGATGTTGATTGCGCTAAAAGTTGCATCAATTCACCACTTTCTTTGATTTCTTTTGTCAATCGATCTTTATTTCTAATAATTAGTTTTGTAACATTTTTGTTCGTATGTTCATAAAAATGCTTGATCGGATTTGAATAATTAAAAAACGGGATTTCTGCTTTATAAGTTGCTATGAAACGGCGAATTTCAGAATTGCTTTTTTCAAGAATTTGAGAATCAATCTTCAATAAATTACTTATATTTTCTAAAAAACTATTTTCATCAACTTCTAATTGTTGATCACTCCAAAGCGCCATTTGAGCAATATCTAAAAGATATAATTTTTCTAATATTTCGTTATATTTTGTTAACTTAAGATCAGTAAACTCAATAGAATCTATGGTTGTAAATTTTGTATATCGGATGGAGTTTTCAAATAATTTCACTAATAATTCATCATATTGTGATTTATTTTGTTTGATATTTAATGCAAAGGATATGATTTTTATACAATCTGATTCTATGTTTTTTAAATAATCATTGGGTAAATTGTTGTTTTTTAAATAATAGTGAAAAGCCAATACATCAATAAACAACAAAGCATTAGTTATAATGTGTGAAAAGTTTTTACTAATGCTATTCTGATTGGTTTGAATGCGACCGTCAATTACTTTTTCTAATCGGGAGCTGCGAGAACCTTCTGGAAGAATTTTTTTAATAAAATTTAGGTTTTCAGGCTGAATAATTTTGTAAAACTCATAAACCAACTCAATAAAATCTTTTGAATTACCTTTTTGGTTTTCAAGCGAATAAACCGAGAATAATGTATTTAAAAAACCAACTTTAGTAATTTCATCATAAGACCATTTTGATGTATTTAGAGGCGCTTTTAATTGAAAATTGACTACATAACCATAAATAAAACCGGTTGTTCTACAACTTTCATAGAATGACACATAATTACTTTTAAAATCAATGAAATTATCCTGATTTTCAGTAAAAAACTTATCAATCCATCCGTTGGTTGAAGGGTTTATCATTTTTGTAGTTTTTCTTTTAAATATTTTCCAGTAATTGAATTCTTGTTTTTAGCCACTTCTTCTGGTGTGCCAAAAGCTATTAATTTACCGCCGTTTTCACCACCTTCTGGACCAATATCCAATATATAATCGGCACATTTGATAAGGTCTAAATTATGTTCAATTACAATGATTGAATGTCCTTTTTCTAATAAGGCATCAAACGAAGCTAATAATTTCTTGATATCATGAAAATGCAATCCAGTTGTGGGTTCGTCAAAAACAAATAAGGCTTTGTCTTTTATTGTTCCTTTTACTAAAAATGATGCTAATTTAATACGTTGTGCTTCACCACCAGAAAGGGTAGAAGAAGACTGACCTAATTGCACGTAACCCAAACCTACATCTTGTAAGGGTTGTAATTTTTGGGTAATTTTTGTCTGTTTCTGTTCCGTGAAGAATGATAGCGCTTCGTCAATAGTCATTTTTAGAATGTTGTCAATATTCTTTCCTTCAAAAGTAACTTCTAAAACTTCCTTTTTGAATCGTTTTCCATTACAAACTTCACATTCTAAATGCACATCGGCCATGAATTGCATTTCAATAGTTACTTCGCCATCGCCTTTACAAACTTCACATCTTCCGCCGTCAACGTTAAATGAAAAATGTTTTGCTTGATAATTTCTTAGTTTTGAAAGACTCTGTTTGGCAAATAGTTCACGAATGTCATCATACGCTTTAATATAAGTTACCGGATTAGATCGCGAACTTCTACCAATCGGGTTTTGATCTACATATTCAATATGTTTGATGTGCGAAAAACTTCCAGCTAATTCAGTAAATTGTCCTGCTTTTTCACCAACGCCTTCTAATTTTTTTTGAAGCGCTGGAAATAAAATTTTCTTTACCAAAGTACTTTTTCCACTTCCCGAAACACCTGTAATTACTGTTAAACATTCCAATGGGAAGGTGAAATTTTCATTTTTTAAGTTATTTTCTCTCGCACCAATAACGTCAATATGATTTTTGAATTTTCGTCTTGTTTTTGGCACCGAAATTTCGGCGGAACCGTTCAAATATTGCGCAGTCAACGAATCAAATTTTAGAAGTTCCTCATACGTTCCTTGAGCCACTAATTCGCCACCATGCGTTCCTGCTTCCGGGCCAATATCAATAATCATATCGGCGGCTTTCATGATGTCTTCGTCGTGTTCAACAACGATAACAGTGTTGCCTAAATCACGAAGATTTTTTAACACTTCAATCAATCGTTCGGTATCTTTTGGATGCAATCCGATACTTGGTTCGTCTAAAATATACATTGAACCTACCAAACTACTACCTAATGAAGTAGCTAAGTTAATACGTTGCGATTCTCCTCCAGAAAGCGAGTTTGAATTTCGGTTAAGTGTTAAATAACTAAGTCCAACATTGAAAAGAAAATCCAATCGATTGTTAATCTCAATTAATAGTCGTTTAGCCACTTTTGCATCGTATTCATTTAATTTTAAACCTTTAAAAAAGGCAATTAAATTTACAATTGGTAAATCCACTAAATCTGAAATGGTATTATCCGCAATTTTAATATAATTTGCTTCAATTCGTAATCTCTTTCCTTTACAAACCGGGCATTTTGTTTTGCCACGGTAACGTGAAAGCATTACTCTATTTTGTATTTTATAATTTTTTTCTTCTAATTCGGAAAAGAAATCATGCAGACCTGTAAAGTATGAGTTTCCTTTCCAAATTAATTGTTTTTGTTCTTCTGTAAGCTCAAAATAGGGTTTGTGAATAGGAAAATCAAATTTATAAGCGTTGTTAACCAATTGATCTCTATACCAACCCATACTTTCACCACGCCAAGGGTAAATTGCATTTTCATAAATAGAAAGTGCCGTATTTGGAATGACTAAATCATCATCTATTCCGATAATACTTCCATAGCCTTCACAAGTAGGACAAGCACCATATGGATTATTAAAGCTGAATAAGTGTACATTAGGCTCTAAGAAGGTAAGTCCGTCTAGTTCAAAATTTGCACTAAATTCCATTCGATTTTGCGAATCTAATTCTTGTAAATAGCAAACACCTTTTCCTTCATAGAACGCAGTTTGAATCGCATCGGCTAAACGGTTATAAAATTCTTCTTCAGTTTTAACCACAATTCGATCAACGATTAATAAAATTGCTTTATTGTCTAATTGATGTTGGTCAACCGTATCTAATCGCACCATTTCATTATTTACCAAAATACGTGCAAAACCTTGCTGTAACAATACTTTTAATTTATCTTCTAAGGCTCGTCCAGCTTCTAGATGAATAGGAGCGAGTAGCAGCCACTTGCTATCAATTGCAAAATTTTTAACCGAAGTAACAACATCAGAAATAGTATCTTTCTTTACTTCTTTTCCTGAAATAGGAGAATAGGTTTTACCAATGCGTGCAAATAACAATTTGAGATAATCATAAATTTCTGTAGAAGTACCCACGGTTGAACGGGCATTGCTGGTATTTACTTTTTGTTCGATGGCGATTGCAGGAGCAATTCCTTTGATGTATTCTACTTTTGGTTTGTCTAATCGGCCTAGGAATTGGCGTGCATAAGACGATAAACTTTCAACATAGCGGCGCTGACCTTCTGCATACAGCGTATCAAATGCCAAACTCGATTTTCCTGAACCAGAAAGCCCAGTTATAACCACTAATTTATTTCTAGGAATAGCAACATCTAAACTTTTAAGGTTGTGCAATTGCGCTCCTTTTATTAAGATATTTTTTTTAGGTTCTAACGTTGAAAAATCGGTTTGTATCATTATTGATTTTAATAGATTTGCAAAGATAATTAATCTTGTTCAAGTTACTACTAATCATTCTGTTTTTCAATTCTATTTTAAGTAAAAATTACACTAATGAAAACGTTGTAGTATGATTTATTTATAATAATAAAACTATACAATACCTATACAAATTCATTTTTATCATTATTTTTAATACCTTAAATAATTGATTTTCAATGTTTTATAAATTTAACTTGAGAGAAAAAATAAACTTCAAAAAAAAGGGTTGTGTATAGTTTCTATATATAAAATGAGAATTGTGTATTTATTTTAAGATATAATTTTACATTATTCAATTTTTAACTAATTAAATTAAATATTATGAAGAAAATTACTCTATTATTATTTACATTGTTTATTTCTGTTTTGGGTTTTTCCCAAAATCTAGTTACCAACGGAAGTTTTCAAACTGGAGTTGCTGCCCCATGGACGGGTAATGCTGCTAATGCAGTTGATTTAGGTGGTGCAAATTGGGTTAACCAGGCTAATGTACTTGCAGCAGGAAATCCATGGGATGTTAACTTAAGCCAACAGATTGTTTTAGTTAGTGGAAAAACCTACAGATTTACTTTTGATGCTTTTACTGATGCAACTACTGCAACTAGAACAATAATTGCAGGTCTAGGACAAACAGGTGCTCCATTTGCATCATCTACATCTAATGTTACATTAACATCAACTCTTCAAACTTTTACTTATGACATAACAATTACTTATGGTGATGCTGTTACTGATAGAGTAATTTTTGATATGGGAGCTGCTACTGGGTATGTATTTATTGATAATGTATCTGTAGTAGAAGTTTTACCATTAATTCAAAATTTTGAAGCGCCTGCAACATATACAGGTTTAACCCAATTTGGTGGAGCTGCTGCTGCAGTTGTAGCCGATCCTGCTTCTGGCGGAACAAATGGTCAAGTATTGAAAGGTACACAACAAAATACTGGAGATGTTTGGCAAGGTATTGTGTTTTTTCAAACAGCAAAAAAAGCAAAATTGACAACTAATAAAACCATGACAATAGATGTTTTTAGTACACAGACATTTAATTTGTTGGCTAGAGTTGAAAATGGAGGTCCTGCTTCGGCAACTTCTCAGGCATACACTACACCTGGGCAATGGCAAACTTTAACTTTTGATTTTTCTGTATTTTATGATAGCCCAGGGGCTGCCAATGGAGAATATGAAAAAATAGCTTTTCACGGTAGTTGGAATGCTGCAAACACAGGATATAATAATCCTCCAGTAGCAGTAACTTATTATTTAGATAATATTAGATCTGAATTTACGGAAATCATTCAAGCTCCTTTAACAGCTGCACCGACGCCTCCAGCAAGACCTACAGCTGACGTAGTTTCAATTTATAGTGATGCTTATACACCTATAACTTTTGATAATTTTGATGCTGGTTGGTGTAGTAATGGTGCTCCTGCTTCAACACAAATTCAAATTGGAGGTAATAATACTTTACGCAAAAATACAGGTGTTGTTTGTCATGGTATTGAATTCATGACAAATAGATTGAATTTATCAGCATTTACTCATATTCATTTTGATTTTTATATAACGGATTCAAATTTAACTGGTGATGTATTTAACGTAAAATTAGTTGATTTTGCTGGTGGTTCTTCTGAGGCTTCTGCTTTAGAAGTTAATATTAATGGAGGAACTACACCACAGCTTGTCGCTAATCAATGGGTTTCTGTAGATGTGCCTATAACTGCATTAGGTGGGGTTGTTGCAAATAATTTAACAAGAGGTAATGTAGCACAAATTGGAATTACTACAGCTATGGTTGATCGTGTATTTTATGACAATATTTATTTCCATAAAAATACTGTTTTATCTTCTGATAGCTTCACAACTTCAAAAGTTAAACTGTATCCAAACCCAACATCAAATGTGTTAAACATTGAAAGTTTAGGAACTATTCAAACTATTTCAGTTTATAATGTTTTGGGTCAGGAAGTGATCAACAAAGCATTGAACAGTACTTCAACTTCGCTTGATGTTTCTAGTTTAAATTCTGGAATCTATGTAGTTAAAACAGTTGTAGATGGTGTTACATCTTCTACTAAGTTTATCAAACAATAGATATACATTATATTTTTTATTTAAAGACTGCTAGAAATGGCAGTCTTTTTTTTATTTAAAAAAAATATATATCTTTAGTTCCTTTAATTGTAACAAAAATGAAATTTTATAAAGTTCACTTTACTTGTTTACTTCTTTTATTTGTTTTCGCAATAAATTATGCGCAGCAATTACCACCCATTGTAAAATATTCAAAAGATATTTATAATGCAGGAATTCAAAATTGGATGATTTCTCAGGATAATCAGCGGTTTATGTATTTTGCGAATAACGAAGGCTTACTAGAGTATAACGGTTCAAAATGGATTTTATATCCTTCTCCAAATGAAACCATCATTCGCTCTGTAAAATGCATCAACGATAAAATATATACGGGTGCTTTTATGGAATTTGGCTACTGGCAAAGAGCAGCTAACGGCGAATTATTTTATACTTCATTGAGTAAATCTATAAAGTCTAAAATTAAAGATGATGAGCAATTTTGGGGTATTTTCCCCTTTGATAATTATATTCTTTTTCAATCATTAGAAAAAATTTATGTTTACAATACAAAAACTAAATCGTTTAGTATAATAGAACCTAACAGTACTATTAACAAGGCATTTAAAACTTCAAACGGTATTTATTATCAAACTTCAAACGGCTTATTTGAAATAGATCAAGGAAAGGGAAAACTATTTTTAAGCAATGAGATTATTAATAACAATAAACTCATAAACATTTTTGAAACTTCAGAGGGTATGCTATTAGTTACCCAAAAGCAAGGTATTTTTAAATACAAAAATGGAGTATTTTCTAATTTTCAGACCACTATTGACAATGATATAAAACAGACAAATATATACAGCAGCTATATGTTATCTGATGAAAGTATAGCATTGGGCTCTATATCAAATGGTATTTTTATTTTATCAAAAGAAGGGAGAAAGTTATATCATATTACTCAAAATTCGGGATTGAGTAATAATACAGCGCTCTCGCTTTATGAGGATCTAGATAAAAATTTATGGATTGGACTGGATAACGGCATTAATTGTATTAACTTGAATTCGCCAATTAATAGTTATTTAGATAATACGGGGATTTTAGGTGCAATTTATACTTCGGTTACGCACAATAATAAATTATACATTGGAACAAATCAAGGACTTTTTTTTAAAGATTTAAATGCTACAGATAAATTTGAATTTGTTCAAAATACTAAAGGGCAAGTTTGGTCACTTTATTCTTTTCAAAACACCCTTTTTTGCGGACATGATTCGGGTACTTTTATTGTTAATGGTGCTAATGCAAATCTTATTTTTTCAGGCTCTGGAACATGGAAATTTGAACCCTATTTAAACGGTTCTAATTATATGTTACAAGGAAATTATAATGGAATATCTGTATTGGAAAAAAAGAATAATTCATGGATTTTTAAAAACAAAATTGCAGGGTTTAATTATTCTTCCAAACATTTTGAAATTATAAACAATCGTGATATATATGTAAGTCACGAATATAAAGGCATTTATAAGTTTAGTATTGATAAATCAGTTTCTAAAGCAATTGGAATATATAAATTTAAAAGCCCAACTAAAGGAAAGAATGCATCCTTGGTCAAATATAACAACTTCATTTACTATGCTTCAAAAAATGGTGTATTTAAACTGAATACTAAAACCAACCAATTTGTAAAGGATAAATCATTAAGTACAATGTTTCACGATGATGAATATGTAACAGGAAAAATGATTGTAGATAAGTCAAATAAATTATGGTTTTTTACTAAAAACTATATTCATTACTATTCATCAGGAAAATTATCTTCAGAATTAAAAAGGAATAGTTTGCCCATTCCTTCTTCCATGACAAATTCAATGCCGGGTTATGAAAATATTTTCCAATTGAGTACTACTAATTATCTGATAGGAACAACAGACGGTTTTTATATATTGAAAAATAACGATTTTAAGTTCAATAACTACAAAGTTTCTTTAATTCGAATTTCTAATACAGTTGTAAATTCAAAACCAACTAATATTTCTATTGCAGACGAAACAAGTCTTTCACACGATCAAAATAATCTAACTTTTAATTATACAGTTCCCGAATACGATAAGTATATCAATGCAGAATACCAGTATAAACTAGACGGTTTAAATGATGAGTGGAGTGATTGGTCTTTTAATTCACAAGTAGTCTTTGAAAATTTACCAGCGGGGGATTATACTTTTAGCGTAAGGGCTAAAGTGGCAAATTCCTTAACAGATAATATTGAATCTTATTCATTTGTTATTAAAAAACCATGGTATGCAAATACTTTGGCTAAATTGTTTTATTTATTTTTATTGATTTTTATTGGGTATTATATTCACAAATTTTACACTCAATATCATGAAGAAAGACATCAAAAAATTATTACTGAAAACAATATTTTGTTAGAGCTTAAAGAATTAGAAAACGAGCAAAAAATAATGAAAATTAAAAATGAGCAGTTAATTCAAGATGTCGATAAAAAGAGTAAAGAATTAGCTGTTTCTACAATGAATTTAATTAAGAAGACAGAACTTCTTAATATTATAAAAGGAGATCTTAAGAGCTCTACAGATAGTTCTACAAATAGAAGTATTAAAGCGGTTATTTCTACTATAAATAGAAATGTTAACGAGGAAAACACTTGGAATGTTTTTAAAGAAGCTTTTGATAGTGCCGATAATAATTTCTTGAAAAAAGTAAAAGAAAGTCATCCTGCTTTAACACCAAATGACTTACGTTTATGTGCTTATCTTCGTTTAAATTTATCTTCAAAAGAAATTGCGCCACTTTTAAATATTTCTGTTCGCAGTATAGAGATCAAACGTTATCGTTTGCGTAAAAAAATGAATTTACCTCACGAAATGGGGTTAGTTGAGTATTTATTAGCAATATAATTAATTGTTTTAATCGATGATTAAACTATACATTACCTTAACATTATTGTTTTTCAAATGACTACTTTCCGTATGATTAATTCACTAAAAACATATACTTTATTAGTCTTTCGGCGTTTTTAAGGGTTGATTTTAATTTGTATATTTTTTGTTGAGGTTAATTTTATTTTTAGTTACTACAATAATACTATTTTTATATTTCTATAATTTTTGAATTTTAATTAACAAAAACCAAATAAACAAATGAAAAAAATTTTTCTATTATTACTTTTTTCTTATTCATTTTCAAGTTTTGCTCAAGCTGATAAAGTAATTGTTGAAAACAACAATGATCAGATGAAGCTTAAAGTCAATGGAAAAGATTTTATAGTCAATGGAATGAACTGGGATTACTTTCCAATAGGAACTAATTATTCTTACAGTTTATGGAATCAACCAGAAGATTTTATTAAAAAAGCGTTGGATGATGAAATGGGATTGTTAAAAAATATGGGGGTTAATACTATTCGTGTTTACTCAGGAATCCCAAAACAATGGATAGAATATATTCATGATAATTTCGGCATTTATACGATGCTTAATCATTCTTTTGGAAGATATGGTTTAACTATAGATGGTGTTTGGAAACCAAATACTGAATACTCAGATGCTAAAACAAAAGCACTTTTATTTAATGAAGTTACACAAATGGCTTCAGATTATAAAGATACTAGAGGTCTGCTTTTATTCTTGTTAGGTAACGAAAATAATTATGGTTTGTTTTGGGATGGTGCTGAAACAGAAAATATTCCCGTTAAGGATCGTAAATCAACAATACGAGCTCGTGCAATGTATAAATTGTTCAATGAAGCGGTCGTAAAAATGAAAGCGATTGATGCAAATCATCCAATGGCTATTTGTAATGGTGACTTATTGTTTTTAGACATTGTTAACGACGAGTGTAAGGATGTTGATATTTATGGAACTAACGTTTATAGAGGTGCCTCTTTCGGTGATTTATTTGATCGCGTTAAAAAAGAATACGGGAAACCTGTTTTATTTACTGAATTTGGTTCTGATGCTTTTAATGTTTTATCTAATAGTGAAGATCAAAATGCACAAGCTTTTTATTTGAAAAGTAATTGGAAAGAAATATATGAAAATGTTTCAGGAGCAGGCAAATCAGGTATCGCAATTGGTGGTTTTACCTTTCAATTTAGTGATGGATGGTGGAAATTTGGACAAACATCTGGTTTAGATGTTCATGATTCTAATGCTTCTTGGTCAAACGGTGGTTATCAAAAAGATTACACCGAAGGGCAAAATAATATGAACGAAGAATGGTTCGGTATTTGTGCTAAAGGGCCTGTAGATGCAATTGGTCATTACCAATTGTATCCAAGAGCAGCATATTATGTGCTAAAAGAAATTCACAAATTTAATCCATATGCTTCAAGTGAAAACAGTAATGGAGTTAAAACGCATTTTGAGACTGCAAATATTATAGACGCTGCTTTAAGAGCACGTGCTGATAAAGCTGCTTTAGCTGGAAATGAAGGAGACGTTATTCGATTGAGTAATCTTAGAGCCGAATTCACAACATTTAATACAGGAGGAAGTTTACTAACAACACCTACTGTAGATGATCCAGAAACGAATAAATATCCAAATAAAGTTGGTTTTGACACAATGGAATCTTACTTTATTGGTGTGGAAGGAAACCCATCTGCAAACATGAAAGCAAATGTTAATTTCAACATATTAGGTAATGTTGCTGAAAATCCAATTAATGAAATCTTTTACGAAAATAGAGGTAGAGCTCAAACGTTATTATCTAATGATGGTGAGGTATATACAAATGATGTAAACAGAGTTCAAATTTACAATGCCTCTTACAAATGGACGGCTAAAGATTTTGAGATTAGAGGTTTCTATAGAACTGGTCACTACCATTGGGGGTATGAAGGCGATTTCTTCGGATTATATCCTGAAGCAAATTATGGTCAAAATTTGGACATCTATAATGGTGTAACTTCTGGTTTTGAAATTGATGGAAGAGGCAGTTTAAACGGATTAAAAGCGGCTTTTGGACCTCAATTATGGTGGGGAGCTAACCCCGCTTACTTATTAAAATACAACAGAAAAATTGGAATTTTTAATACAGCTGCCGTGTATCATGAGGATATCTCAAGTGCAGCTCAAGCAGTAACATCAATTTTTATTCCACAACCAAAAACAAGAAGAGCTTCTGTTTACTTACAAACTAAGTTAGGTGGTTTAGGAATTGAATTTGGAGGTATTTGGGGTGGTCAACCACTTATTGGCAGAGAATTTCAAATAATGAAAGGTTCTGAAGTTAAAGTCGACAAAATTAACAACAAAGACAATTGGGGAGGAAAAGCAAAATTGACTTTCTCAAAAGGAAAAGTTAATATGTATACTCAAGGTGCAATTTATGGTTTAGTAGCTAACCCTGGTGGTGATTATACTCAAACATTTACAGGATGGCGATTAAAAGAAAGTGGAAGTGGTAATCAAATGAACTTTTTAGCTGGTTTTACTTACAACATTAATTCCAATTTACAAATTGCTCCTAATTTCTTATGGCAGAAACCTTTAGTTGATGCAATGCCAAATGGAGTTAATGCACCTGGAAGATTAAGAAATATTCTAGACGATCCATTTATTGTAAAATCAAATCGTGAAACCACAGGTGGAGAATTATTATTAACCTATGATCCAACACCAGGAACTTGGATGTATGAATGGAATAATGATTTATTAGAAGATGCAAAATTTGCTTTTAGTACAGGTTTTGTTTACCGTCATTTACCAACAACAATGGATGCGGCCATAGGTTTCTTAGAGAATAGAACGCCTTTTGCTTTTCAAAAATCGGCACCTGCACAAGATTTATGGGAATCAAATACACGAATTGTTTCCAAATTAACTTCAAACTTAGGTATTATTGCTAATTTATATTTTGGAAATGGACAAGCTAATGGCGATTCTGAAAGAACCATCAACAGAATGGGTGGTGATTTAAGATTGATATATAACAAAGTAAAAGTTGTATCATCTTTAAAATTAAATGATTGGGGTCCATACGATTACCACAAAGATTTTAATTTAACATTCCCAGTGCAAAGTGCAATTGATATTTCAACTTCTTTAGGAAAACCAAATTGGTTCATTTTACCGGATACAAGAATAGGTATAATGGGTATTTGGAGAGCATTAGATCAATATTCTCCAAGATATTCACCAACTTATGTTCCTGCTAACACCTATCCTGCAGTCCCTGAATTAAGCCCTGTAGGTTATGGCAATGGTTCTGAGTGGGAAATTAGAACATACATTCATATAAATATTGGTAAATAATTTTAAAAATAATAAAATGAAAAATAGAAAAATTAATTATTTAAGAAATTCGTTCCTTTTGACAATTGTAATACTTGTCAATTTGAATTGTGAAAGAGAGATATCAGACGATGCAAGAGATGCTACATATCCAAAAACCGCGGAAATATTTACAGATACCCCAGTTGGCATGGGTACTAACTTTTACTTTCCTTATGGACCAGATGCTGATAACCCAGTTGGTTCAAAATTTAGTGCTTGGTCGGTAGATACTGATGTAAGTTATAAAGGTAATGCTTCGATGCGTTTTGATGTGCCAAATGCAACTGATCCTCAAGGAAATTATGCCGGAGGTATTTTAAGAGTAGATGGAGCAGGTCGAAATTTAACAGATTTTGACGCTCTTACGTTTTGGGCTAAAGCATCTCAGGGTGTAACTATTGGAGAGATTGGTTTTGGAGAAGACTTTTATCCTAATAAATACATTACTACTATGAAAAATATTAGTTTAGGAACGGCTTGGACAAAATATATTATTCCGATTCCTAATGCTTCAAAATTAGTGCAAGAAAAAGGGATGTTTAGATACTCTGCAGGAACTCAAGGAACAAATGGTGCAGGATATACATTTTGGATTGATGAATTGAAATTTGAAAAATTAGGCACAATCCTTCCATTACAAGCTTCTATTATGAATGGTGATAATGTACCTAGATCTACTTTTATAGGCGTAAAATCTAACATTACAGGTGTTATTGCTACTTTTAATATGCCAAACGGTATCAATCAATCGGTTGCTATAACTCCGGCTTTTTTAAATTTCACCTCTTCAAATCCATCCGTTGCAACCGTAAATGATGCAGGTGAGGTTACTCCAATTGCAGCGGGTACAGCAACAATTACAGCAACATTTAATGGTCAACCAGCTACGGGTAGTTTGATAATTAATTGCTCAGGTAGTTTTACTCATGCACCACGACCAACTCTAAATTCAGCTAATGTTATTTCAATATTTTCAGATGCTTACACAAATGTTCCAGTGAATTATTATGCTTCTAATTGGCAACCATGGCAAACCACTTCATATACTGATTATCTTTTTTCAGTTCTAGGTGACAATGTTTTGAACTATAGAAACTTTAACTTTGTAGGCATAGAGTTTAGTAATCCTACTGTTAATGCTACTTCAATGACACATCTTCATTTAGATGTATTTATACCAGGTGCTATTGCTCCTGGAAGACAGCTTAGAGTTATTGTAGTAGATTTTGGAGCTAATGGAGTATTTGGTGGAGATGACACAAGACATTCTACAACATTTACGGCACCAACTTTAGTTTCTCAAAATTGGGTTTCAATTGAAATACCATTTTCAGCTATGCCTGGATTAGGAAGTCGTTCAAAATTAGCTCAAATTATTTTGGAAGGTGGCGATAATTCAACAATCTACGTAGATAATATTTATTTTCATAATTAAAAAATAAAACAAAATGGTTTTGATAAAAAATAATATAAGTTTAATCACTTTAATTTTAGTTGGTATTTTTTTGAATAGTTGTTCAACAGATGAAAAACAAACGGTTGTTACCAAAACACAATTAGTAATGAGTGATGAATTCAATGTTGATGGCGCTCCAAATCCAAGTTTGTGGAGTTATAATATTGGAACAGGTAATAACGGCTGGGGTAACAGTGAGGAACAATATTACACCAATAGACCTGAAAATATTAAAGTTGAAAATGGGGTTTTAAAAATTACTGCCCGCAGAGAACAATATATGGGTAAATCATATACCTCTGCTCGTATTTTAACTAAAGGTAAATTTGAAACCAAGTACGGAAGACTTGAAGCAAGAATAAAATTGCCAAGAGGAAAAGGATTATGGCCTGCTTTTTGGATGTTAGGTTCCAATTCTGATACAGCTATTTGGCCACAATGCGGCGAAATTGATATTATGGAATATTTGGGAAGTAGTCCAACTAAAGTGTTTGGAACTGTTCATGGTCCAGGTTATTCTGCAGGTAATGCAATAACTAAAACGTATACATTACCAAATAGTAGATTTGATACTGATTTCCATGTTTTTGGTGTAGAATGGGACGAAAATTACATTAACTTTTATGTTGATAATGTACTTTACAATCAAATTACGCCATCAGATGTAACGGGTGACTGGGTGTTTAATAACCCCTTTTATATGATATTAAACATGGCTGTGGGTGGTAATTATCCTGGCGCTCCAAACAGTGAAACACCATTTCCACAAGAAATGTTAGTAGATTATGTTAGAGTATATCAATAAAAAATAATGTTTTCTTATTAAAATTTCAATGCGTTTCATTGAGATATATAAATTTTACAATGACATATAACAACATAAAATTAGGTATTGCATTTTTTGTTTTTGCCCTATTTTCTTGCAGTTCAAATAAAAAAATAATTGTTTCTGAAAAACGCTCTGAAATAGAACAAAAAGCAGATTCGATTATGCATTTGATGACTTTAGATGAAAAAATAGGTCAGCTTAATCAATATAATGGTTTTTGGGATATCACAGGACCAGTGCCAAAAGAAGGACATGCAGCAAAAAAATATGATGACCTAAGAAAAGGACTTGTAGGTTCTATGCTTAATGTAAAAGGGGTTAAAGATGTTAAAGCTTTACAAAAAATTGCTGTGGAGCAAACGCGTTTGGGTATTCCTTTATTGTTTGGTTTTGATGTAATTCATGGCTACAAAACAATTAGTCCTATTCCTTTAGCAGAAGCAGCAAGTTGGGACCTTCATGCTATTCAAAAATCAGCTGAAATTGCAGCGGAAGAAGCTGCAGCTGTTGGAATTAACTGGACATTTGCTCCCATGGTTGATATCTCAAGAGATGCGCGTTGGGGTAGAGTTATGGAAGGTGCTGGTGAAGATCCTTATCTAGGAAGTTTAATTGCAAAAGCTAGAATTCAAGGTTTTCAAGGTAATTTATCAAACAAGAATATTATTGCTTGTGCTAAACATTTTGCAGGGTATGGTTTCGCCGAATCTGGACGCGATTATAATACTGTTTTTGTGAGTGATGATGTCTTGCATAATAGCATTTTACCTCCTTTTAAAGCATCGGTTGATGCTGGAGTTAAAACATTCATGAATTCGTTTAACGATCTAAATGGAATTCCTGCTACAGGAAATTCTTTACTACAACGATCTATTTTAAAAGGAAATTGGAATTTTGAAGGTTTTGTTGTTTCCGACTGGGGTTCGATTAACGAAATGATTCCTCACGGTTATGCAAAAGATAGTAAACATGCCGCTGAAATTGCAATTAATGCTGGTTCAGATATGGATATGGAATCCTATGCTTATATCGATCATTTAAATGCGTTAGTTAACGAAAAAAAAGTTGATATTGCTAAGATAAATGATGCTGTAAAACGAATTTTAAAAGTAAAATTTGAATTAGGATTGTTTGATAATCCTTATAAATATTGTGATGAAGCTGTTGAAAAAGCTACTGTTGGAAAATCAGAATTTCATCAAGGTGTTTTGGATATTGCTAAAAAATCAATTGTCTTATTAAAGAATGAAAATCAAATACTTCCGTTAAAAAAATCAGGCAAAAAAATAGCATTAATTGGAGCATTAGCAGCTGATAAAACAAGCCCTTTAGGAAGTTGGAGAATTGGCGCTGATGACAATACAGCAATTTCGGTAGTGGAAGGAATGAAAAACTATCCAAATAATGAATTGACTTATGCTAAAGGTGCAGATGTTGCAATTGGTAGAACCCAATTTATGTGGGAAACGAAGATAAATACTACTGATAAGTCTGGATTTGATGAAGCCATTCAAATTGCTAAAAGTGCTGATGTTGTAGTAATGGTTTTAGGTGAACATGGTTTGCAATCAGGAGAGGGAAGAAGTCGAACAGATATTGGATTACCCGGTGTTCAACAAGATTTATTAGAAGCAGTTTATAAAGTAAACCCAAATATAGTTTTAGTGCTTACTAATGGAAGACCACTTGCGTTACCATGGGCTGCTGAACATATTCCGGCAATTGTTGAAACATGGCATTTAGGAACTCAAAGTGGAAACGCAATTGCACAAGTACTATATGGCGATTATAATCCAAGTGGTAAATTACCAATGACATTCCCAAGAAATATAGGTCAATTACCTATTTACTACAATCATAAAAATACAGGAAGACCCACCATGAATGAACCTGAAATTGTTTTTTGGTCGCATTATATTGACGAGGAAAATACTCCTTTATATGCGTTCGGACATGGTTTAAGTTATTCCAAGTTTGAGTATTCAAATTTAAAATTGTCAAGTAATTCCTTTTCAGCAAATGAAACTATTTTAGTACAAGTTGAATTAAAAAATAATAGTGCTGTTGAAGGTAAAGAAGTAGTTCAATTGTATACTCGAGATATGGTTGGATCCTATACAAGACCGGTTAAAGAACTCAAAGGATTTGAAATGGTTACGTTAAAGCCCTATGAATCAAAGGTAGTTTCTTTTACAATTGATGCTAAAATGTTGGCTTTTTATACCGCAAACAATGTTTGGGAAGCAGAATCAGGAAATTTTAAAATATTTGTCGGTGGTAGTTCTGATAATACTTTGGAATCTGAACTAATTTTTAATAATTAATTCAAAATGTTTAAATATACTTTTTCAAAGATTTGCTTTGTATTCTTTTTATTTTTAAATTTTTCATATGCCCAAGTAGATGTAGTCTATTCTGATTTAGTTTGGTCAGATGAATTTGACATAAATGGAGCAGTAAATGCTACTAAATGGCATCACCAAACCCAAATTCCTAATGGTGGAAACTGGCATAATGGTGAGCAACAACATTATACAAACTTAATATCTAATTCTTTTGTAGAAAATGGTGTGTTAAAAATTGTTGCAAAAAGACAAGTTTTTGACAATCAAGGTGTAATAAAACAATTCACCTCAGCTCGTTTAAACTCAAAATTTGCTTATACTTATGGAAGAGTTGATATACGCGCAAAAGTGCCAACTAATCAAGGTACTTGGCCAGCACTTTGGCTTTTAGGAAAAAACATAACAGAACCTGGTGGATTTTTTGCAGCAACTCATGGCACAACACCTTGGCCAGCATGTGGAGAAATAGATATTATGGAACATGGGATAACGCCAGATCAACTTCCGGGTTATGTTCAAAGTGCACTACATACGCCATCTTCATCTGGCGCTACAACTAATATTGGAGGGACTATTGCGAATAACCTTGGTAATAGTTTTCATGTATACTCAATGAATTGGTCTCCTTTTCAAATTACGTTTTTGTTAGACGGAGTTCCATTTTATTTTTATAATCCAGCAGTTAAAAATGCAAATAATTGGCCTTTTACTGCCGATCAATATTTGTTGTTCAACATAGCAATGGGTGGAGTTGCAGGTAATATACCAAGTAATTTTAATCAGGCTACTATGGAAATTGATTATGTTAGGGTATATCAAAATGTGCAAGTTGATACTCAAATTCCTACAAATTTTACGGCAACCATTGGAGCCGTGACAAGCTCATCCATTGAGCTTTTATTAAACTCTAATGATAATTCAGGTTCTGTTGTATACGGAGTAACTTACGGCTCAAATTCTACTTCAGCAGCTGGAACTTCAGGCGTTCAAAAGTCTTTGGTTATATCAGGACTAAACCCAACCACAAATTATTCATTTTCAGTAAGAGCAAGTGATTTAGCGGGAAATAACGCAGCAAATAATCCAATTATTTTAAATGCTACTACCTCTGGTGTAATTGGTTGTAACGGAACTAGCTCTGCTGCGCAAGAAGGGTCATTTAGTACAGGTTATAATTATGCTTTTGAAACTATTGGCACTACTAATGTTAAGGTCACTTTTGAATTATTAGATACAGATAAGATAGGATTAGTTGCCTTTTTACGTAAACAAACACCTTTTTCAGAAGTTCAAATGACCAATGTTTCTGGCAGCAGAACTTTTACATATACTTTAACAGGTCAAACTCCTGGCTATACCATTAGTTATGCAGTTAAATTTGCTTATGCAAATGGATTGTCAGTTACACAGTATTTTCAATATGTAGTGGGTAATAATTGTAATCTTGGATTAAACGAAATTTCAAGTAGAAACGAAATTAAATTCAAAAATCCAACTCATTTAAATCTTGAGTTTGATCAAAATATAAACATCAATAATTTGAAAATCTATTCATTATTAGGTCAAAAAATGATGGATATAGATGAATGCTCTTCAATAGTTGATATTTCAAATTTAACTAAAGGAGTTTATTTTATGATTATTTCAGTTGAAGACCAGATTTATAAAGAGAAATTAGTTATTGATTAGCGTTGATTTCTAACTTTCTTATATTAAATATGTTAAAATTTTAAATAGAATTTGTTTAATAACAAAATTTTATGTTAAATTTGGTTCAATTAATCTTCTAAAACAAAATTGCCTATTACAAACAATTACTTTTTACAGAATCCCTAATCTTAATTAACTAAAAGGTATTGTTATGGCTAATCTTGTATTTCCTGATGCGATCTTAGTAAAGAACTACATAAGTGGAGATGAATCTGCTTTGACTTCTTTGATCGAAAGACATCAATCTAAAATTTACGGTTTTATTTATTCAAAAGTGAATGATAGAGATTTATCTGATGATATTTTTCAAGATACATTTATCAAAGTAATTAATACACTTAGAACAAAATCATACAATGAAGAAGGTAAGTTTTTACCTTGGGTTATGCGTATAGCTCATAATTTGGTGGTGGATCATTATCGCAAATCAAACAAAATGCCATTTAATCGAGAAACGGAAGAATATTCTATTTTTAATTATATGAGTGATAATGCACCTACAATTGAAAGTAAAATGATAACTGATCAAGTAGAAGCTGATTTAACACGCTTGTTAGATGAATTACCAGAAGATCAAAAAGAAGTTTTAGTGATGAGAATGTATCAAGATTTGAGCTTCAAAGAAATTTCAGAATTAACAGGTGTTAGTATCAATACTGCACTAGGAAGAATGCGATATGCAGTAATAAATTTGAGAAAAATAATTGAAAAAAATCAAATTATTTTAACTAATTAATACTAAAACAAATCTTTTGTCGTTATTACATTATATTTTAAATTGTAATAAATGGCAAAACTTTACACTAAGAAAAAATTTGCTGTTGAAAATTTGAAACCTAAAAAAGAAACAATTTCGTTTATACTTAATTATTCAAAAGCTTTAAGTATTCATAAAATTGGGAATTCAAATTTTCAAATTATAGCAAATTAAAAAAATGCCTCAAATTTCTTTGAGGCATTTTTATTGTATTAATTTTATTTTTTGGCTTTTTCGAGCACACTTTTTCTACCAATCGTTTTAGTAATTATATCTTTTTCTAAATTCCAACCTCGTGCGGGAGAGTATTCACGACCGTACCAAATAATTTGTAAGTGTAAATTATTCCAACACGCTTCTGGAAAAATACGTTTGGCATCCTTTTCAGTTTGTTGTACATTTTTCCCATTGGTGAATCCCCAACGATACATTAGTCGGTGAATATGAGTATCAACAGGAAACGCCGGAATACCAAAAGCTTGACTCATGACTACACTTGCCGTTTTATGTCCAACTGCTGGAAAAGCTTCTAAAGCTTCAAAACTTTGTGGCACTTCGCCATTGTATTTTTCAATTATGATTTCCGATAAACCATGAATTCCTTTTGATTTCATTGGCGACAAACCACAAGGGTGGATGATTTCTTTAATTTCTTCCACACTCATTTTTATCATATCATACGGATTATCTGCTTTAGCAAATAAAAGCGGTGTAATTTGATTTACACGAACATCGGTGCATTGTGCCGAAAGCAACACCGCAATCAATAAAGTATAGGGATCTTTATGGTCTAACGGTATCGGAATTTCGGGATATAATTCATTTAACGTATTTATAACAAATGTTACTTTTTCGCTTTTGGTCATTTTTGTAATTTTGTTTACTAACTTTAAACAAATTTAAACTATAAACTTTAAACTAAAAATAAAATGACAACATTAAAAGTAGGGGATAAAGCACCTAATTTTTCAGGCTTAGACCAAAATGGAACTTCACATAAATTGACTGATTATACAGGTAAAAAATTAGTAGTTTTCTTTTATCCAAAAGCAAGTACGCCAGGATGTACAGCGGAAGCGTGTGATTTAAGAGATAATTATGCTCGATTCCAATCGAATAATTATGCATTGTTAGGTGTGAGTGCCGATAATGCTAAAGCGCAATTGAAGTTTGTTGAAAAATATGATTTACCTTTTCCGTTATTAGCCGATGAAGATAAATCGGTTATTCAAGACTTTGGAGTTTGGGGACCAAAGAAATTTATGGGTAAAGAATACGATGGTATTCATAGAACCACTTTTGTAATTGATGAAAGTGGAATCATAGAAGACGTAATTTCTGAAGTAAAAACAAAAGCGCACGCTGCACAGATTTTAAAATAATAAAAAACCATCCGATAACGGATGGTTTTTTTACAAACTAAACTAATTAATTACTGTTTTAAAAAGCGTATTTATTTTCGCTAATTATTTTTGCAGCAATTTTTTCACGAAGACCAATTACATTTGGCATATTCGTATATTTTGTAAAACGTTTTAAACCCATTAACATCATACGTTGTTCATCGCCTTCTGCAAAAGAAGCAATTCCTTCTTTACCTTTTTGATTGATGATGTCAACCGCATGATATAAATATAATTGTGCCATTGCAATTTGCTCTTGAACTTTATCCTGACCTACTTTTTTAGCTAATTTTTCAGTTCTAAGAATGGTACTTTCAGCCATATAAACTTCAATCAAGATATCAGATGCTGCCATTAATAATTGTTGATGCGATTCTAATTCTGCTCCATATTTTTGTACCGCAGCTCCAGAAACCATTAAGAAAACTTTTTTCAATTTGGCAATCATTTCTTTTTCTTCAGCAAATAATTCAGAATAATCAGGAATATCAAAAGACGGAATTTCCATTAATTCTTCGGCAACAGCCATAGCTGGACCAATTAAATCAACATGACCTTTCATCGCTTTTTTCACTAACATTCCCACTGATAACATTCTATTTATTTCGTTAGTACCTTCGTAAATTCTAGCAATTCGAGCATCTCTCCAAGCACTTTCCATTGGTGCATCTTCAGAAAATCCCATACCACCAAAAATCTGGATTCCTTCATCGGTACACGCTTGAACATCTTCAGAAACGGCAACTTTTAAGATAGAACATTCAATTGCAAATTCTTCAACGCCTTTTAATTCGGCTTCTTGATGCGAATTTCCTTCACTCACTCTGATGTTTATTCTATTTTCAATATCTGCAGCAGCTCTGTAAGTAGCACTTTCACCTGCATAAGAATTGGTAGCCATCTCGGCAATTTTAGCCTGAATTGCTCCAAAGCTAGAAATAGGCGTTTTAAACTGAACTCTTTCATTGGCATATTGCACTGCTCCCGAAATAGTTCTACGTTGCGCTTCTAAACAAGCTGCGGCTAATTTAATACGACCCACATTTAAAGCGTTCATCGCAATTTTAAAACCTTCGCCACGACCTGCCAACATATTTTCTACTGGTACTTTTGTTTCGTTAAAGAATACTTGACGGGTAGAAGAGGAGCGGATTCCCAATTTATGTTCTTCTTCTCCCATTGAAATTCCGTTAGAAGGGTCATTTTCAACTATGAAACCTGTAATGTTTTTATCATCTTCGATACGAGCAAAAACAATGAATAGATTACAGAAACCAGCATTTGAAATCCACATTTTGCCACCCGTTATTTTATAATGTGTACCATCATCTGAAAGTACTGCTTTTGTTTTTCCTGAATTGGCATCAGATCCTGCACCTGGTTCTGTTAAACAATAGGCTCCAAACCATTCGCCAGAAGCTAATTTTGGGACATATTTTTGTTTTTGTTCTTCTGTTCCATAGAGTGTAATTGGCATCGTTCCAATTCCAGTGTGTGCTCCAAAAGCAGTTGAAAATGAACCAGTTGCACCCGAAATATAATCGCAAACTAAAACGGTATTTACAAATCCCATTCCCATTCCGCCATAAGCAGCAGGAACAGCAACGCTTAAATAACCTAATTCACCCGCTTTACGCATTACTTCTTCGGTAAGCGCAAAATCTTTCTTTTCAAAACGTTCTTTGTGAGGCCATAATTCTTTATCTACAAACTCGATAACCGAATCACGCATCATGATTTGTTCTTCGTTGAAATCTTCGGGTGTGAAGATGTCTTCGCATTTTGTTTCTTTAACAAGGAATTGACCTCCTCTGATGATATCTGACATAACTTTTATTTTTTAGAGAAAAGAAAAAAGAGAAAAGAAAAGAGACTTTTCGGAATTCTATATTTTCATTTTCAGTTTATCTATATTCTATTTTCTTTGTTCTATATTCTTACTTCAAAAATTCAAAAACACCAGCTGCTCCTTGACCGGTTCCTACGCACATTGAAACAATACCATATTTGCTATTTCTTAATCGCATTTCATCAAACAATTGTACCGATAGTTTAGCACCTGTGCAGCCTAGTGGATGGCCTAAAGCAATGGCACCACCATTTACGTTTACGATTTCAGGATTTAAACCTAATTCTCGAACAACGGCCAATGATTGTGCAGCGAAGGCTTCGTTTAATTCGATTAAATCGATTTGGTTTTGCTTTAATCCTGCTTGTTTTAATGCTTTTGGGATGGCGGTAACCGGACCAATTCCCATGATTCTTGGTTCTACTCCTGAAGCAGCGTAGCTTACCATTCTTGCAATGGGTTCTAAGTTTAATTCTTTCACCATTTCTTCGCTCATGATTAATACAAAAGCTGCGCCATCACTCATTTGAGAAGAATTTCCTGCGGTAACCGATCCATCAGCTGCAAAAACAGGTTTTAATCCTGCTAAAGCTTCAACTGAAGTTCCAGCTCTTGGGCCTTCGTCTTTATTTACAATATATGATTTGGTCTCTTTTTTTCCGTTTTCATTTACAAATGTTTGTTCGACAGTGATAGGCACAATTTGTTTATCGAATTTACCTTCTGCTTGTGCTTTTAAAGCTTTCATATGCGATTGAAAAGCAAACTCATCCTGATCGGCACGAGAAACGTTGAATTGCTTAGCTACAGCTTCAGCCGTTAAACCCATTCCCCAATAATAATCTTCGTGACCAGCAGCCGTGATTTTATAATCAGGAGTAGGTTTGTAGCCTCCCATTGGAATAAAACTCATGCTTTCTGCTCCTCCAGCAATGATACAATCGGCCATTCCTGATTGAATTTTAGCCGTTGCCATAGCGATGGTTTCTACTCCAGAAGCACAATATCTATTGACTGTAACGCCAGGAACATCGGTTATTTTTAATCCCATTAATGAAATTAAACGGGCTACATTTAAACCTTGTTCGGCTTCAGGCATGGCATTTCCTACCATAACATCATCAATACGTGTTTTATCAAAGTTAGGCATTTGGGCCATCATGTATTCGATGGTTTCTGCTGCTAATTCGTCTGGTCTTTTGAATCGGAAAACTCCTTTTGGTGCTTTTCCTACGGCTGTTCTGTAGGCTTTTACTATGTATGCTGTTTTCATATTAGCCCCCTAGCCCCCGAAGGGGGAATTCCTATTAGGAGTCAATAGGTTTTTATTTAATTAATTTTACACAAAGTTGCTCAACTCCCCCTTCGGGGGTTGGGGGCTCTAATTTCTCAACGGTTTCCCTTTGGTTAACATATACTGAATTCTTTCTAAAGATTTTCTTTCACCTGTTAGTGATAAAAATGCTTCTCGTTCTAAATCCAATAAATATTGTTCAGAAACTAACGTTGCTTCTGATAAATCGCCACCAGCCATTACATAAGCTAGTTTGTTGGCAATTTTTTTATCGTGTTCAGAAATGTATTTACCCGCTTCCATTTGGTCAGTTCCTACTAAGAACATCCCTAATGCTTGTTTTCCTAATACTTTGATATCTTTTCTTCTAACTGGTTGTGTGTAACCTTGTTCGGCCATTTGTAAGGCTACTTGTTTCGCTGTCGCAATTTGGCGGTCTTTGTTTACTACTACAATATCTCTTCCTTTTTGTAAAACGCCAGTATCGAAACCTTCATAAGCTGAAGTAGCAACTTTTGCCATTCCCACCGTTAAGAAATATTCTTGAAGAACGTTTAATTCTACATCATTTTTACGGAATAAATCAGATGCTCTCAATGCCATTTCTTTAGAACCACCACCGCCAGGAATAACACCCACACCAAATTCTACTAATCCAATATAGGTTTCTGCCGCAGCAACAGCTCTGTCTGAATGCATGACTAATTCACAACCACCACCAAGAGTCATTCCGTGAGGAGCTGCAATAACTGGAATAGCTGAATATCGACAACGCATCATAGTGTCTTGGAACATTTTAATGGCCATGTTTAATTCATCATATTCTTGTTCGACAGCCATCATGAAAATCATTCCTAAATTAGCTCCCACAGAGAAATTAGCCCCTTGATTTCCAATTACTAAACCATTGTAGTCTTTTTCAGCAATGTCAATCGCTTTGTTGATTCCTTGTAAAACACCAGCGCCAATTGAATTCATTTTGGATGTAAATTCTAAATTGATGATGCCATCGCCTAAATCGGTAATTATTGCATCGCTGTTATTCCATATTTTTTTGCTTTGGCGAATGTTATTTAAGATAATGAAGGCATCTTGACCTGGAATTTTTTCTACTTTTTTGTTTGAAATCGAGTAGAAGTGTGTTGCTCCATCTTTAATTGAATAGAAAGAACTATTTCCAGCTGCTAACATATCAGTAACCCAAGATGCAGGTTGATATCCTTCCGCTATCATTAATTCGATTCCTTTTTCCACTCCGATGGCATCCCAAATTTCGAATGGACCATTTTCCCATCCAAATCCAGCTTTCATTGCATCGTCAATTTTATAGAAAGCGTCTGTGATTTCAGGAATTCTATTGGAACAATATTGAAACATTGAAGCGAAGTTTTTTCTATAAAATTCGCCTGCTTTATCTTTTCCAGTAACTAAAACTTTGAATCTATCGATAGGTTTATCGATTGCTTTGGTCAATTCTAAGGAGGCGAATGATGCTTTTTTATTGGCTCTATATTCTAATGTGTTTAAGTCTAAAGTTTGAATGTCTTTACCTTCTTTTTTATAAAAACCTTGCCCAGTTTTACTTCCTAGCCATTTGTTTTCCATCATTTTATTAACAAATTCAGGAAGTTTGAATAATTCATGCGCTTCGTCGTTTGGACAATTTTCATAAATACCGTTGGCAACATGCACTAAAGTATCTAAACCAACGACATCAACTGTTCTAAAAGTAGCTGATTTTGGTCGGCCAATTACTGGACCTGTTAATTTATCTACTTCTTCAACGCTTAATCCCATTTCCTTCACTTGGTGGAATAAGCTTTGAATTCCGAAGATTCCGATTCTATTTCCAATAAAAGCTGGAGTATCTTTTGCAATTACTGATGTTTTCCCTAAGAATTTTTCACCATAGCTAGATAAGAAATCTATTACTTCTTGTGATGTTTTAGGGCCTGGAATAATTTCAAATAATTTTAAGTAACGAGCTGGATTGAAAAAGTGCGTTCCGCAGAAATGTTGTTGAAAATCGTCGCTTCTGCCTTCGCTCATGAACTGAATAGGAATTCCGGAAGTATTTGAAGTAACTAAAGTGCCTGGTTTTCTAAATTTATCAATTTGTTCAAAGACAAGTTTTTTGATGTCTAATCGTTCCACAACAACTTCAATTATCCAATCTACACTAGCAATTTTAGCCATATTATCGGTTGTATTACCAGTAGAAATTCTTGAAGCAAAACTTGGGTGATAAATAGGGGATGGCTTCGATTTTAATGCATTGGTTAAGTGATCGTTTACAAAACGATTTCTTACAACTTTATCCTCTAGTGTAAGCCCTTTTTTTTCTTCCGCCTCTGAAAGCGAATTTGGAATAATGTCAAGAAGCAGAACTTCTAAGCCAATATTTGCAAAGTGGCAAGCAATTCCGCTACCCATGATTCCAGAACCAATTACCGCTACTTTTTTAATGCTACGTTTCATTTTTATTTTTTTATAACGGGTTGTTTTTAAAACTATATGTATTATTTATCTCTAAAAATTTTCTTATCCGTAATCAGTTGATTGATTATTTCTGAAACTTCTATAAAGTTTTTTAATTTCTCATCTGATAAGTTAGCTTTAACGGTATCATTAAATAATAAAACGGTATTTTTAGAAAGTTCTCGTTTTTCTTTGCCTAAATCGGTTAAATAGATTAAAACACCTCTTCCATCAGCTGGATTTTTTTTCCGGAATATTAATCCTTTATCTTCCATTGATTTAAGTGTTCGCGTTAAACTAGTGGCTTCCATTCCCATTTTTGGCCCTAGAGTAGTTGAGGGCGTACCTTTTTCTTTATCAATAGAAAGTAAGGTAAAACCTGTTGCCATTGTAGCGCCATATTTTGTAGCCTCTTCATTGTACATTCTTGCGACGGCTTGCCAGGTATATCTCAATATATAATCGATTGTTTTATCTTGCATAATTTAATTTTGTTCAAATATAAAAAAAAATACTATGCACGCATAGTATTTTATGATTTATTTATTATTGAATTAAAAATTTAACATTTTAATAATAAAGTCTGACTTATGACAGACTTTAATCTGATGTTAACCGTATATTTTTGTGTACAAATCGTTGTATTTTTCTTTGATCACTTTACGTTTTAATTTCATTGTTGGTGTCAAATGACCACCATCAATAGACCACACATCGGGTGTTAACTCAAAGCGTTTTACTTTTTCCCAACTTCCAAAGCGTTCATTATAATGTTCAATTTCTTCTTGAATTCGTTTTATTAAAGTAGGATTAGTAATTATTGCTTCATTAGTGGTTCCTAATTTTGCTTCAGGATGTTTCAAACCCCATTCTTTAATAAAATCGAAGCTTGGTTGTATAAAAGCGGCTGGCATTTTTTCACCATCACCAATAACCATTACTTGTTCAATAAATCGAGATTGTTTAAATGTGTTTTCAAGTAATTGCGGTGCAACATATTTACCTCCTGAAGTTTTGAACATTTCTTTTTTACGATCGGTGATTTTTAAGAAGCCTTCATTATCAAATTCTCCAATATCTCCAGTATGAAAAAAGCCATCTTTTAAAACTTCATTACTTTGAGCTTCGTCTTTGTAATAGCCAAGCATAACGTTTGGTCCTTTGCAAAGAATTTCTCCATCAGCAGCAATTTTAATTTCTACACCATCAAGTACTTTCCCTACAGTTCCTGCTCTAAATCCTTTATTTCTCATGTCATTCACAGAAATAACAGGAGAAGTTTCGGTTAAACCATATCCTTCCATAACAGGAATTCCTGCTGCGGTAAATACTTTGGTTAACCTAGGTTGTAATGCAGCACTTCCAGATACCAATAATTCTAGTTCGCCTCCAAGCGCTTCCTGCCATTTTGAAAAAATTAATTTACGTGCAATTTTAAGTTGGAATTCATAAAACCAGCCATTTTCTTTATAAGGTTTATAGTTCATACCTAACTCTAAAGCCCAGAAAAATAATTTCTTTTTTACACCCGTTAAATCAGCACCTTTTGCATATATTTTATCATAAACTTTTTCTAACAAACGAGGAACAACTGACATTACGTGGGGATGAACTTCTTTTAAATTGTCTGATATTTTTTCAATACTTTCTGCAAAATAGATTGATATTCCATAATACTGGTACAAATAGGTAAGCATTCGTTCAAAAATATGACAAATAGGCAAGAAACTTAATGCTCTTGTGCTTCCTGCTCTTAATGGAACTCGTGGTGCACTCATTAAAACATCGGATACAATGTTTTGATGTGTTAGCATTACACCTTTTGGTTTTCCGGTTGTTCCAGAAGTATAAATTATAGTAGCTAAATCGGTTGTTGCTACATTGTTTTTTCGATCTTCAACAACATCTTGATTTGATTCATCTGCTCCAAGTTCAAGAATTTCTTGCCAATTTTTACAACCTTTAATTGTATTATAAGAAAAAATCTCTTTCAGATTTGGTATGTTTTTTTTAACAGCAATTAATTTGTCATATACTTCTTGATCCGAAACGAAACAATATGAAGATTCAGAATGATTTAAAATGTATTCATAATCTTCTGACGTAATTGTAGGATACATTGGAACCGTTTGGACACCCGTTTGAAGAACCCCAATATCGGTTATATGCCATTCGGTTCTATTGGTGGATGAAATGATGGCAATTTTATCGTTTTTATTTACCCCTAAACGAAGCAGACCTCTAGAAAGAGCGTTTGCTTTTTCAAGATATTCTTTAGTGGATGTTTTAACCCATTCGTTATTGTATTTTGTAACAAGTGCGTCAGATAAATTGTGTTTTTCCAATTGATAATAAGGAAAATCGAATAAACGTGTAATATTTGTCATAATTCGCTATTAATAATTTCATGCAAATTAAAAAAATAAAATTAAAAAAGCAATTTTGATTTATTGATATTTTTTATGTCTTCAATAAATTATTCTAATAGGGAGAGTGTGATACAAATAATTGAAAGAATTGCAAGAAAAATTCCAATGTAATTTAGTTTTGAAAGTTTCTCTTTAAATATTAAAATTCCAGCGATACTTCCTAGAATGATAACTCCCATATTCATACCTGCAAATACGGTAGACGGATTATTATGCAGTGCTTTGTGGGCATTTAAATAAAATAGGATGTTTCCAAAATTCAAAATTCCAATTCCAATTCCCCAATAACTACCTTCTAATTTTATGGTTTCTTTTTGAATGAAAACTTTATATAGAACAATTAAAATAGATAGGAGTAAAGCACCACCAAAAATAAAAAATAAAATGGTAGTAAACGGAATCTCGCTAATGGTCGCCACTCTTTTAAATAAGGTATCTATAATTCCAAATCCAAATAGAACGAGCAGAGGATAAATCCAGTTAGAGTTTGAATTTTTAATTTCAGTCTTTTTTGAAAGTGTAAAAAATATCGCTGAAAATCCTAAAATTAATCCGATAATTTTATAGACCGTAAAAGTCTCATTAAAAATAAAATAGGATGCTAAAATAGGTATAAAAAGTGATAATCTTTGTGCAATATCAGTTTTTACAATTCCTATATTTTTAATTGAAGCATTTTGAAAAAGAAATACAATTGGCAAAAGTATCGAAAGGCTAACTAACAATTCTATAGGAATCTGTTCGAGACTTTCTTGAACTTGTGGTTTGAAAATAACATAGGTTAAGACAAATGCAATTGCATAATTCCATGTGATGATTTGAAAAATATTTACTTGAAAACGTTTAGCAATTTTGAGCAGTATTCCTACTGAAACACTGCAAATAATGCTTAAAATTACATACCACATTATTGATTTTTTTAATCGAAATTTTACTTACATTTGTGCAATATAATTAAAATTTGAATTAATGTATAGATTTTTTAGAGTTAATGAATATAAAGTTTTAGCCTACAGATTGCTGTTGGTTTATATAATGTATTTTGTAGCTAGAGTATTATTTTATTATTACAATAATGATTTGTTAGATGTTCATGGTTTTAACGCATTTATAGCTATTTGTTACCATGGTTTAGTTTTTGATACTACTGCAATTTTATACATTAATTCAATTTTTATCTTGTTTTCAGCATTTCCTTTTTGGATTAATACAAAACCAGGTTATCAAAAATTTCTATTTTACTGGTACATGTTAACCAACTTAATTTTCTATTCATTAAACTTTATTGATTTAATTTATTACAGATATAATTTTGCCAGAACAACTATGGCTGTTGTAGATATTTTGAAAAATGAAAAGTCATTAACTTTTATGTTTTTTAGATTTCTATTTACCTATTGGTTAGTATTTTTATTATTTATATGTATTTCTATTTTATGGATATTTTTATATAAGAAAATAAAAGTTGTGGAAATTCAAAATAAACCTAAAGTAATTCCCTATTTATTGTCATCAATTATTGGAGTTTTAATCATTGCTACCTTATCTGTTGGAGGCATTAGAGGTGATTTTAAAAAGAGTACAAGACCAATCAATTTGGTAGATGCCAATAGATTTGTAAAAAAACCACAACAGGCCGATTTAGTTTTAAATACACCATTTGCTTTTTTAAGAACTTTAGGAGTTAAAAGTTTTAAAAAAACAAATTTTAATATTCCTGAGTCTTTTGTGACTTCTAATTTTCAACCGATTAAGCAATACAATAATAATCCTTCCACCCAACCCAATATTGTTTTAATTATTACAGAAAGTTTTGGAAGAGAATATTCGGGTGCTTTTAATAAACACGCAAATATCAAGGATTATGTGAGTTACACACCATTTATTGATTCATTAGCGCAGCATAGTATGATTTTTTCAAATGCCTATGCTAATGGATACAAATCTATTCATGGAATGTCATCAATATTGTCTGGAGTTCCATCATTCAAAGATGCTTTTACGTCATCACCTTATGCAAAGCAAGAAATTCAATCGTTAGTTTCAACGTTGAAAGATAAAGGGTATGATACCTCATTTTTTCACGGTGCGCCTAATGGTTCAATGGGGTTTTTAGGCTTTGGAAATATTTTAGGTTTTGATCATTACTATGGTATGACAGAGTATGGAAATGACGAAGATTTTGATGGATCTTGGGGTATTTGGGATGAACCATTTTTTCAATTCATGAAGAACACTATCGATGCTAAAAAAGCACCTTTTTTTACTACTTTATTTACAGTATCGTCTCATGAACCTTATATTGTTCCTAATAAGTATAAAAATAAATTTTCAAAAGGTAATATTCCAATGCACCAGTGTATTTCGTATACCGATTTTTCGTTTAAAAAGTTTTTTGAAGCTGCAAAAAATGAACCTTGGTATAAAAACACACTATTTATTATAACTGCAGATCATTGTAATCAAGTCAATTACACAGATCATTATTCAGAACAAATAATGAATCGTCTGGCTATTCCAATTCTTATTTTTGACCCCAATGGGAAATATAAAGGTGAAAATACTGATTTAGCGCAACATATCGATATTTATCCTACTGTTTTGGACATGATAGGTTATAAAGATCCATTCAGGAGTTGGGGCTCTAGCTTGCTAGATAAAAATCATAAAGATTTTGTATTTAATTATAATTCAGGGGTTTATTACTACGCTGAAGGAAACTATATTTGTACTTTTGATGGTAAGAAAGCAATCGGTTTTTATTCTGCTACTGATAAAAAATTGACTAAAAATTTAATCAAGTATAGAAATAAAGAAATGAATAATTTAGAAATATCTTGTAAGGCATTTTTACAAGATTATTACCATCGAATTATTGATAAAAAATTAAATATAAAGTAATGAACTTCAAGAAAAAAATTGGGTTAGTTATTATTGTTTTTATAACAATTGGCATTGGAAAATATGTGTATGACATGCATATTAATCATAATTTTGAAACAATTACAGAAGGTAAAGTATACAAAAGTGGTGTAATTCCTCCAGATGAAATTGAAGATTATGTAAAAGAATACAAAATTAAAAGTATTATTGATTTGCGTTTTCCAGGAACAGGTGATGAGGTGAATAATCCTGAAATTCCTACTGAGCTTACTGCTGAAAAAGAAGCTATTGCAAAAATTAAGGGCGTAAACTATTTTAATAATGGTTCTGATCAGGTGCCTGAACCGCATAATCTAGATACTTTTTTCAAAATAATGGATGATCCTAAAAATTATCCAGTATTAATTCATTGTTATCATGGCGTTGGAAGAGCAGAAATGTACTCTGCAATTTACAGAATAGAGTATGAAAATATGGAAAAAGATGAAGCTAGAACAAATACCCGATTTTTAACTAAATGGAGTTCATTTGATTTAGGAAAACCTAAAGGAGATTTTTTGCATAATTATCAACGAAGAAAAGATTCGTTAAAATAATTTTCTGCTTTCAAATATTTTTACATGTTATACGGCACCCAACCAACGATATTAGCAAAAAAATAATATATAAGATTTAGTACAATTGTAATTTTTAATTGATATTATTTTTGATTTTCAATCCATTTTCTAGCATTCACAAACGCTTCTAACCAAGGTGAAACCTCATCTTTTTGTCCTCTATTTGGGTAATTTGCCCAATTCCAAGGGAACGTAGAACGCTCAATATGTGGCATCATTACTAAATGTCTTCCAGTTGTGTCGCACATCATCGCCGTATTATAATCCGAACCATTTGGATTGGCTGGATACCCTTCGTAACCATATTTTGCTACAATATTATATGCATTTTCAGGCATTGGCAAATTGAATTTTCCTTCACCGTGCGAAATCCAAACCCCTAAAGTAGCACCTTCTAAAGTAGAAAGCATCACGGAATTGTTTTTCTGAATTTTAACTGAAGTAAAGCCACTTTCATGTTTATGCGAATCGTTATGTTTCATTTTTCCATGAACTTCGTGCTCAGGATTAATCAGTTCTAATTCCATCATTAATTGGCAACCGTTACAAATTCCTACAGAAAGTGTATCTTCTCTTTTGAAGAAGTTTTTTAAAGCGGTGTTTGCTTTTTCATTGTATAAAAAGGCACCTGCCCAACCCTTAGCTGAACCTAAAACATCTGAATTAGAGAAACCACCAAC
>CAMDQL010000012.1 GCA_945905915.1 Flavobacterium psychrophilum
GATATGGATTTTAAACGTTTCCGTGAAATTGCTGATAGTGTTGGTGCATTGTTGTTGGGCGATATTTCTCATCCTGCAGGTTTAATAGCCAAAGGATTATTAAACGATCCTATTCCTTATTGCCATATCGTAACAACTACTACTCATAAAACTTTGAGAGGACCTAGAGGCGGAATGATCATGATGGGTAAAGATTTTGAAAACCCTTGGGGACTAACCACTCCAAAAGGTGAAATAAGAATGATGTCTCATATTTTAGACATGTCTGTTTTTCCTGGTAATCAAGGCGGTCCTTTAATGCATATTATCGCTGCTAAAGCAGTAGCATTTGGTGAATGTTTAACGGATGAGTTTTTCCGTTATGCAATGCAGGTTAAAAGTAATGCACAAGCTATGGCACAAGCGTTCAATAAAAGAGGTTATAAATTAATTTCTGGAGGAACGGATAATCACATGATGTTGATTGATTTGCGTAATAAAAATATTTCTGGAAAAGATGCCGAAAATGCTTTAGTGAAAGCAGAAATTACTGTAAATAAAAATATGGTGCCATTTGATGACAAATCTCCATTTGTTACTTCAGGAATTCGTGTTGGAACTCCAGCAATTACCACTCGTGGTTTAGTAGAAGAAGATATGGAAACCGTTGTTGCGTTAATCGATAAGGTTTTGATGAACTATACTGATGAAGCAGTTTTAGAACAAGTGGCGGAAGAAGTAAATGAATTAATGAGCGAACGCGCAATGTTTGTGTTTTAATTCACTATTATATTTATAAAAAAATCCCGCAATTGCGGGATTTTTTATACTTGAGAAAGTGGATACTAGTTTTTGTATCTTCTTTCTTTGATTTTTGCTTTTTTACCAGTAAGTTCTTTAAAGTAGTAGATACGAGCTCTACGAACTTTACCTCTTTGATTTACTTCAACTTTCTGTAATGCAGGTAAATTTACTGGAAAAATACGCTCCACTCCAATAGCTCCAGACATTTTACGAATAGTAAAAGTTTCGGTAGCTCCAGTTCCTCTTCTTTGGATTACAACTCCTTTGAAAAACTGAGTTCTAGTTTTTTCTCCCTCTTTAATTTCATAGTACACAGTGATTGTATCACCAGCACCAAATTCCGGGAAATCTTTTCTTGTAACAAATTCGTTATTAACGAAATCAACTAAATTTGACATAGTCTTTAAAATAATAAATTCGATTCAAAGCAACATTCACGTCTATCGCCAGAGGTTGATTCAAAGTGGGTGCAAAAGTATTAAAAAAAATCGAATAAACAAATTTCAAATTCGAAAATATTTGGAAAGAGATTTTCGGACAATGGATTTTCGGAAAATCAGAACATCAGAAAATCTAAATTCATTAATCATTTTCCAATAAATCGGGTCTTCTATTTTTTGTGTGTTCGTAAGCCATGTCTTCTCTCCATTTTTCAATTTTTGAAAAATGCCCACTTAATAATATTTCAGGAACTTTCAATCCATTATAATCGGCAGGACGGGTATAAATTGGAGGTGATAGCAAATTATCTTGAAAGCTATCGGTCAATGCCGAAGTTTCATCACTCAAAACACCAGGAATTAGTCTAATAATAGCATCGCAAAAAACAATAGCGCCAATTTCTCCACCACTAAGCACATAATCGCCAATCGAAATTTCTCTTGTAATATGCATATCGCGAACCCGTTGATCTACACCTTTGTAATGACCACATAAAATCATTATATTTTCATACATAGAAATTGAGTTGGCCATTTTTTGGTTCAACGTTTCCCCATCGGGGGTCATATAAATGATTTCGTCGTAAGTTCTTTCGGTTTTAAGTTTCAAAATGCAAGCATCTATTGGTTGTATTGTCATTACCATACCGGCACCACCACCAAATTGGTAATCATCAACACTCTTTTGTTTATTGGTAGTGTAGTCTCTTAAATTGTGAAAATGAACTTCTACCAATCCTTTTTCAATGGCACGTTTCATAATCGAAGCTTCAAACGGACTTCGCATCAATTCAGGTAAAATGGTAATAATATCTATTCGCATGATGCAAAGATAATTGTTTTTTAAAGCAATTCTCAATTTTTCATTTCAAGATTTTTTTAGTTTAGTTGCGATTTTATGTTCATAAAAAAGGACGTTAAAGTTAAATTTTATATATCAAGAAAAAAAAGTGAACAATAACAAATAGTTTTTTATTTCAATCTTTTATTGAGCGATTTAATTTAGAATAAATTCCGTAATTTTGCACTTTCAAATTAAAATTCAAAACAATGGAAAACGGAATATACGCTAAATTTAATACCGCAAAAGGGGCTATTTTAGTAAAATTAACACACGATTTTACGCCTGGTACAGTAGGTAACTTCGTAGGATTAGCAGAAGGTCAATTAGAAAATTCAGCTCGTCCAATGGGTAAACCTTATTATGATGGATTAAAATTTCACCGTGTAATTCCTGATTTTATGATACAAGGTGGTTGTCCAAAAGGGCAAGGTACTGGTGGTCCTGGTTATAATTTTGATGATGAGTTTCATCCAAGTTTAAAACATGATAAACCTGGAGTTTTATCTATGGCAAACGCAGGTCCAGGTACAAATGGTTCTCAGTTTTTTATTACGCACATTCCAACCAATTGGTTAGACGGAAAACATACTGTTTTTGGACATGTAATTGAAGGTCAAGATGTGGTTGATGCTGTTTCAGGTGATGATGCGTTAGAAAGTATTGAAATTATTAGAGTAGGTGACGAAGCTAAAAATTGGAATGCTATTGAAGCGTTTAGAACATTTGAAGGTTCTCGTGCCAAAAGAATTGCTGAACAAAAAAAAATGGCAGAGGAAGCTTTAGAAAAATTAGCCGCTGGTTTTCAAAAAACTGAAAGTGGTTTACGCTACCAAATTATTCAAAAAGGGAATGGTACACAAGCCGAAAAAGGTAAAAAAGTATCAGTTCATTATCAAGGAGCTTTAGAGAACGGACAAGTTTTTGATTCCTCTTATAAAAGAAAACAACCTATTGAATTTCAATTAGGCGTTGGTCAAGTAATTGAAGGATGGGATGAAGGTATTGCCTTATTAAAGGTAGGTGACAAAGCACGTTTTGTAATACCTTCTTATTTAGGATATGGCGCTAGTGGCGCAGGAGGAGTTATTCCGCCAGATGCAACATTAGTTTTTGATGTTGAATTGATGGATGTAAAATAAATATTGATATAAATGCAGAAACAATCCTGAGACTTTGTCTTGGGATTTTTTTATATTTACCTCAAATAAAAAATCAAATTATGAAAAAATCATTTTTAGTTATATTCACATTTATGTTTAGTTTGCTTTCTTGTACTTCTCAAAAACAGGTAACAGCTCCAGTACAAACTGTAGAAGTTGTAAGCATGAATATGGAAGAATCTGGAGAGAAAATGTTTCAAAAACGTTGTGCAGAGTGTCATGATTTATCTGCGCCCAATGCCTATACTTCACAACAATGGGAACCAATCGTTTTTGAAATGCAAAAAAAAGGAGGAATTTCTAACGATGATACGTATTTGATTTTGGACTATTTGAAAAAAAATGCGAAACCATAAAAAATGCGAATAGTTCCCTTTTTCTTTCTATTTTTTTCATTGAACTTACTTGGGCAAGTGCCACATTGTGGTTTTGATTTTACGTCTTATTTAGTGGTAAAAGTCCATGAAGAAGGAAAATCGGATAATATTCCCGATTTGAAAATATCCGTGGTTAACGAAAAAGGAGAAGAAATCATTAATGAAAACAATAAATTAAGCTGGAAATTTGGTAATCAGGCATTGTTTTTTACTAGAAATCAATTAATTAGTAAATATAACGAACCTGAGAAATGGTTTTTTCCGTATTCGGGAGACACGTATTTGCTTTCCGTAACTAATACTTTTCCTGCAGAAGAGTTTTACATCAAAATTCAAGATACAAAAGGAAAATTTAAAGAACAATTAGTCCAATTGCAAGCTTTTAATATGTATATTTTGTGTTCTAGTGAAAACGAACGTCAAGCACGTACTTTTGGTCCTCGAACAAATAATCCCATTGAAGTGGTATTATTCAAAAATAATAAATAGAATTTTCAGAATTGCAATAAACTTTTTTTTTGACTTGCATTTTCTTACTTTTACATCACAATACAACAAATTATGTACAAACTAATCATTCGCCCTTTATTATTTTGTTTTGATCCTGAAGAAGTGCATTATTTTACCTTTTCACTCATTCGTATTTTAAATAAAATTCCGGGTTTTTCTTTTTTGGTTAAAATGCTATACGATTTAAACGATCCTCGTTTAGAACGTGAAGTTTTCGGAATTAAATTCAAAAATCCTGTCGGATTAGCCGCTGGTTTTGATAAAGACGCGAAGTTGTATCAAGAGTTATCGAATTTCGGTTTCGGATTTATTGAAATAGGAACATTAACGCCTGTTGGACAAGAAGGAAATCCGAAAAAACGTTTGTTTCGCTTAAAAGAAGACAATGCGATTATTAACAGAATGGGTTTCAATAACGGTGGTGTTAAAGAAGCAATTGAGCGTTTGAAAAATAATAAAGATGTTTTAATCGGTGGAAACATCGGAAAAAATAAAGTTACGCCAAACGAAGAAGCGGTAAAAGATTACGAAATTTGTTTTGAAGCCTTGTTTCCTTACGTCGATTATTTTGTGGTGAATGTGAGTTCGCCAAATACTCCAAATCTTCGCGAACTACAGGATAAAAAACCTTTGACAGAGTTGTTGCAAACACTTCAAGACAGTAATAATTCAAAGCCAAAGCAAAAACCAATCCTGTTAAAAATAGCTCCCGATTTAACAGACGAACAGCTTTTAGACATCATTGATATTGTTAACGAAACTAAAATTGCGGGTGTAATCGCTACTCATACCACAATTTCTCGCGAAGGCTTACAATCGGAAAACAATTCAGAAATGGGCGGTTTATCTGGAAAACCATTAACGAAACGTTCTACTGAAGTCATTCGTTTTCTATCGGAAAAAAGCAATCAATCGTTCCCAATTATTGGAGTAGGAGGAATTCATTCGGCAGAAGATGCAATTGAAAAATTAAATGCTGGTGCAAGTTTGGTTCAATTGTATACTGGTTTTATTTATGAAGGTCCTGCTTTAGTAAAAGCGATCAACAAAAAGATTTTAGAGCAGATTTAAATTTGCTATCTTTGAAGTTATGAATCCAATCAAAATTATCGAATGTCCGCGCGATGCCATGCAAGGCATTAAATCGTTTATTCCAACGGAACGAAAGGTAAAATACTTGCAAGCCATTTTGCGTGTTGGTTTTGATACTATTGATTTTGGAAGTTTTGTTTCGCCTAAAGCGATTCCGCAAATGCAAGACACAGCTGAAGTTTTAGCCCAATTAGATTTATCGGCAACGAGCAGTAAATTATTAGCCATAATTGCCAATACGCAAGGAGCTCAAAACGCTTCAATTCACACAGCAATTCAATATTTAGGTTTCCCTTTTTCGATTTCAGAGAACTTTCAAATGCGAAATACGCACAAAACAATTGCCGAAAGTTTAGTCACTCTTCAAGAAATTTTAGAAATCGCTGATCAATCCAATAAAGAAGTCGTTACTTATATTTCAATGGGCTTCGGAAATCCTTATGGCGATCCATGGAATGTTGAAATTGTGGGTGAATGGACAGAAAAATTAGCGAATATGGGTGTGAAAATCCTATCGCTTTCTGATACCGTTGGAAGTTCGACTCCAGAAGTAATTGATTACTTATTTTCAAATCTAATTCCGAAATATCCAACTATTGAATTTGGAGCACATCTTCACACTACTTCAGACAAATGGTTTGAAAAAATTGATGCAGCTTACAACGCTGGTTGTCGTCGTTATGATGGCGCGATTCAAGGTTTTGGAGGTTGTCCTATGGCAAAAGATGATTTAACAGGCAATATGCCAACGGAAAAATTGTTGTCCTATTTCACTACTAAAAAAGAAAATACCAACACCAGTCCAATGAGTTTTGAAAGTGCTTATAATGAAGCAACTAAACTATTTGGAGAGTTTCATTAATAGAAGCTGATCCAGCTATACATTTCAAGATTTCACAAATATTTCTTTTTTTGTAAGCACTAAAAAGAGCTTCTTAAGGCGCTTTTTTAGCACAACAAAAAATATAAATCTTTCAGTGAAATGCTTTTCATTTCTATCTGGGCTAAAAACTAATCACTAAAACTAATCACTATTCACTTTTTTTCGTATATTTGCATGCAATTTAACATCTACAACAAATTGCACCATGAAAGCACACACTTCTAAAATCGTTGGCGAAGGACTTACATACGACGATGTTTTGCTTATTCCAAATTATTCAGAAGTTTTACCACGTGAAGTAAATATTCAATCGAAGTTTTCGAAAAATATTACCTTGAATGTTCCTATCGTTTCCGCAGCAATGGACACGGTTACCGAAAGTTCAATGGCAATTGCTATGGCACAAGAAGGCGGTATTGGCGTGTTACACAAAAACATGTCGATTGAACAACAAGCTGCAAAAGTAAGGAAAGTAAAACGTGCCGAAAGTGGTATGATTATCGATCCGGTAACGTTGCCTTTATCAGCAACAGTTGGTGATGCAAAAATGGCAATGAAAGAATTTAGCATTGGTGGAATTCCAGTGGTAGATGAAAACGGAATTTTAAAAGGAATTGTGACCAATAGAGATTTACGATTCGAAAAAATAAATACTCGTTCTATTCTTGAAGTAATGACCTCTGAAAAATTAGTGACTGCCGCTCAAGGAACTACTTTGCAAGAAGCAGAAGGTATTCTACAAGAAAATAAAATTGAAAAATTACCAGTAGTTGACAACAATAATAAATTAGTAGGTTTAATTACCTTTAGAGATATTACTAAATTAACGCAAAAACCAATTGCAAATAAAGATAGATTTGGTCGTTTACGAGTTGCTGCAGCTTTAGGAGTAACTGATGATGCAGTTGATAGAGCAACAGCTTTAGTAAATGCTGGTGTTGATGCTGTAATTATTGATACCGCTCACGGACATACTAAAGGAGTAGTAGATGTTTTAAAAGCAGTAAAAGCAAAATTTCCAAATTTAGATGTAGTAGTGGGTAACATTGCTACAGCTGAAGCAGCTTTATATTTAGCTCAAAATGGAGCTGATGCAGTGAAGGTAGGAATTGGTCCAGGTTCTATTTGTACAACGAGAGTTGTGGCAGGAGTTGGATTTCCACAATTTTCTGCCGTTTTAGAAGTGGCTGCGGCTTTAAAAGGAACAGGTGTCCCCGTAATTGCAGATGGTGGGATTCGTTACACAGGAGATATTCCAAAAGCTATTGCTGCTGGAGCTGATTGTGTGATGTTAGGTTCGCTTTTAGCAGGAACAAAAGAATCGCCTGGAGAAACCATTATTTTTGAAGGAAGAAAATTCAAATCGTATCGTGGAATGGGTTCTGTTGAAGCGATGCAAGAAGGTTCAAAAGACCGTTATTTCCAAGATG
Source organism: Flavobacterium psychrophilum (assembly GCA_945905915.1). GTDB lineage: Bacteria > Bacteroidota > Bacteroidia > Flavobacteriales > Flavobacteriaceae > Flavobacterium > Flavobacterium psychrophilum_S. Next base: position 7,520 of record CAMDQL010000012.1, read on the forward strand.
TTGAAGACGATGTTAAGAAATTAGTTCCAGAAGGAATTGTTGGTCGTGTGCCCTATAAAGGAGAATTAAACGAAAGCATGCAACAATTCATAGGAGGTTTAAGAGCCGGAATGGGGTATTGCGGATCAAAAGATATTCAAACGTTGCAAGAAACCAGTCGTTTCATCAGAATTACAGCAAGTGGCATTGGCGAAAGTCACCCACACAATGTAACCATTACAAAAGAAGCTCCAAATTATTCAAGATAATTTTCGAAATACATTATAAAAAAATCCATTCCGAAATATCAGAATGGATTTTTTTTATTTATTAGATTTGAAATTAAATCCCTAAATAATTACTTGGTGTAATTTGCATCAATTCGGCTCTAACTTCTTCGGAAACTTTTAAAGTTCCAATGAAATTATGAATCGCTTCTTTATTGATTACAGCATTTGTTCGGGTTAAGTCTTTCAAGGCTTCATATGGATTTGGATAACCTTCACGACGTAAAATCGTTTGAATTGCCTCGGCAACAACTGCCCAGTTTTTCTCTAAATCTTCTGCAATTTTATCTTCGTTTAATAGTAGTTTGTTCAATCCTTTTAAAGTCGCTTCAAATGCAATTAACGTGTGGCCCATTGGAACACCAATATTACGCAACACCGTACTATCCGTTAAATCGCGTTGCAATCTTGAAAGTGGTAATTTTGCAGAAAGATGTTCAAAAATAGCATTCGCAATTCCTAAATTTCCTTCCGAATTTTCAAAATCAATTGGATTTACTTTGTGTGGCATTGCCGAAGAACCAATTTCGCCTGCTTTTATTTTTTGTTTGAAATAATCCATTGAAACATAGGTCCAAATGTCTCTATCTAAGTCGATTAATATCGTATTGATTCGTTTTAAAGCATCAAAAAATGCAGCAAAATGATCGTAATGTTCAATTTGAGTCGTTGGAAACGAATGGTGTAATCCCAAACTATTTTCTACAAAATCAGTCCCGAATTTTTTCCAATCGGTACTAGGATAAGCTACTTTATGGGCATTGTAATTTCCAGTAGCACCTCCAAATTTAGCCGCAAAAGGAACATTGAACAACAAACGCATTTGCTCTTCTAAACGCTCTACAAAAACTAAAATTTCTTTTCCTAAACGAGTAGGAGAGGCAGGTTGTCCGTGAGTTCTGGCTAATAGTGGAATGTCTTTCCATTCCATAGCCAATTCTTTTAATTTTGCAATCACGCTTACTAATCCTGGTAAATATACATTTTCAAATGCTTCTTTGGTAGAAAGCGGAATCGCTGTGTTATTGATGTCTTGGGAAGTCAATCCGAAATGGATGAATTCTTTAAAATCATTCAATCCTAATCCATCAAATTTTGACTTGATGAAATATTCCACCGCTTTTACATCGTGATTCGTTGTTTTTTCGGAATTCTTGATCCAAAGTGCATCTTCGGTAGAAAAATTTTGGTAAATTGCTCGTAACGAAGGGTATATTGTTTTGTCAATTTTAGCTAGTTGAGGTAAATCGGCATCGCGAAGCGCAATAAAATACTCAATTTCTACTAATACTCTATATTTTATTAAGGCTTCTTCTGAAAAATAAGGAGCTAATGAAACGGTTTTATTTCTATAACGACCATCAATTGGAGAAATAGCATTTAATTCTGTTAGTTGCATGTTGTTGTGTGTTGTTTAACAAAGTGCAAATATAATAAGAAGTTAGAAGTTAGAAGTTAGAAGTTAGAAGTTTTTTGATTTGTATTCATTAATTCATCTTTCACTATTTTTATTCCTTCAACTGCCGATACTGGAAGTACTTTTAGCTTATTAGGTAAATTGTAACTTGAAGCAGTTTTTGGATCATTAAACAACAACAATTTTTTTCATTCTGGTATTTTCTTTTTCTTTGTAGTAAATTTAAGAAAAAAATGGATGCCAAAAAACAGAAGCTTTTACACTATTTAGAAGGTTTTATAACTGAAAACAGAAAAGAGGGTTTTTTACGAGTATTGCAAAATAGAACTAAACATTTCACGATTGCAATGGAAGATATATTTCAATTGCACAATACCAGTGCAGTGATGCGTAGTTGTGAGGTTTTTGGTATCCAAGAATTGAATGTGATTGAACAGAAATTTGGCAAACGAATTGATACCGAAATTGCAATGGGAGCTCAGAAGTGGGTTGATGTGTTTCGATACAATTCAGTTCAAAGTTGTATGGATGAGATGCGAGCAAAAGGGTATCAAATTATTGCGACTACTCCTCATGACGAATCTTGTTTATTGCATGAATTTGATATTACTAAGCCTGCTGCTTTATTTTTTGGAACGGAACGCGATGGTTTATCTCAAGAAGTACTGGATCAGGCTGATGGATTTTTGAAAATTCCGATGGTGGGTTATACCGAGAGTTTAAACATTTCGGTTTCGGCAGCCATCATTATTCAAGATATTACGACTCGATTGCGACAATCAGCAATTAATTGGCACTTAACCGAAGATGAAATTTTGGAAAAACGATTAGATTGGACTCGAAAAACAATAAAAGATATTGAATTTATTGAAAGAAAATACTTAGAAAACCAAGATTAGCGGGGTGCTTATTTATTTTTTTTCAACACTTTATATTCTTCATAACACAAGCTAATTGCATCCATAATTTGAAGATCGTTAGCTGTTTGAATAAAATATTCTGAATAGTTGCAATTTTGTAATATTAAAGGAATATCATCTTTATCAATTTCTAAAAGAGCAGCTAAAGTTTCGCGATCAAACTTGGTTGCTAAAAGATTTCTAACCGTATCGTCTTTTTTCATTTCCTTAAGCTTTTTCATTTCTTTTGGACGTTTTCCAAAAGTATTGTATAAAAAATCAGCAGGATTAAAAATAGAACCTAAAACTTTAGAAACTGCGCCAGGAGCTTTGTCACCTGCTTCATATCCGGCATTTAATCCAGAAATACTATAACGATATCCGTCATCAGCAACAGGAATTAATTGGGTATCTACTTCAACATAACCCGTTAGTTGGTATTGTCTAATAACTACCTCATCCAGCACATATGCTTTTTCGGAAAGATAAATTTTAGTAGGGTTGTTTTTAATCCAGTCGTTAGTAACTTTCACCTTAACTGTTTCAAAACCGATGTAAGAAAAAAGAAGTGTATCATTAAGTTTTGTAGCAATTTCAAAAGTACCACTTCCTGAAGTTGCCGTTCCAGTAACTCTTGTAGCATTAATTACATTTACATTACCAATAGGTAATTTAGTTTCATTGTTAACGACAGTACCTTTAATGTTTACTATGGTATCTTTTTGTGCCCAACTTATATTAGCAACTAAAACAAATAAAAAAACTACAAAATATCTCATTCTTTTTTATATTGATTCAAAAATACGAATCTAAAGAGGATATTTTGTAGTTTTCGGTAATTTTATAAGAAAATTAACGAAAAGCGATTAGCTCTTTCTTGGTCTTCTTGGTCTTGGAGCATCACCAGTACTTTCAGATCGTCTTGGTGCTCTATCAGAAAAACCGCCTTCTCTTCTTGGAGCAGTGCTACTTCTTTCCCCTCTAAAACCACCTTCTCTTCTTGGCGCTGAACTATTTCTATCGCTACGGAATCCGCCTTCTCTACTACCACTATCTCTTCTTGGAGCAGCACTACTTCTTTCTCGGTTAAAGCCACCTTCGCGTCTTCCGCCGCCAAATCCACCTCCAGAACTTCTTCCATTGTGATCGCGTCTTCCGCCACCATCGTTTTTAGAAATTTCAACATTGATTCTTCTTCCGTTCATGTCGTAACCGTTAAGAACAGACATTACTTTATCAGTATGTTCGCCATCAGTGTTAAAGAAAGAGAAACCTTCTTTTACGTCAACTTTGAATACGTCATCGCGACCTAAATCTAAAGTTTCTTTGATAAAATCTTTTAATTGCATCCAATCGAAATCATCACGAGTACCAATGTTAATGAAATATCGCACAGGATCACCTGCTCTAATTTCTCTTGGTTCAGAACTTCTTTCACGGTCATTACTTCTTTCACCTGTGATATCACGTTTTGATTTGTAGTAATTGATGAATCTATTAAATTCAACCGAAACCATTTTCTTAATTAATTCTTCTTTAGATAAACCATCTAACACTTCATTAATTGCAGGTAAATAATTTTCAATTTCGTGATCAACTTCGGTATCTTTAATTTTATTAGCTAAGTGTAACAACTGAATTTCGCAAATTTCAATACCTGACGGAATTGTTTTTTCTTGGAATTTTTGTTGGATTATACGCTCAATAGAGTGTATTTTTCTGATTTCACTTTTGGTAATAATTACAATTGAAGTTCCTAATTTTCCAGCTCTACCGGTTCTTCCAGAACGGTGATTGTAGGTTTCAATTTCATCTGGTAACTGGTAATTTACAACGTGCGTAATATTTACAACGTCAATTCCACGAGCTGCAACGTCTGTCGCAACAAGCATTTGTATTTGACGACCTCTAAACGATTTCATTACCCCATCACGTTGTGCTTGCGATAAATCTCCGTGTAAGGCTGCTGCGTTGTAACCATCTTCAATAAGTTTTTCTGCAACCGCTTGTGTGTCTCTTTTAGTTCTACAAAATACAACCGAGAAAATATCAGGGTTTGCATCCGCTAAACGTTTTAAAGCTTCATAACGGTCACGAGCATTTACACAATAGTATTCGTGAGAAACTGTTGCTGATCCCGAGTTTTTGCTACCTACAGTAATTTCAACTGGAGAAGCCATGAATTTTTTTGCAATACGCGCTACTTCAGCAGGCATAGTTGCAGAGAATAACCAAGTGTTTTTCTCGTCTGGTGTGTCCGATAAAATGGAACAAATATCTTCGTAGAATCCCATATTTAACATTTCATCTGCTTCATCTAAGATGCAAAAATCGATGTTTTTAATGTTTACAAAACCTCTGTTAATCATGTCTTGCATTCTACCTGGTGTAGCCACAATAATTTGTGCACCACGTTTAACTTCTCTAGCTTGATCTGTAATGCTTGCACCACCATAAACAGCCACAGTATGTAACCCCTTTATGTACTTTGAGTATAATTTAATCTCGTTGGTGATTTGTAAGCATAATTCGCGTGTTGGCGATAAAATTAATGCTTGTGTATTTCTATTTTCAGCATCAATTTTTTGAATTAGTGGAAAACCAAAAGCGGCCGTTTTCCCTGTTCCTGTTTGCGCTAGGGCAACTAAATCTGTGTTTTGTTCCAATAGTACTGGAATCGCTTTTTCTTGCACTTCTGACGGATTCTCAAATCCTAGATCTTTAATCGCCAGCAGTAGCGACTCATTCAATCCTAATTGTTCAAATTTATTCATATATTATTTTAAATTGGGTGCAAAGGTAGGGTTAAAATACTATATAAACTAATTTGTTAGGTATTGATTTTCAGTTTGTTAAATATTTTTTAGATTTGTTTTTAAGACGAAAAACTTGAAATCAGCAGAATAGTGTCTTAGTGTTTTGATAAAAAAGCTATTAATTGGGCAACAGCAATCCCTCGATGACTAATGTGTGCTTTCTCTTCTAAAGTAAGTTCGGCAAAGGTTTTATCGTGTCCTTCGGCGATGAAAATTGGGTCATATCCAAAACCGTTTGTGCCTATTTTTTCATCAATTATTTTTCCATTAATAATACCTGTAAATAGTTGTTGTGTGACATTTAAATTAAGACAAATAACTGTTTTGAAATTGGCATTTCGGTTGGTTTTACCTTTTAATTCCGATAAAAGCTTATCCATATTATCATTTGCATCTTTTTGTTCGCCGGCATAGCGAGCAGAATAAACACCCGGTGCTCCATTCAAAACTTCCACTTCAAGACCAGTGTCATCTGCAAAGCAATTATAACCATATTTCTCGGTAACATAATTGGCTTTCAGAATCGCATTTCCTTCAATAGTTTCAGCTGTTTCAGGAATGTCTTCGTTGCAACCTATATCTTCCAAACTAATAATCTTTATGGTATTTGGAATCAAGGCTTGAATTTCCTTTATTTTATTCTTGTTATTGGAAGCGAAAACGAGTTGCATGCTTTTGAAATTTAAAAAAAATTAAATACGATATTATATAAAATATAAAAGCCGATCTGGAGCGATCGACTTTTATGGTGAACGTGTAACCACATTGCTGTGCGTTCGGGTGCAAATGTACGTTCAAATTATTAATATACAAGCAATCCCTAAAATTTATTTCACACTATTCTTTTTTCGTACCCAATTATTATTATAAAAACTTTTTTCTTTATACTTTTGTCACGTTTTTAACACCTATTAAATATCATGGTAAAAGATTTATTCGAAAGAATTCAAAACAATAAAGGTCCGTTAGGAAAATGGGCTTCTCAAGCAGAAGGATATTTTGTATTTCCAAAATTAGAAGGAGAATTAGGTCCAAGAATGCAATTTCAAGGAAAAAATATTTTGAATTGGAGTTTGAATGATTATTTAGGCTTAGCCAATCATCCAGAAGTTAGAAAAGCAGATACTGAAGCAGCAATACAATATGGCGCCGCTTATCCTATGGGCGCTCGAATGATGAGTGGTCATACCAAGTTTCACGAACAATTAGAAAATGAATTAGCTGCTTTTGTAATGAAAGAATCAGCTTATTTGTTGAATTTTGGATACCAAGGAATTATGTCAACTATCGACGCTTTGGTTACTAGAAATGATGTTATTGTTTATGACGTAGACGCTCACGCGTGTATTATTGACGGAGTTCGTTTGCACAGTGGAAAGCGTTTTACATACAAGCATAATGATATAGAAAGCATGGAAAAAAACTTGCAACGTGCTACAAAATTAGCTACTGAGCAAGGAGGAGGAATTCTATTTATCACCGAAGGTGTTTTTGGAATGCGTGGTCAACAAGGAAAGTTGAAAGAAGTAGTTGAAATGAAAAAGAAATACAATTTCCGTTTGTTAGTTGATGATGCACATGGTTTTGGAACTTTAGGTAAAACCGGAGCTGGAGCAGGCGAGGAGCAAGGTTGTCAAGATGGAATTGATGTTTATTTTTCAACTTTTGCAAAATCAATGGCAAATATTGGTGCTTTTGTTGCAGCAGATAAAGAGATAATTGATTATTTGAAATATAACTTACGTTCGCAAATGTTTGCCAAAGCGTTACCAATGATTCAAACCGTTGGCTCATTAAAACGTTTAGAATTATTGCGTAATTCATCTGAAATAAAAGATAAATTATGGGTAAATGTGAATGCTTTGCAAAACGGATTAAAAGAAAAAGGATTCAATATTGGCGATACTAATACCTGTATTACACCTGTATACCTTGAAGGTTCTATTCCTGAGGCAATGATAATGGTAAACGACTTGAGAGAAAATTATGGAATTTTCTTATCTATTGTAGTATATCCTGTTATTCCAAAAGGAATTATTTTATTAAGAATGATTCCTACCGCTTCACATACAATTGACGATATTAATGAAACACTTACTGCTTTTGAAGCAATTCGTGAAAAATTAATCAACGGAACATATGCTAAAATTGCAGAAGCAAGTGTTCAAAATGTAGAATAAAAAAATAATTTTATAAAAAAAGGGATTCAATTGAATCCCTTTTTTTTATAGCTCTTTTCGATAGGTACGTCTGCGTTTATTAACTTTAGAATTAAAATTTTTCCATAAATTATGAATGGCATGATTTTCTTCTAATTCTGGTGTTCTAATACAAGTTTCAATTCCTTTTGCTTTACAAACTTTATGTAGTTCTTCAAAAAGAATAGCAGTAACACCTTTGCTTTGGTATTCAGGAGCAACACCAATGAGATAAAAAACAACTTCTTTTGAATGTTTTTTTGCCTGTAATAAATGATAAAATCCAAAAGGGAACAATTTACCATTCGTCTTTTTTAGTGCTTCTGCAAACCCAGGCATAACAATTGCAAAGGCAATCATATTATTGTTTTTATCCATTACAAATTTGATGAATTCAGGGTTGATGAAACTGATGTATTTTTTTTTGAAATATGCTTTTTGAATTGCGTTTATGGGAACAAAAGATTGCAGTTTTGAATAAGTTGTATTGAACAAATCAAACATTTGATCTACATAAGGCATTATTTCTTTAGTCTTTGTGAAATTTAAAGATTTTAGTTGGTATCGATCTTTAATCAGTCCACTAAACTTATTAAATTGTGAAGGATCTATATCATTAAATGAAAAAGTACTTTCTTGATACGATTTTTCAATGGTAAGGCCTAATTGCTCAAAATGCTCAATGTAGTAGGGCATACTATACCAAGTAATCATATTTCCCATTTGATCAAACCCTTCGGATAGCACTCCAACTTTATCTAAATTTGAAAAACCCATAGGTCCTTCCAGATGATTCATTTGATGTTTTTTTCCTAATTCTTCTACTTTATTTAAAAGCGCTTTGGTAACTTCGATATCATCAATGGCATCAAACCAACCAAATCGAACTTTTCTTTTCTCTAAAATAGTTACTTCATCCCAATTGATTATTGCAGCAATTTTGCCAACAATTTTGCCTTCTTTATAGGCTAAATAAAAGTGAGCTTCAGCAGTTTGAAGTGCAGGATTTTTTGTTTTGTCAAAGGTTTCAAGTTCTTCGGCAATAATAGGTGGAATCCAATAGGGATTATTTTTATATAACTCGAAAGAAAACATAACGTAATCTTTCATGTCTTTTTTAGAAAGCGCCTCTTTTATTGTTATCATTTTATTCTACAGCATCTTTACGTTTTTTGGCTTCTTTTTCACCTTTCTTTTTCATTTTTTTATCCATCTTACTGCCATTGTCTTTTTCAATTTTGACTTCTTGATAGTTATTTGCAAAACGCCATGAAAATCCTATTCCACCAGTAATTATATTTGGTGTATCTTTTATGTTTTTACCAATAGAAGCATCAATTTGCATGTCTTTATTGAATAAATATGCGGCTCCTACTCTAATGATTCCATCCGAATAATAATCTCCCATAAAACCTTGATTTTCAATAAATCCAGACCATTTTTTGTTGAATCCTCTAGTTAATGTTAAAATGTAATCGATACTTGCAAAATCGGTTCCTATTTTGTTGTAAGCCACATTAGTAATTAAAACCCATCTACTACCGAATTGATTTTGTGCAATTACCATTGCTTTTGGACTTATTTTGGACTCCTTAACTGAAACAGGAGCATAATTAAAAGGATTATCCGTGAAGTTTAAATTTACACCTCCATAGACTGCGACTGCCGGAAGTAATTGTCTCCATTTAAATTTTTGATTAGCTTTCCAGCTATATACATTAGGCTTTTCTTCGTAGTTTTTAAAAGGATCATACACTAAATATTTTGCACCAAATAATGTCTTTTTTAAGGCACTTCTGTTTTTTTCAAGAATTGAAGAGGTATAGGTATCGTTTTGGTATTGTATTTCTGCAATTAATTCGAGTTGTTCAAAGAATAAGCCCCAACGAATGTCAAACTCACCAACAAATCCATTTGCTTTGTAATTAAGTGTTTTATGGTCTTCGCTTACATAATTTATACCTGTTTCTGCTTGAAAAATTGATTTTCCAACAGAAAAAGCCATCATTGATCTTCCTGGTCGATTAGAATTAATATCATCTGTAAATTGTGCCAATGTGCACTGTGCCATCATGAACATACTTATAACAAGAAGCGATTGTAAAGATTTCATACGATTTAATTTATCCTCAAAAATAGTTATTTTATCATAATTTTAAGAAACAATTCACAAGTTTTACCAACTAAATCTGTATTTTTGAATTTTAAAATTAGATCATATGGAAATGGCTTCTGGCTCAAGCTTATTAAGAACCTTAGCAATTATAATTTTAAGTTATTATTTGTTCAAGTTTCTATTGCGAATTTTTGCTCCAATAATTATGCAAAAGGCAGTAAATAAAATGCAAGAAAAGATGCAAGAGCAATATAAAAAACAGCAAGAACAGCAACAAAATACCACTTCAAGTTCAACACAAACCATGCCTAAGGAGAAGAAAGTGGTAGGAGATTATATTGATTATGAAGAATTAAAATAACCCTATTTTACCCATTAACCAAAAGGATATTTCAACAATATCCTTTTTTTAGTTACTTTAGCATCTTATTATTTTTATTACAATATCATGAAAAAAATCAATAAAATTGTTCCTCATTTACTAGTGCTTATCGGATTTGTTTTAGTGTCCCTCATCTATTTTTATCCGGTCTTACAAGGAAATAAAATTTTTCAATCCGATATCGTTCAATATACCGGAATGGCAAAGGAGCAAAATGATTTTAGAACAGAATCAAATGAAGAACCGTTTTGGACGAATAGTGCATTTGGCGGAATGCCAACGTATCAATTAGGGGCTAATTATCCAAATGATGCTATTGGCACTTTAGATGATTTATTACGTTTTTTACCTAGACCCGCCGATTATCTATTTCTTTATTTCTTAGGGTTTTATGTGTTGTTAATGGTGTTGAAAGTAGATCCATTGAAAGCCTTCTTTGGTGCTTTAGCCTTTGGATTGTCTACCTATTTGATTATTATTTTAGGTGTTGGTCACAATGCTAAAGCACACGCAATAGCCTATATGCCTATGGTGGTAGCTGGTGTTTTATTAGTTTTCCAACGAAGGTACATAGTTGGAGGCTTATTAACTATGGTTGCGGCAGCATTAGAAATTAATGCCAATCACTTTCAAATGACCTATTATTTGTTGTTTTTATTACTGATAATGGCTATTTATTATGTTGTTATTGCAATTAAAAATAAGGAATATGCAGCATTAGGTAAAACAGTTGGCGTTTTTGCAGCAGCCGGAATTATAGCCATTGGAGCAAACGCTACAAATTTATTGGCTACAGCTGAATATACCGATTTTAGTATCCGAGGAAAAAGCGAACTAACTTTTAAACCTGATGGATCAAAAAATACAACTAATTCAGCAATGGACCATGATTATATTACTGAATATAGTTATGGAATAGCTGAAAGTTTTAATTTAATTGCACCTCGACTTTTTGGAGGTGGAAATAGCGAAACATTAGGTGAAGATTCGGCATTATATTCATTTTTGTTAAATTATGGTGCCACACCTGCCGAAGGGCTACAAACCGTTGAATATTATGGTAAAACCTATTGGGGCGATCAGCCTATTGTTGCTGCGCCGGCTTATATTGGAGCTATAGTTTTCTTCTTAGCCGTATTGGGTTTATTTCACGATCAACGTAAAATAAAATATGTTTTTTTAGCGGGAGCCATTTTATCATTAGTACTTTCATGGGGTAAAAATTTTGATGGTTTAACCCGATTTTTTATCGATTTTGTTCCTTTATATGATAAATTTAGAGCCGTTTCTTCCATTCAAGTAGTCTTAGAATTATGTATTCCGGTATTAGCGATCATGGGTTTACAATCGTTTTTCTCAAATGACAAGGATAAACAATGGACAAGTTTATGGAAAGCTACTGCAACAAGTTTAGGTTTAATAGTTGCTTTGTTTTTGTTAAAAGGCGCCTTTAATTTTTCAGGTGCGATGGACGAACAATTGATGCAAATGTTTGGCGAAAGTCAGGATAAATCATTCGGAATCAATTTCATCAAAGCGCTTAAAGAAGATCGAATGAATTTTTATACCAGTGATTTGTTGCGTTCGGGATTATTAATAACCGTTGCTGCTGTGGCGCTTTGGTTGTACATTAAAAATAAATTAGGGGCTACAACGACTATCATTGTAGTAGGATTTTTCATGGTAGCCGATTTATTTATGGTCGATAAACGTTATGTGTATAACAATCCAGACCAATTTAAATCTGCTCGCGAAGTAGATATGCCATTTGAGCCTACTGAAGTCGATAACCTCATTTTAAAAGATACTTCAAATTATAGAGTTTACGAAATTCAAGGTAGAATGCAAGCTAGAACATCTTATTTCCATAAATCAGTGGGTGGTTATAGTGCCGTAAGACCTCGACGTTTTGATCAATTGTTTGATTATAATGTGGAGAAAAACATCAATGAATTAGGAAGTTCAATCGATTTTCAAACACTAAGTTTTACAAAAAGTAATCCGGTTTTGGATATGTTAAATGTAAAATATGTGATTGTGCCGACAGGTCAAGGTGATGTGCCAATTACAAATCCATTTGCTAATGGCAATGCATGGTTTGTTTCAAAAATAAAGGTAGTCAAATCTGCTGATGAAGAAATTAAAGCTTTAAATAGTTTAGATGTAACTAATGAGGCGGTTGTTGATTCATTTGAAGATAATGGAAAATATTTTAAAGGTGGATTTATTAGTTCAAAAGATTCAACAGCTTCAATTAAATTAAAATTACACAAACCAAATCATTTAATTTATTCATCAGAAAATTCTAAATATGGATTTGCAGTATTTTCTGAAAACTATTATGAAAACGGTTGGAAAGCTACTATTGATGGAAATGAAACTAAAATACATCGTGTAAATTATGTATTACGTGGTTTAAAAATTCCAGCAGGAAAACACACTATCGAATTCAAATTTGAGCCTCAAGTAGTAAAAACAGGAAGCACCATTGCTTTAATCAGTTCTATCGGAATGCTTTTACTAATTGGAGTAGGAATTTATTTGGAGAGAAAAAAGAAGATTTAAGATTGATGATTAACGATTTTTGATTTTTGAACTTGAATTTGTAATTGAACTTGATATTGAAACCAACAAAAAAAATACTCATCATATCGTATTACTGGCCACCAGCAGGAGGTCCGGGTGTGCAGCGTTGGTTAAAATTTGTCAAATATTTACCCGATTTTAATATTGAACCGCACGTTTATATACCAGAAAATCCAACGTATCCTTTGCTTGATGAAAAATTAGTTAGCGAAGTTTCAGAAAAAGCAATAATCATCAAACAACCTATTTTTGAACCTTACGGATTGGCTTCGGTTTTTTCAAAAAATAAGACTAAAAAAATCAGTTCAGGTATCATTCCGAATCAAAAAAAGCAATCGTTTGTAGAAAAAGCTATGCTTTGGATTCGTGGCAACGTTTTTATTCCTGATGCACGTGTATTTTGGATTAAGCCTTCGGTTACGTTTTTAAAAAAATATCTGAAAGAACATCAAATCGATACCATAATTACTACTGGTCCGCCACATAGTTTGCATTTGATAGGTTTGCAATTGAAAAAAGAGCTAAATATAACTTGGTTGGCCGATTTTCGTGATCCTTGGACAACCATCGGTTATCATAAACAATTAAAATTGAGTTCTTGGGCTACCAATAAACATAAGGCGTTAGAGAAAGAGGTTATGAATACATGTGACCAACTCATCGTTACTTCACCTACCACAAAAGCTGAATTTGAAGCTATTACATCAAAACCTATCGAAGTAATTACAAATGGCTATGATGTGGAGCAAGTGAGTAAAAAATCATTGGACGAGAAATTTACTTTAGCACATATTGGATCATTTTTGTCGGCACGAAATCCACAAATTTTATGGAAAGCCTTACAAGAATTGAGTGAAGAAAATTCGGAATTCAATCAGCAATTTCAGTTAAAGTTAATAGGCGCGGTGAGTGCTGAGGTACTGCAGTCGATTAAAGAATTTAAGTTGGAAAACCACGTTAATCTTCTTGGATATATGCCGCATAATGAAGCAATAATTGAACAACGCAGTTCGCAAGTTTTGTTGCTTATCGAAATTGATTCAGAGGAAACTAAGTGTATTATTCCTGGCAAATTGTTTGAATATATGGTTTCGGAACGCCCAATTATCGCCATCGGACCAGAAAACGCAGATTTTGCTCAAATTATAAAAGAAACCAATACCGGAACGTTTTTTAAATACAATGAGTTTGACACTCTGAAAAAACAAATTTCAACTTGTTTCGAGGAGTTTCAACAAAATAATTTGAAAGTAAATCCAGTAGGTTTGCAACAATACAGCAGAAAATCATTGACCGAGAAGTTGTCAAAACTTCTGAATTCTAAATTCTAAATTCATACTTTATAAATGGGAATCGTCATCAAACAATCAATTAGAAACACAATCACAACTTTTTTAGGGTTTGGAATTGGTGCGTTGAATATCTTGTTTATGTATCCCTACTTTTTAGGAAAAGAGTATTTCGGATTAACGGGTTATGTGTTATCAGCAGCTAATATTTTGTATCCTATTATGTCTTTTGGAATTCAAAATACATTGATCAAATTTTTTAATGAAAACAATAAAACAGAACAAGAGTTAAATAGTTACATGACTTATATGTTACTGGTTCCTTTGTTTTTTATTACCCCATTAATGGTTTTGTTTTACGTGTTTTATGATACCATTGCAGCTTATGAATCTCAAGAAAACCCAATTATCAATTCATTTGTTTGGGTCATTCCAATTATTGGAATTTTTATGGGCTATTTTGAAATTTTCTATGCATGGTTGCGAGCGCACATGAAATCAGTTTTTGGAAGTTTTGTAAAAGAAGTTTTCGTTAGAATTTTGATAACCATTTTGCTTTTTGGCGTCTATTTTAAATACATTACCCCATCCGATTTTATTTATTCACTGGTTTTGGTATATGGAATTAGCCTTATGCTGATTGTTTTTTATGCCAATAAAGTCAAAAAAATCGTTTTACATTTCAAAATTCCAAAACAAAGCAAAGCTATTTTAACCTACACGGTTTTTATTATTTTATCGGCAAGTATAGCCAATATGTTGTTGGATATTGATAAGTACATGATTAAGCATTATATGCAGATTGATAATATTGCTTTTTATTCGGTAGCCATTTTTATAGCAATGGTAATTTCTGTTCCTAGCAGAGCCATGCACCAAATCACTTATCCGATAACAGCAAAGTTGATGAGCGAAAATAAATGGCAAGAATTAAACGATTTGTATAAAAAATCTTCAATTACTTTGCAAGTTGTTGGCGGTCTGATTTTGCTTGGAATTTTAGTGAATATTAATCAATTATACTTAATGTTACCAGTTGAATATACTCAAGGTTTATTTGTTGTTTTTGCGATTGGGTTGTCAAAGTATTTTGATTTAATTTTAGGAAATAACAATGCAATTATCTTCAATTCAAAATACTACCGAACAGTTTTAATACTAGGGTTACTATTGGTGGTGCTTATAGTGTTATTAAATATGTATTTTATTCCTAATTTCGGTTTAAATGGAGCTGCATTAGCTACGTTAATTGCAATTACATTATACAGCTTAGCAAAGTTGCTTTTTGTTGTTTTAAAAATGAAATTATTTCCATTTACCATTAAAACAGTACTTTCTTTAGTAATTCTTGTTGTTAGTTTTTTGGTTTTTTATTATTGGGATTTTAATTTTAATCCTTTTGTAAATATTGTACTAAAATCGGTTTTAGTGTCTATTTTCTATTTGGGATTAAGCTATTATTTAAACATATCTTCCGATATTAATTTTGTGATAACTTCTTTTTTTAAGAAAGTATTTAAATAATAATTGCTCGCAAAGACGCTAAGGCGCAAAATTTTTAAATATATAAGATATAAGTTTTGTTTTCTATGTTAACTGTGTAAAGTGAAACGTCTAAAATTACTCGCAATGTATAGCTATGAATCTATGTGTTTAAATAAGTTTAAAAGTTCAGATAAGTGATTTTTTTGAATTTTATTTTTGAATTTGACTTTGTACTTGAACATAAAAAATCCTGCTTCATCTTCCCAGAATCCACAGGATTTAAAAACAAACTAACCAACCAACTATTTATCTTTTTTAATTTCTAACTTTTCTCTTTTGATTTCGTTTACATCTTCTTCAGTCATCTTGGCTTTAGAGCCGTCTTTTTTGAAGTAATTATAGTCCTCATCGTTTCCATAATCATCTTCATAATCATTTCCGTAGCCGTAGCCGCCGTTTCCTCCAGAATAATGAATTCCTCTAGGATTGTAAACATAACCGTTGTTTGCATAGTTTATAAACCCAAATACATTTACTATACGTCCTCTTCGGTCATAAATAATTCGCATGTTTCCAATTCTTGTTACAGCAAAACTGTTGTAGCTAATGTATATTGTTCCTATGCGTTTTACTTTTCCATAAACATCATAATTGATGTAAACATTTCCAACACGTCTTACTCTACCAAAATTATCGTGCTCAATTCTAACACCTCTTTCTGAAGTTCCATAATACACTCCTCTTGGAGAACCATAGGCATTACTCATTCTTGGTCTCGTTGGTCTAGTGTTGAAATCAAATTCGCCATTAGGAAACAACATAAATTCAATCCCACGTTCTTTAAAAATGATAGGTTCGGCATCTCTATAATCAATGTAAAAACCTCTTCTATTTGTGTTGTCAGAAAAAACAGGGTTTTCTGACGCATAAGCCATACTTCCTACCAGAAGGATACTGGCTACTACTAAAAGTGTAATTTTTTTACTCATGAAGTACAGATTTAGTTTTCGGAATTCGTGAATCTTCGATTTCATGATACAAATATTTAAAGATTAAACTAACAACTCCATTTTAAAACTCGTTTCTAAAAAGGTTGCTTGTTTAGTTATTTTCAATTGCCGTGCCAAACTTTAAAATGAAACTGTAAATAATTTGTTAATGAGTTGTTATTGATTTTATTTAAGATAAAATCAATTCAAAATTGGGTAGATAGTATGAAAGTTATTCTAAAAAAAGAGTACTTTTGATTTATTAATTATGAAAAGAATGAAACAGATTATATCGTTACTATTAATTGTTGCTTTCGGAATATTAGCGTTAGTTGAGCAATCAAAATCTAATCCTAATAAATATATTATGATTAGTGCAATGGCTGTTTTTATGTATGGATTATACAGATTAATGAAAAGAATACCTTCTAAAAACGAGGATGAAAATGATACAGAAATTTGAAATAGGTGATAAGGTTGAGGTTTTAGATGAAGCAATTTCAGGAAGAGTGGTTGCAATAAAAAACGAAGTTATTTCTGTTGAAACTAACGACGGTTTTATGATGACATTTTTTGTCAACGAATTAGTTAAAATACACAATTCCAATGATTTAAATGGTTTTTTTTCAAGTCAAAGTTTAAGTTCGGTATTGAAAGATAAAGAACTTCCAAAAAAACAAAGTTTTGGTAAAGAAAAGAAATCTCGCAAGGAAGAATTTGTGTTAGAAGTTGATTTGCACATTGAAAAATTAGTACCTTCAAAACGTGGCATGAGCAACTATGATATTTTGACATTACAACTTGAAACAGCAAAACGACAACTCGATTTTGCAATAAAAAATAGAATGCCAAAACTTGTATTTATTCACGGTGTTGGTGAAGGAGTTTTGAAAGCGGATTTAGATTTTTTATTAGGGCGTTATGATACTATTTCGTTCCAAGACGCAAACTATCAAAAATATGGATTAGGTGCAACAGAAGTCTACATCAAACAAAATGCGAATTGATTATTGAAAATATAATTATAAACTCGTTCTGTAATTTCCAAAATTATAAGAAGTAAAACTAAACGAATTTTCCGTACTTGAAAAATTTACGTTTACAAAACGAATGTTATGAGTATAACCAGTTACGGTTATGCCATCGGCAGCAAATAATTTATCGGTAATTATTTCAATGGTTCCTCCAGAAGCGTTCCACTCATTCGTTACAACAGGAGTTGCAGGCGGAAGTATGCTACAAATGCTAGTAGTGTTTAAATTACCTGAATAGATTCGATAAATTATTTTATTGGTGCTATTTACTGTCACAATTCTAGGACTGCCATCTGGTGTTTCTTCATTTGCAAAACTAGTAGCAGGAATATTTAAAAGCAATAATTCATTTTCTTTAATTTTAAAAACCAAGTTACTAGAGGTGCAACTTTGAACGGTTGCAGTTTCAAAATTAAACGATTTTAATGTTATATCTCCATCGTCACAAGCTTGTAATAAAAGAATAGAAGTAATTAAAAACAATAATTTTTTCATAGGTATAAGTGTGTTTTTCTATTAAATCAAAAAGCAAAAATAGCGGTTTTAATTTATTATTTAACTAAAGTATGGTATTTTAAACGTAATTCATTTTTAAAGTTTCTAAAATAAAATGATTTGTATCTTTGCAGTTGAAATGAGTACTTATCATTTTTTGATATTTCAAGAAATTTTATTTGCGAATTACATTTGACAATGAAAAACAATTAAAAGACACAAATGAGAAAAGTGTATTTAGATAATGCCGCAACTACAGCCATTCATCCTGAAGTTATTTCGGTTATGATGGATGTACTTCAAAATGATTTTGGAAATCCATCTTCTACGCACAGTTTTGGTCGAAGCGCTAAGACTTTGTTAGAATCGGCTCGAAAATCCATTGCTAAATTATTAAATGCACAAGCTTCTGAAATTATTTTCACGTCAACTGCCACTGAAGCAACGAACTGGATTTTGACCAGCGCTGTGAAAGATTTGGGAATTCAACGCATTATAACAACTAAAATTGAGCATCACGCTACGTTGCACACGGTCGAACATTTAGCAAAGGAATTCGGAATTCAAGTTGAATACATTGCGATTTTACCAAATGGAAATATCGATTACCAAGATTTAGCAGCGAAAATACCTTCAGATGTTCCTACTTTAGTTTCGTTAATTCATGTAAATAATGAAATAGGAACGATTTTAGACATTAAACGCGTTTCTGATTTGTGCCAATATGCAAACGCACTTTTTCATTGTGATACGGTGCAATCTATTGGAAAAATGAATTTAGATGTACAAGAGTTGGGAATCGATTTTTTAGTAGCTTCTGCACATAAATTTCATGGTCCAAAAGGAATTGGGTTTGCTTTTTTGAAAAAGAATTCGATGTTACAACCAATGATTTTTGGGGGCGAACAAGAAAAAGGAATGCGTGCCGGAACCGAACCAGTTCATCAAGTGGTAGGAATGGCAAAAGCCTTTGAATTAGCTTACGCGAATCTAGAAAATGACATCAATTATATTTCTGACATAAAAAACTATTGTTTTTCGGAATTAAAAAAAGTATTTCCAGCAGTCAAAATCAACGGAGAAAACACGTTTTATAACCTTTTGAATGTCCAATTACCTTTATCGGAAGAAAAGACTTCAATGTTGCTATTTACTTTAGATATGAAAGGAATTGCCGTTTCTCGTGGAAGTGCTTGTCAAAGTGGAAGTGTAAAACCATCCCACGTTTTAGCCGAATTTTTATCGCCAGAAGAAGTCATAAAACCAAGTGTACGCATTTCATTCAGTCATTTCAATACGAAAGAAGATATTGATTTGTTGGTGGAAGCTTTGAAAACTACATAAAAAAAGTCCGTTTTTAAACGGACTTTCATTTTTATTTAAAATACAGAATTACAATTTCCCCATATTTTCAGCCAAAGTTTCAATAAATTTTGTTATAGGCCCTTTAATCATCATCGCCATCATTGGATTAAACTCGCCTTCAAACGCTAATTGTACATCTGTTGAATCGTTTACTTCGGTTAAGTTTGCGGTTAAAGTAAAAGGTAATTTACTTGAAGCTGCTCCTAAAACGATTTGCGAATTTGGAGTTCCGCCTTTTTTTACCAATTTAATTTCTGGCATTCCTTTTAATCCGAATTCAAAGCAATTTTCATCGATTACTTCAAATTTTGCAATATTTTCAGGCATTAATTTTTCAAAATTCTTAACGTCGTTCAAAGCATTGAATAAATATTCAGCCGATTTTGCTACGTTTACTTTTGGACTTTCTAAGTTCATATTTTTTTATTTATAAGTTTAAAAGGTTAAGGGTTTAAAAGGATGTAGTTTAGAAGCAATTTATTCTCCCAACTTCCTACTTCTAACTCCCAACTATATTTCTGCGTTCCACTCAGCTGGATTTGCGTTCCAAGCGCTTAATGTTTCTAGTTCGTTTTCTGAAACATATTGTTTGTCAACTGCTTTCTCTAATAAATTTTCGTAATTACTAAGCGTGTAAACATCCAAATTAGCGGCCTCAAAACGTTCCTTTGAAACTTGAAAACCATAGGTAAAAATCGCTGCCATTCCTTTGATATTAGCGCCTTCGTTGCGCAACGCTTCAACAGCTAATAAACTACTTCCTCCAGTCGAAATCAAATCTTCAACCACAACTACATTTTGTCCTTTTTGTAAAAAGCCTTCCACTTGGTTTTGTCTTCCGTGTTTTTTTGGTTCAGGTCGAACGTATACAAAAGGCAATCCCATTGCTTCGGCAACTAAAATTCCGATGCCAATAGCGCCTGTTGCAACGCCTGCAATAACATCGGGCTTGCCAAATTTCTCTTCAATTTGTTTTGCAAATTCATCACGAATGTAATTCCTAACCGCTGGAAATGAAAGGATTATGCGGTTATCACAATAAATTGGAGACTTCCAGCCAGAAGCCCATGTAAAAGGATTTTTGGAATTTAATTTAATTGCGTTTATTTGTAAAAGCAATTCGGCTGTTTGTTGTGCTGTGTTGTTATTAAAAATCATATTGCAAATGTATAAAGTTTTTGTGAACGATAAGCCACTTTTTTTGACAAATCAGGTTCAAAAAGAAACCGATTTCAAACTTTTTTTATTAGAAAGTGTTGATATCAAGAAGTTGATCGTTAAAATATTTCAGCATAAAATTCAGAAAGCGTTTCTATATCATCCAGATGAGAAATTAATTATGAAAACGCTTCGTGCCAAATTACCTGTTGAAAAAGCAGGTGGTGGATTGGTTTATAATGCAAATGGAGACGTACTTTTTATTTTCAGAAACGGAAAATGGGATTTGGCAAAAGGCGGCATGGAAAAAAACGAAACCATTGAAGAAACCGCCATTAGAGAAGTAGAAGAAGAAACGGGCGTTACCGGTTTAGTCATTACCGAAAAACTGCAAAAAACCTATCATATTTTTAAGCGAAACGGTCGTTACAAATTAAAAATTACCCAATGGTTTGAAATGCAAACCAAATACGAAGGAAATCCTCAAGGTCAAGCCGAAGAAGGCATCGAGAAAGTAGAGTGGGTGAACCCAAAGAATATTCCGATGTTATTGGAAAATTCCTACGAGAATATTAAGTTGTTGTTTGAAACAGAGAAAGTGGTTTAGGAATCAACACGAATTTCACTAATTTTCACAAATTTAGTTAGTGATAATTAGTGAAATTCGTGTTTAAAATTACCTTATCCTGTAAACCGGATATTGCAAATACGCCTTTTCATAATAAGGCGATTGTCTATACACCCAATCCAATTGTGCCGCACCGTTTTCAGCGAAAGCTTTGTCGTTTTGTTTCTTTTGTTCTAATTCGGCTTTTATTTTAGGGTTTTTGTCTAAGAATTCTTTCGCTAAATCTTCAAAAACGTAACTTGAATAGCCTTCTTTTTGTTGTAAAATAGGATCAAAGAAGTTCCAATTGAAATAACTGTCCACCGCTTCTGGTTCTAATGTTTCAACTAAATATTTCACTCCCGGTTGATTTGTGTAAAATACATAATCGCCCATAAAAAATTTCACTTTTTGAGATGATTTGGATACTTTCGTATTGTAATGTCCGTAATGCCCTTCATAAGGCGATTTAGACGTTTGATAACTTTCAATTTTATACGATTCTACTTCAATAATGGTGTCTTTTTGAAGACGATGCGCATTGATGTTGTTTAATTCCAACAAATCTAATACGTGCCATTGCGATTGTGGAATAATATACGCTTTTGGAATGTTTACGAATTTTGTAGGTTTAAAATTGCCATAAAACGGAATTTTCTTGGTAAACGGTTTACTTTTATCATAAAACAATCGGTCTTTTCCTGAAATATCACTTGGCTTGTAACCACCTTGATAGCCTTTAAAATCAATATAAGACACTTTCGTTGAATCAATCGCCCAATCCATCGGATATTGCATCCCAACTTGATATTCATTCAAAGCATCTTTACGCATTTGCTTGATTTTTTGCCAATTTGCATTAGCGAAATTAATCGTGCTCACCATAAATTCATAAGTCACTTTGACGCGTTCTTCATACACTTTCAACATGTGTGTTTCAGGAACAAATCCTAAAGTATGAAACAAAGTGGTATAACCTGTGGCATATCGTGGCGTATCGGTAAATTGTTCGAAACCTTTGTCAGGCATATCGCCGTGAATATTCACATAAGGCACCACATCGATGTTCTTTTTGTTCATGTCTTTTACCACCGAAGGATATAATTCGTTGATGAAATAATTGCCCAATTTGTTTCCCAAGCGTTCATGTTGGGTTGCAATGCAAGTAAACGTATATTGATAATCCGCACCATTTGAAACGTGATTATCTAAGAAAATATCGGGATTCAATTCAGTAAATAACTTTTGAAAACTTCTTGAATTTTTAGTGTCCGATTTAATAAAATCGCGATTCAAATCATAATTGCGCCCATTTCCTCTGAAACCATATTCTTCAGGACCGTTTTGATTGGCTCTTGAATGCGAATTTCGATTCAATATACCACCTACATTATACACTGGAATAGCCGCAATTAAAGTATTTTTAGCCGTTTTAATTTTTCCCATGGCTAAATCACGCATTAACATCATGGTAGCGTCAATGCCGTCGGGTTCACCTGCGTGAATTCCGTTGTTGATTAAAATTACGGCTTTGTTTTTAGTAAAATAGTCATCAAAATCAAATTTACCTTCGCTTGAAAAAAGCACTAAATGCAAAGGTTTTCCGCTATCAGTGGTACCTTTATAAATCATTTGGATATTTACAAAACGTTCGTCTAATTGTTCATAAAATGAAATACATTCTTCATAAGTAGTGGATTGATTGCCATTGCCTCGCTCAAAAGGCGTGGATAAATCGTTTTGTGAAAAAACAAAAATTGAAAAGAAAAGTAAACTTATAGTTAAAAAACGCATAGCATAATAGTATTTGAGTTTCAAAAATAATGAATCTTTTTAGCATATTTTTTAATTCTTAATTTTTAATTCAAAATTGGCTTTATCTTTGCCGCATGAGTCAAAATCCGTATTCCAACAATGTACTATTGAATCTTGGTATTCAAAGTTTAAATAAAATGCAAGAAGTAGCACAACATGCTATTTTGAATGAAGATAATATTTTATTGCTTTCGCCAACAGGTTCGGGTAAAACCTTAGCTTTTTTATTACCCATTTTTCAATTATTAGAAGAAGATGTAAAAGGCGTGCAATGTATAATTTTAGTGCCTTCGCGCGAATTAGGTTTGCAAATTGAACAAGTTTGGAAAAAAATGGGCACGCATTATAAAGTCAATATGTGTTATGGTGGCCATTCAATTGATATCGAAATCAATAATTTGAGTAACCCTCCAGCGCTTTTAATTGGGACACCAGGAAGAATTGCCGATCATTTAGACCGAGGAAGTTTTGCTACCGATAATATTAAAACGTATGTTTTAGACGAGTTTGACAAATCATTACAATTGGGTTATCATGAGGAAATGTCATACATTATTGGAAAAATCACTAGAGCCAACAAGCGAATTTTAGTTTCTGCGACTTCGGGTGTGGAAATTCCGAAATATACTAAAGTAATTGATCCGAAAGTAATTGATTTTATTCCGAACCAAAAACAGAACGATAATTTAGATGTTCGCATCGTGTTTTCGAAATCCAAAGATAAAATTGATTCGTTGTTTCAGTTGATTTGCTCATTAAACTCAGAAGCTGCGATTATTTTTTGCAACCATAGAGAAGCGGTAGAACGCATTCACGAAATGTTAACTCAAAAAGGAATTATTTCGACTTATTATCATGGCGGATTAGACCAAGACGAACGCGAACGCGCTTTGATTCAGTTCAGAAATGGAAGTGTTTCCTATTTGATTACGACCGATTTAGGTGCGAGAGGTTTGGATATTCCTGAAATGAAACACGTAATTCATTACCATTTACCTGCAAAAGAAGACGAATTTACTCACAGAAACGGAAGAACCGCACGTATGTTGGCAACTGGAACCGCTTATGTGTTGATTCATGAAACCGAAAAAAAATCTGATTATTTTGATTATGGCAAACGAAGATTAGATGTTTCCAATGCGAAATCATTACCAAAAGCACCTTTATATCAAACGCTTTACATCAGCGGAGGAAAGAAAAACAAGTTGAATAAAATTGACATTGTAGGTTTCTTTTCGCAAAAAGGAAAGTTGGAAAAAGACGACATTGGATTAATCGAAGTCAAAGATTTTATTTCCTTTGTAGCGGTGAAATATCCAAAAGTAAAATCCTTATTGCAAAACATCAAAGAGGAGAAAATGAAGGGGAAGAAATATAAAATTGAGGTTGCGAGAAAAGTGATTAAGAAAGAGGAGGAGTAAATGAATACGAATAATTGCCCATTATGTAATTCTACTGCAACGTTATTTTGCGATAAGCCAAAGCATTTGTTTTATAAATGCAATAATTGCGAAGGCATTTTCAGACCTAAACACACTTTTTTAACCGCTGAAGAAGAAAAATCACATTACGAAAAGCACAATAATGATGTTTTTGACGAGCGTTATCAAGCTTTTGTTTCACCAATAGTGGAGGCTATTTTACACGATTTTTCTTCAGATGCTAAAGGTTTGGATTTCGGTTCAGGAACTGGTCCAGTAATAGCTAAAATGTTAACCGATAAAGGTTTTCAAGTGCAGAATTACGATTTGTTTTTTGCAAATGAACCTTCACTTTTGAACCAAAAATACAATTACGTTTCCTGTTGCGAAGTAATGGAGCATTTTCATCATCCGTATCAAGAATTTGAATTATTGAAAAGCTTATTACTTCCGAAAGGGAAATTATATTGCAAAACAGAGGTTTATACTAACCAAAAACCCTTTGAAAATTGGTATTACAAAGATGATTTTACGCATGTGTTTATATACCAACCCAAAACCTTAGAATGGATAAAAAATGAATTTCACTTTTCGAATTTAGTAATTAAAGAGAAGTTGATTGTGTTTGAAAATTAAAAACACAAATTTCGCGAATTGGCACAAATGAATTAGTGAAAATTAGTGAAATTCGTGTTAGAATTATTTCTTATTTAAAACCGATTCAGGAACTAATTGTGAAATATCGCCACCATTTCGTAATACATCACGCACTATACTTGAGGAAATAAAAGAAGTTCGAGCAGCGGTTAGCAAGAAAACAGTTTCAATTTTTGACATCACTCGGTTTGTATGAGCAATGGCTTTTTCAAATTCAAAATCGGCTGGATTTCTTAGTCCGCGTAAAATGAATTCAGCATTTTCATTTTTACACAAATCGATAGTTAAACCCGAGTAGGAGATGACTCTAACTTTAGGTTCGTCTTTGAAAGCCTCTTCGATAAAGCGTTTGCGTTCTTCTAAGGAAAACAAATACTTTTTTTCAGCATTCACACCAATAGCGACAATTACTTCATCAAATAAAGAAACACCTCTTTTGATAATATCAAAATGACCGTTGGTAATTGGGTCAAAAGAACCTGGAAATATTGCTTTTTTCATAATTATTTCTTTAAAGCCAATTCAATAGCGTTTTCAAACAATTCAGGTAACGAAATTCCAGCTTCGCGAGCTTGTTGTGGCAAAATACTTTCGGTTGTTAAGCCTGGAATCGTGTTCATTTCTAACATGTATGGCTCGTTGTTTACGATAATGAATTCGCTTCTCGAAAAACCTTTCATTTTCAGTACTTCGTAAGCTTTTTTAGCAACCGCTTCAATTTTAACTTTCAATTCGTCTGAAATTCGTGCGGGTGTAATCTCTTTAGATTTTCCCAAATATTTGGCTTCGTAATCAAAAAAGTCGTTTTCCGATACGATTTCGGTAATTGGTAAAACGGTAACCGTTCCTTTGTAATTAATAACACCAACTGAAACTTCTGTTCCGTCTAAGAAACTTTCTATGATGATTTCGTCGTCTTCTTTGTAAGCATTTTCAATCGCAGGAAGGAATTCTTCTCTAGTTTTAACTTTCGAAATCCCGAAGCTTGAACCCGATTTATTTGGCTTTACAAAACAAGGTAAGCCTACTTTCGACAAAATAGTATCAACGTTAATTTCGTCTCCTAAATTCAAATAAAAAGATTCCGCTGTTTTAATTCCGTAAGGTTTTAAAACCGATAACATATCTCGTTTGTTGAATGTTAACGCTGCTTGATAATAATCACAAGATGTTTGAGGAATATTTAATAATTCGAAATAAGCTTGCAACAAACCGTCTTCACCAGGTGTTCCGTGAATCGCATTAAAAACGACATCAAAATTAATTTTTGAACCATTTACAATTACTGAAAAATCGTTCTTGTCAATTGGGAATTCGCTATCATTTTCATCTACATACACCCATTTTTCTTTGAAAATATGAATGCGATACGGATTATAGTTAGTGCGATTCAAATTATTGAATACAACATTACCACTCGTGAGTGATATTTTATATTCGCTGGAATAACCTCCCATTACGATGGCCACGTTTTTCATCTGCTTTTTCTTGTTTTGGTATAACAAAATTACATTATTTCTTTAGAATTTAGTAAATATATTTCAAAGGATTTATTCTTTTAATTTTTAATGTAAAACAAAGTAAATTGAATCCTATAATGTTTTCAATTTTTATATCTTTGCTAAAATATCTTTATTGTATGAGTTTGTTTAAATATATCACCAGTAAAACCTTTTTTCTTCAAGCATTCATTGCGGCTGCTATTGTTGCGGCTTTTACATTTTTGTTGATTTTATTTTTAGATTTTAGAACAAATCATGGCCAAGAAATTAAAGTGCCTGATTTATCTAAAATGAAACTAGAAATTGCAGAAGAAAAGCTTAATGATATTGATTTAGAAGTGTTTTTATTGGATACTGTCGATTTTAATCCTGAATTTCCACCCTTTACCATTTTAGAACAAGATCCAAAAGCAGGAAGTTTAGTTAAGGACGGTCGAAAAATATATGTAAAATTAAATGCTGGTGAATTTACAAATATTGAAATTCCTGAATTTAAAGATAAAACCTATCGACAAATTTTAGCAACTATAAAATCATTAACCTTAAAAGAAGGTAAAATATCCTATAAACCACACATTGCAAAAGATGTCGTTTTGCAAATTTATCAAAACGGAAGACGTTTGAGAGCAGGTGATATTGTAAAGAAAAATTCGACATTAGATTTTGTGTTGGGTGACGGAAAAGAAGTATTTAATGAAGAAACATTTAGTTCAGAGGAACCAACCGATACTTTAGCTCCTGTGGACAATCCTGAGGATGTAAAACCAGTTGAATTTAAAGAGAATAATGGCGGAATATAAAGCGGAAAACGAGTTAGATGACGAATTATTTGAACACCATCGTTTTGAAGCAGCAAAAGGACAATCTTCTTTGCGAGTGGATAAATTTTTGATGAATTTGATTGAAAACACTACGCGAAATAAAATTCAACAAGCGGCAGAATCGGGTTCCATTTTAGTAAATGATGTTGCGGTAAAGTCAAATTATAAAGTAAAAGCTGGCGATATTGTACGTTTAGTTTTGGCTCATCCTACTTATGAGCAATTACTCACGCCAGAAAATATTCCGTTAGATATAATCTTTGAAGACGATCAATTGTTGGTCATCAATAAACCAGCAGGTATGGTGGTTCATCCAGGTCATGGAAATTATTCAGGAACATTAGTCAATGCATTGGCGTTTCATTTTGAAAATTTACCAATGAATAGTTCGGAACGACCGGGCTTAGTCCATCGTATTGATAAAGATACAACTGGTTTGTTGGTTGTTGCTAAAACCGAACATGCGATGGCTTATTTGTCTAAGCAATTTGCTGAAAAAACGTCAGAACGAGAATATGTTGCTTT
>CAMDQL010000013.1 GCA_945905915.1 Flavobacterium psychrophilum
TATTTACAATAAATGGCACTGCAGGATCGGTTGTAACGTATACAATTAATGGCGGTTTAAATCAAACTGTGACCATTCCAACTTCAGGACAAGCTACAGTTACTATTACGGCTCCATCTGCTAATGTTACAATTGCATTAAGTAATGTATCATTAACTACTTGTAATGTTACATTAACTAATTCTGCAACGGTAGAAGTTAAAATTGTCCCAGATGTAACATCTATTACAACAACTACACCAATTTGTTCTGGATCTAATGCTGTTTTCACAATTAATGGAACACCGAATGCAACCGTAACTTATACATTAAATAATGGAACTGCTGTCACTACAGTTTTAAATTCTTCTGGAGTTGGCACTGTAACAGTTTCAAATGCACAAAATAATCAACAATTGAATGTAACTTTAATTGCATTGAATGGTTGTTCAAGAGTGGAAACATTAACAGAAACAATAGTTGTAAACATTATACCTTTAGTATCTAGTTTAACGTCAAACACGCCAATATGCGCTGGTTCTAATGCTGTATTTACAATAAATGGCACTGCAGGATCGGTTGTAACGTATACAATTAATGGTGGTTCAAATCAAACTGTAACCATTCCAACTTCTGGACAAGCTACAGTTACTATTACTGCTCCATCTTCAAATGTTGTTATTGCTTTAAGCAATGTGAGTTTAAATTCATGTTTTACAACTTTATCGAATACAACTACTGTAGATGTTAGACCTGTTCCAAGTGTTACTTCGTTAACTTCCAATACTTCGATTTGTTCTGGTTCTAATGCTGTTTTCACAATTAACGGTTCAGCTAATGCCACAGTTACTTATTCTGTAAATGGAGGAACAGCAAATACTACAACTTTAAACGGATCAGGAATAGGAACAATAACTTTGTCTAATTCAACAGCTAACGTTTCGGTAACTCTAAGTCAAATTAATAATGGAGCATGTAGTACTTCATTAACAAACAGTGCAAATGTTACTGTTTTAGCTTTGCCAAATGTAACGGCATTGACATCAAATTCTCCTATTTGTTCAGGATCAAATGCGATATTTACTATTACGGGTACTGCTAATGCAACTGTGTCATATTCATTAAATGGAGCTACTTCAACAAATGTCACTTTAAATGCAACAGGCACTGGTGTAATTCCTATTACAAACGCTACTGCCAATCAAACCATTCAATTAACTAATGTTTTTGATGGAACTTGTAATAGATCACTAACAAATTCGTCATCAGTTGTGGTTAATCCAATTCCAAACACTCCAACTATAACTCCACAATCTGATACATTTTGTATTGGTGAAGAAATGATATTTAATGTTTCTGGAGGCGCTAATGAAATAGTAAGTTATACTATTAATAATGGTGCTAATCAAACTTTAAACTTGAATGGTTCAGGAACTGGAATAATATCGATTACTAATCCAACAACTGTAATAGTAGAAATTAATTTGGTGAATATAACAAATGGGTTATGTTCTAAATTACTTACACTTTCTAGTGATGCTGAAATAGTTTCTTGTGATATCCCAAAAGGAGTTTCGCCTAATGGTGATGGATTGAATGATACCTGGGATTTAAGAGGATATAATGTTAAAAAAGTAGAAATTTTTAACCGATATGGTACAAAAGTTTATTCAAAATCAAATTATGTTGATGAATGGCATGGACAATCAGATAACAGTAATGAACTTCCAGATGGAACTTATTATTATGTCGTAGAATTTAACGATAGTCCAGTTAAAACAGGTTGGGTTTACATAAACAGAGAACATTAAAAGATAAATTTCTATCATAAAATAAGAATTTTAAAAATGAAAAAACTATATTTAGTAGCTTTAGTTGTATTTTCCATAACAATGGATTTACAAGCCCAGCAAGATCCGCATTATACGCAATACATGTATAATATGAACGTTATCAACCCGGCATATGCTGGTAGCAAGGAGAATTTATCCATTGGGATGTTATACCGCAAGCAGTGGGTTGAGATTGAGGATGCGCCTACCACGGCTACTTTTTCAGGACACGCTCCAGTGGGTAAGAATGTAGGATTAGGATTATCGGTTATATCTGATAAGATTGGTCCGGTTGAGGAGAATAACATTTATGGAGATTTTTCCTATACGTTACAATTAGGAGGAGAACATAAACTAGCTTTTGGATTAAAAGCGGGATTGACCTTACACCAAGTAGGCTTGTTTACCGATATTAACCATACCTTACCTGATCAGAACGACCCTGCATTTGCAGAAAACACGAGTAATAGTTACTTTAATTTAGGAAGTGGTTTATTTTATTATACTAATAAGTATTATTTAGCTTTATCGGTTCCAAATATGATGAAGTCAAAACATTTGGATTTTAATGGTCGTGAATTTGGTTCAGAGGTTTCTCATTATTTTGTAACAGGAGGCTATGTTTTTGATGTTTCTGAGAACATTAAATTCAAACCTTTTTTCATGATGAAATCGGCATTTAATGCGCCTACTTCGTTAGATTTATCGACAAATTTTTTGTTTAATCAGAAATTTGAAGCGGGTATTACCTATCGTTTAGAAGACAGTTTTGGTGCAATGATTAATTATGCCATTTCACCTAATGTAAAATTAGGCTATGCGTATGATCACATTGTTTCGGATTTAAATGTCACTACACCATCCTCTCACGAGATTGTATTGTTATTTGATTTGAATTTCCCGAGAAAAGTATCCAGTTCACCACGATTTTTTTAACCTAAAAGCGAAAACGACATGAGAAAGATATATTTAACATTGAGTTTTGTGATGGCAAGTGGTTTACTTAGTGCGCAAAACAAAGACACAAAAGTTGCAGATAAATTATTTGATCGCTACGAGTATGTAGATGCTGCAAACGAATATTTAAAACTAACCCAAAACGGCAAAGGCGACACTTATGTGTTTAAACAATTAGCCGATAGCTACTATGCGATATTTAACACCAAAGAGGCAGTTAAATGGTATGCAAAAGCGGTAGCGCAAAAACAAGACGCAGAGACGTATTATAAATATGCTCAAATGCTAAAATCGGAAGGCAATTATGCAGAATCAGACAAACAAATGAAACAGTTTGCAAGCATGGTTCCAAACGATCAACGCGCCAAAGCCTTTACCAGTAATCCTAACTATTTACCTACACTAAAAGGACAAACTAAGTTGTTTGATGTAAGTAAATCAGATATTAGTAGCGATAAGACCGATTTTGGTGCCGTACTTACTAATGATAATTCGGTTTATTTCTCAAGTGCTAGAAACACTTCAAGAAGAAATAGCAACTGGAACGAAGAGCCTTATTTAGATTTGTATAAAGCAACGTATAATTCCAATGGGACCATTAGCGAAGCGGTTGCTGTTTCTAATCTAAACACCAAATGGCACGACGGACCAGCGAGTGTTTCAGCCGATGGAAAAACGATGTATTATGGAAGCGAAAGTTTCAATGAAAAAGAGTACACGAAAGACAAAGCTAAGAAATCAAAATTCGGAAAGATTTACCTGTATAAAGCGACTTTCGAAGGGGGTCAATGGACCAACAGCAAACCTTTGCCATTTAACAATGCTGCATACGATGTAAGAAACCCAAGTTTGAGTAAAGACGGAAAAACCTTGTATTTTTCATCAAACATGCCAGGCGGATTTGGAGCAGAGGATGTTTGGAAAGTTACTATCAATGGTGACACGTATGGAAAACCAGAGAACTTAGGGTCAAAAATAAATACAGAGGCAAATGAGAGTTTTCCATTTATAACCGAAGACAACATATTGTATTTTTCATCAAACGGAAAAGAAGGTTTTGGCGGATTAGATGTATTTAAAATCGATTTGAATAAAGCATCAGAAGTAATCAATATTGGTGCGCCAATAAATACAGAGAAAGATGATTTTTCATTTACCTATAATACCAACAAAAAAGTAGGTTTTTTCTCGAGCAATAGAACAGGAAATGATGACATTTATAAAGCAGATCCAGTTTGTGCAGTACAAGCTATCGCAGTAGTAAAAGATGCAAAAACAGGAACTATAATAGAACAAGCAAAAGTTGTATTGGTTGACGCTAAAGAGAAAACAGTAGGCAATCAAACAACAGCAGTAAACGGAAAAGCAGCATTTGGAGTAAATTGTAATACGGTATATTCATTCCAAATATCTAAACAAGGTTATGAAAGTGGTGTGTTTGGAATAGCAAAAACCGATGGAGGAGAAGTAGTGGTTGAAGCATTATTAACCCCAATTATGCCAATCATCACCGAGAAAGAAGTAATCTTACAACCCATTTACTTTGAATACGATAAGAGTAACATCACGCAAGAAGGCGCAGCAGAGCTTGATAAGTTAGTTCAAGTGATGAATGAATATCCAACGATGGTTATCTTTGCAAAATCACATACCGATCAAAGAGGAAGTGATAGATACAACTTAAACTTATCTGATAGAAGAGCAAAATCTACGGTTCAGTATTTAGTATCGAAAGGCATTTCAAAAGAAAGAATATCAGGACAAGGATTTGGCGAAAGCGAACCAAAAGTTACCTGCGATACCTGCACCGAAGAACAACACGCTCAAAACAGAAGAAGTGAATTCTTGATAGTTAAAAAGTAAATTGTTGTTATAGAATAGAATTAAAAAAGGCTTGCAATTTGCAAGCCTTTTTTAATTAATTATTATCTTCTGAAAACCATTCTGCAAATGAGGTGTCGGTTTCTTGTAATCTAAGCGAGTGTAATGTAATGTTCTCAGGTAATAAATTTTTAATTTTAGTAGAAAAATCAATTACCATATTTTCACTCGTTGGTTGATAATCTACTAAAATTACATGATGACCTCTCGTTTTTAATTCATGTGCCAATTCAACATGTGGGGTATTTTGATTGAAAACAGTTGCATGATCAAAAACATCAACAATTTGTTCTTTTACAATTTTTTTCAAATCTCCAAAATCAATCACCATTCCATATTTTACATTGTCAGAATCGCTTATAGGAGATCCAATTACTGTAACTGAAAGTTTATAACTATGTCCGTGCACATTTTTACATTTTCCGTCGTAGCCATATAATGCGTGACCCGTTTCAAAACTAAATTGTTTGGTTATTCTTATTTTTGACATAATTAGGTATATTATTTATCAATATTTTTTTCTTTTTAGCACGATAATATAAAAATAGGCTACTCCTATCAAGACAATAAATGGAACAAATAAACCAATTAAAACCCCTATTTAGAAATTTTCATTTGGAGCAGATTTTATTTTATCTTCAATACTAACTTGCGTTAAAGCAATCGCAAAACGTATCATTTTTTAAATTTTTGAAGCGCCAGTTTTGTTTCTTCAGACAAGGCTAATTTTCCTGAAATTGCAGCTCTTTCATATAATAATTGATCCCAGTTTTCTGTTCCTTCCCAAAGTACCTTTTTCATTTCGATTAAAGCACTTTGATTATACCCTGATAATTCGGAAGTAAAATTATTTAAACGAATATCTAATTCATCTAAAGATTGAAATACTTCTGAAAACAAATGATTTTCCTTGCCCCAGCTAGCAGATTTCCATTCTGTTGGGTTTAAAGTCATTTCTGCAAAAGCCATTTTTCCAATTTTTCGACTTACAACAGGTTCAATCACAAATGGACCAATTCCAACAGCGATTTCGGATAATTTAATCATACTGTTTTGAGTAGCGAATACATAATCACAAGCTGCTGCTAAACCTACACCACCACCTACAGCTTTGCCTTGAATTCTTCCAATTATTAATTTGGAACAATTTCGCATAGCATTAATTACATTTGCAAATCCACTAAAAAATTTTGTACCTTCTTCTAAAGTGTTTATCGAAAGTAATTCATCAAAAGAAGCTCCTGCACAAAATGTAGTAATTCCTTCACTTTGAAGAACTATAATAGCAACATCAGGATTTTGGTCTACTGTATTTAATTCGTTGGTTAATTGCTGCAATAATGCACTCGGAAAAGAATTGCTTGCCGGATGAGAAAATGTTATTGTAGCAACTGAGTTTTCAATAACAGTACTAATTGAGCCAGATGGTATCATTATCGTTTTAAGCTAAAATGAGATTTAAATTCTTTACGCGTGTTATTCTCGGTATATTCTACTTTAAACCAATAGTCAGTCGAAGGTAAGGTAATTCCATTAAACGTTCCATCCCATCCAGCACCATACGAACTAATTTGTTTAATCAATTTTCCATATCGATCATAAATAGTAATTAATCCATTATATTCTGATGGCAATCGAATTAACCATGTGTCATTATATCCATCACCATTAGGCGTGAAATAATTTGGATACGTAATCGTCTGAATAGCATCAGAAACTAGTAAATCACAACCTTGAATATCTCTTGCATAAATGGTATAACTTCCGTTTTCCAACCCTGAAAATATTGGGCTAGATTGCCAATCGATAGCATTAAGACTGTATTCATAAATACCAAATCCTCCGGTTGCTATTGCCTCAATTGTTGCCAAGCCGCTTGAAAATGCGGGCGTTGTTAAAATCACACTTAAACTAGCCGGTGCAGACGATGTGGTAACATTTACAGAATCAGTAAATTGACATCCAGTACTAGAGTTTGTGACAACAACAGCATAAGTTCCTGCCGCAGTAACATTATATAGTCCTGAATTTCCTAATGAATTTATAGGAGTCCATTGATAGGAGTAACTTCCAGCCGAGGATGGTGTTGCATTTATTGTTTGAGAACCTACTCCTGTAACAGGATCAATACACAGAATAATATCATCTCCCAAATCAAAATCAGGTAAAGGATTTACGACCAATCGTAAATAAGGACCTAACCCAGCACATTCATATAAATTACTTTCAATGCGAACCCAAATTGTTTGGTTGTTTGCAATGGTATTTCTAAAATTAGTGATATTAACTATGGCGTTTTGTTCTGCAGTTGCATCGGGTTCATTAAGATAATAGCTATACGTATAAGATTGTCCAGACGGAAATTGCACTGTTAACAATGGCTCAATCAATGTTAAATCAAAATAATCGATACCATCATTATCTGGATCCGAAGCACTTAGATAATCATCACAAGCAGGAATTGTATACGTATACGTTTGAGGAATTGTAGTTGCAGAAACTACAAGATTGACTTCGGCAGTTCTAGTACAGCCAAATGTATTGGTAATTCTTGCCCAAACCTGTGATCCATTTGAAGCATTATATACAATTTCGTTTGTAACAAAATCTGTATTGTTTAGAGCGCCGAGCGGTGAGTTATGATAACTGTAAACATAAGTCACATCAGTCGAAATTTTAATGTTTGCTTGCGTTAAATTGAAATCGGTAACAGCATCACTATCAATATCGCATTGTTTTAAAGCAACAACAGCATTTACAACAGGTAACGGTTTTACAACTAAATTAAATGAAGTAGTTGAGAAACAACCCGTAACATTGTTAGTTAATCGAACATGAATTACACGATTAGTAGTAATAATACTCGTAATTGCATTTTGTCCGTTTACTGCTTCTAAAGGATCTAAATGATAGGTTACAGTAATCCCTGTTTGTGTGCCTAAAATTTCCGTATTTTTTTGAGTTAAGTTAAAACTGACACTACCATTTGTGTCGTTACCGTCTGTAGCATCATCACATAACTCAAAATTTGAAATAGGTAAGACAATTGGATTTGGATGCACAGTAAAAGCTATGGTAAACGGGTTTCCTGAACAACCATTTGATCCTATTGGCGTCACCGTGTAGGTCAAAATGACTGGCGCATTAGTTGTATTAGTGTACACATCGGTAATGTTATTTGCAGATCCTATTATTCTTGGATTTCCTGCTGGAACATTGACGCCGTCACTAGACACAACCGAATAGATAAACGTGTCGCCAAACCCTGTTATTAAATTATCTAAGCTGAAGTTTAAGGCAACAGTACTACAAGTAGCCGCTACTTGATTGGTTACTACTGGTTCTGGGTTAACTGTTACAGCCAATAAGAATATACTGCCAACACAGCCGTTAGAGCTTATAGGAGTAATTGTATAGGTAATAATTACCGGGACAGTAGTAGTATTGGTATATACATCAGTAATATTTGTGCCAGAAGCTACTGTACGAGGACTTCCTGCTGGAACATTGACATTGTCACTAGATGCAACTGAATACGTAAAGGTATCACCTGAACTTGTTAATAATGCATCTAAGCTATAATTTAATGCCACATCACTACAAGTAACCGCTGTTTGATTGCCTCCAAAAGGCTCAGGGTTCACTGTAACTGCTAAAGTGAATGTATTTCCGATACAACCGTTGGCACTTATTGGTGTAATAGTGTAGGTAATAGTCACTGGTGCATTCGTTGTATTGGTATATACATCAGTAATGTTTACTCCAGAAGCGACTGTTCGAGGACTTTGCGCAGGAACATTGGTATTGTCACTAGATACAACCGAATACGTATAGGTATCACCAGTTCCAGTTATTAAATTATCTAAACTAAAGTTTAATGCTACATCACTACAGACGGTCACTGTTTGATTTGTTACCACTGGCACTGGGTTATTGGTAACTACAATACTTGCTGAAACACTTGAACAAACAGCACTAGCTGGTATGGTATACAAATAGTTACCACTATTATCTATTGCTGGATTAAACAAACCAGTTCCAGAAGCTAAAGCTGGAGACCAAGTTCCTCCAGTAGTTACACCCGGGTCTAATAATGTAAATAAATCTACTGAAGTGTTATTTTTACAAATGGATAAAGCTTTATTTGTTCCTACAAACGGAGCTTGCTCAATGGCTACAGTTACAGTTACTGGAATTCTTAAATTTGAATTATCACAATCTTTACTAAAGGTATAAATATAATCTCCAGGAGTATTAACTGTGCCAATAAAATCATTACCACTTAAAAGTGGTGCACCAGCAGGAACTGTCCAATCCCCATTTGTCTCAGGATTTCCAGTAATAGCGTCAAATAAATTTACAGTCTGATTTGAACATAATGATACTTCTGTATCTCTTGGTAAACTTCCAAATCCAGAATAATAACCTCCAAATCCAGCAACACTAACCGCGCCAAAAACACCGGCTGCAAGTGCACCTGTTGATTCAATTTTAACATTTCCAGAAAGTCCACTAATTCTATAAGTGACCCAGTTTAAATTACCTGTTACGGATTGTGGTGTAGCAGTCGTGGTTACATTATTAACCGATACGGTTGACCCCGTTTCGGTTACTACAATAATTTCACTATTAGGATAATTTGTTGACCCAATTGAATTGAAATTAGGAATCATATCTACACTTTTTTGCCAAAAACAACTTAATGGTGGAATAAAATTTAATCCAGAAGTGGCATCTGAAGTTGCCCCAGCAATAATTTGATATAAATAAACAGGATTATTACTTGATATGTACATATTTTGATTTGCTGTTCCAGTATAAAATGAACTAGGAACTAAAAAATAATCGCCTGCATTAACAAGTGTAGCAGCAGCTGTTGGATTCCCATTAATAAAAACTTGGGTGTTATCTTGGGTTGCAACAACCAGAGGGCGTTCAGTATTAGAACTACCATTTCCTTTAACTACAATGTATTCATCACCTACAATATCAACAGGTACAATTTGATCTAAATTAAAGTCTTGGCCGCTCATTTCATCTAACATTCCACCTGTCGCATTTCCGGTATTCACAACTATAGGCTTGGTTGAAGAAAGTAAAGCGCCCACAAATCCTGATAAATTTGGACCAAAATCCGTATATCCAGAAACCGTTACCGATTCTCCTTCATTTAAGTTGAATATTTGAAAATCATCAATGATATCACCACTTCCTGATGCAAAAACAACCCCACTATCATATTCACTTAGAGTAACAACAGTATTGTCCTCAGTAGCCATGAAACTAGATACAAAATTCCGAATACCTCCAGATCCTGTCATGGGTAAACTGCCAAGTCTAAATTCAGTTCCAGCTCCATTTATTCCCTTAGAAACTAAAATTTCAGCATGATTTGTTGAGCGTAGTCTAAAACTAGCATAAAATTCACCAGTACCTTCTAATATTAATCCTTTATCGGTCTTTGCTATATTCAAATCTGCTTGTGACAACATCATAACAGAGGGTTGATTATTTCCAATAAGAATAGGTGGTGGTGAGTTGCCTTGAGAAATAGTGAAGGGCGAACCCGCAATAGGAGTACCATTTCCGTCTGTTACGGTTACTTCAAAAGGAGTCACTTCTGGTGTTGAAATATATAAATAGTGTTCAGAAACATAATTCTCTCCTCCTCTAGCATGCAAAGGCGGAATCCAATGTTTATTGCTTAATTGCGCATAATTGACACTTGAAATCAGTAATAATATAAATAATATTTTCTTTGACATCGTATAATTTATTCGGCTAGTTTGTAAATTTAAGTAGAAATGTAGAATTAATCTAATCATTAACTAAAAAAAGGCACGCAATTGTACATTTCCTGTATGAATGGTTTTGCTGCTTTCACTATTTCTGCCTTGGTAGTTAATATTTATGTCTAAAAATTGAGTTAAATTTTTCTGAAGCAATAAGCGCCATGTTTGGTTTTTACCCGGTTGTAAACCTTCTAACATTTGAAAACCAACTGCTGATAATGCATTTCCATCATACGAATTGTTGTACATCGAAAATTCGCCATTCATACTAAATCCTTTATCGCTATTGTATGTAAAAGTTGTTCCAAATCGGGTTTGTGTTAAACGCTCCAAAGCGCCAATTTGATTCTCCTTTTGTTGAAATTCGTAGAAAATATTCCAACTTGCATTTTTAGAAAACAAATAGCCAATTTTTGGAGCTATTAGAAAACTTTCAATCTCAAAATTTCTATTGACATAATTTTCTGAATTAGATTTGGTAAGAATAGTATTCCCCGAGAAATTGAACAGCCAACTTTTTTGAACCAAATGTTGGTATTGCAACTGATGCGATAGATTTTTTGCCGAAACACTTCCCACAGAAAGTAAGTTTTGACTTTCATTAAATAAAAATGAATACGTGGTGGAATGATGCTGTTTACCACGATTAAAA
This sequence comes from Flavobacterium psychrophilum, assembly GCA_945905915.1. Classification (GTDB taxonomy): domain Bacteria; phylum Bacteroidota; class Bacteroidia; order Flavobacteriales; family Flavobacteriaceae; genus Flavobacterium; species Flavobacterium psychrophilum_S. Next base: position 11,094 of record CAMDQL010000013.1, read on the forward strand.
AACAAACTATTTCTAAAATTCGTATTCAAACCAATCAGTGCTTCCTCCTCATTTGAAAATGGATTCAAATCAAAATTTGCACCATTTCTTCTTATCTTTCGATCAATTAAAAACGAAGTTTGATTGTAAAAGTGCGATGCGAATTTCTTAAAACCTTTCTCATTTTGCCATTGGTTAAAATTAAGATTAACAGATTGTGAAAATTTATTTTGATGGGTTCTCACAAAAACTTGATTGGGTAAAAACACTCGAACGTAAATCGCTAAATCAGGATAAGGCGCAATTTCAAACTCCTGCAATTCTTGAATTCCATTGCTGTTGTAATCGTTCCACATATAAACACCTTGTCCGGGCGCTACTTGCAAATAGGTAAATTCTTGCTGAGCAATTGTTCCCGAGCTGGTTTCATAAGCAGTTGTAATTTGTATCAATTGTCCAAAATATCTGTCGGAATACAAAATTCTTGAATTCAATGATGGCTCGTCTTTTAAATTGGCAGCTTCATATTTCAAGGTGCGATAATTCAAAAACACACTCAAATTGCTTTTTTCGGTTTTAATTAATTGCGATTTTAAGTAGTAGGAATTCGAATGATTTACACGCTCAATTCTATTGTTTTGTAAACTATCATTCTGGCGTTGCAAAAATCCCAATTCCACAAAAACTTTCGTTGAATCGCCTCTTCCCACAAAAGCGCCATATTCTATGAAGCGTTGGCTCAAAGCCGAAAAGGTATTGGTTGTTTTCAATTTTTCGGAATTATCTTCCAAATTTACAGTAGCACCCACCCAATTTTTACCTAATTTATACGATGAACGATTTTGGCTTCGAGCAAAAGACGAATTGGATAGTTCGGAATCACTTTTCATTACGCTTGAATTACTCCAAATCATCCAATTTTGTGTAGCATATCTTCCTGATAAAGTGTGTTTGTTTCCCGAAAAAGCGTCGCCAAAATTTAAGTTTTCAAACTGATACAGCGCTTTTCCTTTGTTGTTGAAATTAAAATCCAATCCTGAACTTAAAAAACTTTGATTGCCTAATAAAGTCGAAGTAATGTTCCAATCCCTGTTAAATTCGATGTTATACAAACGTTCAATTGGTTTAAAATTATCCTGAATGAATTGATAATTTGCAAATACATCAATCTTGGTTTTTCCATCAAAAAGACGTTGTTTTCCATTTAATTTTCCTGCTACCCCTTTATTGTTGTTGTCGTCTTTACTTGAATATAAATTTTGGTCGCTATTACTTAACGCTACTTCAAAATCTAACAGCGTTTTTTCACTCGGATTGTATTTTCCTAAAACAGTTGCCATTTGAATTTTTGTGGGCGCAATCAAACGAATAATCGGATCATAATTTCCTTGCTGAATGCCGCCAATAGGCGCTCTATATTCATAAATTTTTCCTACCGCTTGATTGTTGACCAAAACATAATTTCCTTGATTAGTTCCTACCAAGGAAAAGCGCACATTGTACAACTCATCACTAGGATTATTTGAATATTCAAACACTTCAGCGGCGCCAACAAGTATTTTTTTGTACAGAATTTTATTTTCAGAATAGGTATCTAAATAGGCGGAAGGACCATTCATCAAAGAAATAGCATCACCAGCATTTTGCAAAATAGCAATTTGTTCCGAAGATAAATTTTGCTGTAACGGCTGATTTTTTACATCACTTTCCGAATAGACATAACCACCAATTTGCCAATTTTCTCGCTCATGCGAAATTCCGCCGTAGGTGATAAATCGGGTAAAATTTCTATCGGTGTATTGATATTCAACGTTGATTCGCATTTCGGAAGTAATCGGAAATAAGGAAGTAAAAATGATTTCTCCAGCATTGTAATCAATAATGTAATCGTTGTTTTCACCACGGGTTTTTAAAATTCCGTTGACATAAACCCGTTCCGAACCAGAAATCACTAAAACGTACAATTCGTTATTATTACCGCGCAATTTATAAGGCCCTTGATTGCCTTCTTGCCCTGTGAAAGCACTTCGAGCATATTGTCCACGCACCAAAGCGCCTGCTGCCACTACTTCGGTTTTTTTTTCGGGTGTTCCAAAGGAAAAACGGGTCGATAAACCTTGTACTTTTTTATTGAAATTAAGGAATGCCGATTTTCTATTTTCCAAAAATAAATCACCAGCGCGAATGTTCCATTTGTCGGAAAATAATTCGATAAAAATTTGGTCAAATTCGTCTAGTTTTTGTGAATAACCACCTTCTTGCAACGGAATATTGCTGTCTTGTATGGAAGCACGCAAACTCACTTTGTCTGAAATTTTTCCTGTGATTTGCAAATCTAAATTCGAATTCACCACAGTGTTTTGATTATTACCAATGGTAATACCGCGTGTAATACTTCCGGAAGTATTCAATCCGTCAAAAGGTTTGAATTTGGTATTTTTTTCTTTTTTGAAAACGACTAATTTACCAGCTTCGTTGGAAACCATTTTATCATCATCAAAAATCGAGTAGGTTTTGGTTAGAAAATCTGGAAATTTTGAATAGCGAACCACTAACGAATCAGAAGTATTGATTTCTTTGGTGAAAACTAAGGTTCCTTTTTGGAAATTTACTTTGTAAAAACTCGTATCAATAACTTTTCCGCTTTTGTCTTTAATTTCAAAAAAGGAATTGTTTAAACTGAATTTTTCTATCGAAATCGTGTCTTTTGAAAACGCAATTTTTTTTGTAGGATAAGATTGTAACGTTTCCTGAGCAAAACTGCTCAAAAAACACAATAGAAAACCCGCTAAAAAAACAATTTTTTGCATAAATACTATAACTCCGAATCTTCAAAAGTAGTATTTATTGTTGGAAAGTTTTGAGTTATTTCTTGAAAAGTAAAAAACAAAATCTTGTCATGTTGACGCAAGGAAACATCACATTATGAGATCTCTCATGCTTCGGAATGACAAGTTTGTGGCGATTTATTTTAAAACTACTCCTTCGTAATCACCTGCATCGTCTCTCTCGAAATTTGGCGCAGCAATATTGTTTTATTTGTTTCAACCACTTGTGCAGCGTTTTCATCAAAATGTCTGATAGTATACAACGATACATTTTCGTTGAATGAAACTTTGAATTTTTTTGCTAATACTTTTCGCAACTCTTCAAAATTGTTGTAATTATCTTCGATGCAAACTGAGAAACTAATTGCCGTGTTTTGAATTAAATTCACTTTAATTTTATATTTTGAAAACAAAGCAAAAATTTCACTGATGTTGTTTTCCATAATGAAATCAAAATCAATAGACGATAACGACAACAATAATTGGTTTTTCTTTAAAATAAAACACGCCGTTTGTGGTTCTAAATCGGCTCCTTTTGAAACGCTTGTTCCAGCTAAAGTTGGATTGATAAACGATTTGACAAACAATGGAATTTCCTTTTTTTGAAGCGGTTGTAATGTTTTTGGATGAATTACTGAAGCACCGTAAAACGCTAACTCAATCGCTTCTCTGTAGGAAATTTGGTTCAACAAAACTGCATTTTCAAAATATCTTGGATCGGCATTTAAAACACCGGGAACGTCTTTCCAAATGGTAACACTTTCGGCACCAAGGCAATAAGCAAAAATAGCTGCGGTATAATCAGAACCTTCACGACCTAAAGTAGTGGTGAAATTATTCTCATCCGAACCTAAAAATCCTTGCGTAATATTCAATGATTTTTTCTTTACGCCTTTTGAAATTAGTTTTTGAGTGGTTTCCCAATCGACTTGTCCGTCTCTATAATTAGCATCGGTTTTTATGAACTGACGCACATCAATCCAATTGTTTTTTAATCCGCAGTAGTTAAAATAGTGACTCACAATGGTAGTTGAAACTAATTCACCAATGCTCACTATTTGGTCATACACAAAACTATGATTTGGCGATTTATTACTGCGAATGAAATATTCTAAATCATCAAAATGTGCGTTTACGTCAAAAAACACCTCATGATCTTCGTCATCAAATAAATCTAACAAAATTTGATTGTGATATTTTCTTACTTCTTGTAGCGAAGCGTTTAATTCTTTCGATTTTTCAAAATAGTTTGCAATAACAACTTCAAGTGCGTTGGTGGTTTTTCCCATGGCTGAGATTACCAATAAAACATCTTCATGTCCTACTGTTTTTAAAACATGTAATACATTTTTTACGCCTTCGGCATCTTTAACGGAGGCACCTCCAAATTTGAATATTTTCATGAGCTCAATTAATATTTACTTCAAAAATCTTAAATCGTTAATCTTCAATCAAAAATCGTTCTATTCCAGATTCATCCATTTGTACCACACGCCAATCGTCTAAAACTTTAGCTCCCGATTTTTCATAGAAATCAATTGCAGGAGTATTCCAATCTAGTACGTTCCATTCGATGCGACGAACCTTGTCTTTTTTACCCTGTTTGATGATTTCTTTGTATAAGGCAAATCCGGCACCCGATCCTCTTTGATCTGCTTTTACAATTAAATCTTCCAAATGTATGGTTTTTCCTTTCCATGTGGAATAGCGGTAATAAAATAGTGCCATTCCGATAATTGTATTTTCTTTTTCGGCTACATAACAATGAAATAGCGGATGTTCAGAAAAACCGTCTCGAACCAAATCTGCAACAGTTACAACAACAGCATCGGGTTCTTTTTCAAAAGTAGCTAATTCTTGTATTAATTCTAATACAAAGGGCATATCTTTTTCAGTAGCTTTTCTGATCATCATTTTTTTTACAAAAGTAAAATTTACTTAAATATCTTTTTCAATTTAATATGTTCATTTCACAAAATTCACGATATTTGCACCAAAATACAACTACAACGTTTTCGTAATGGAAGAAAGAAACAGAACCTTAGGCGAATTTATCATTGAACATCAAAATTCGTTTCAATACTCAACAGGAGAATTATCACGAATTATTAATTCCATTCGGTTAGCGGCTAAAGTAGTAAATTATAAGGTAAATAAAGCCGGATTAGTTGATATTGTAGGCGCTGCTGGCGAACAAAATATTCAAGGCGAAGACCAACAAAAACTTGATGTTTATGCGAATGAAGTGTTTATTCAAACGTTAATTAATCGCGAAATTGTTTGTGGCATTGGTTCAGAAGAAAATGATGATTTTATTACCGTTGCCGGTTCTGATAATTCGCACAATAATAAATATGTGGTTTTGATGGATCCGCTTGACGGGTCTTCTAATATAGATGTAAATGTTTCGGTTGGAACTATTTTTTCGGTTTTCAGAAGAATTACACCTGTGGGAACTCCTGTTACCATTGAAGATTTCTTACAACCCGGAATCAATCAAGTGGCTGCAGGCTATGTAATTTATGGCACATCGACCATGTTAGTATATACGACAGGTCATGGGGTTAATGGTTTTACGTTAAATCCAGCCATTGGAACATTTTATTTGTCGCACCCAAATATGAAATATCCTGAGAGAGGAAACATTTATTCTATTAATGAAGGCAATTATGTCCATTTTCCTCAAGGTGTAAAAGATTACATCAAATATTGTCAGTTAGAAGAAGGCGACAGACCTTATACTTCAAGATATATAGGAAGTTTGGTTTCCGATTTTCATAGAAACATGATTAAAGGAGGTATTTATTTATATCCGACCACTTCAAAAACACCTGATGGGAAGTTACGTTTGTTGTATGAATGTAATCCAATGGCATTTATTGCTGAACAAGCAGGTGGTAAAGCGTCTAACGGTTTTGGAAGAATTATGGAAATTCAGCCAGCAGAGTTGCACCAACGTGTTCCGTTTTATTCTGGAAACAAAGAAATGGTAGAAAAAGCAGAAGAATTTATAGCGAAGGCGAAGTAATTTTTTTATACATAAAATAAAAAAGCACAAACTCATTAGAATTTGTGCTTTTTTGTTTTAAAACAGTTTGAATTATCTGTTCATGTGTTGCATTTCATAAGTGAAAGTGTCTAAATCCACATTCATATCTACTAATTTTAGTGCCTTGTCAACAATATAATTTACGTTTCCTGCTGTAAAACCAAGAGCCAAAGCAAAACGAGTCAATAAATGATGCTCTTTTTCTGCCATAACATGCTCGTCTGTATAAACCATTCGGGCTAAATCATATAATCGTTCTAACCTATGTGAGTGCATTAAAGGTGGATTAACAGGATATTTCACCGGATTCTCTAAAATTTCTTCATATTCTGCTTGAGAAATTTCAAGCTTAATGGCTAATTTATCTAAAATTTTTTTTCCTCTGGAGATATTTCTCCATCCGATAAAGCGACTCTAACAATGGCTGAAAAATGACCTTTATTTCTGTTTCTAAAACCGCTATCGAATAAATCTGAAATTGACATGATGATTGTTTTTATATTGTGCAAAATTACGTAAAAATTCTCCTTTTTGAAAGTAATTCTTTCGCATTTCTTAAAACAATTTATCAACTTAAAAAAATAAATTGTAAGTTTGAATGTTTCAATAAAAGTATATTTATGTCTGAGTTTTTATTGTATTTTAATATTGGTCTTAAGCATGTTTTAGATAGCAATGCCTATGATCACATTTTGTTTTTAATGGCATTAGTTGTGCCTTTTGCATTCAAAGATTGGAAAAAAGTACTAATTTTAGTTTCACTTTTTACTATAGGTCACACTGTTGCTTTGATGCTTTCTGTTTTTGAAGTGGTACAAGTTAAAGCCTCCATAGTTGAGTTTTTAATTCCAATTACGATACTAATTACAGCGGGGTATCATTTATTTACCGCAGGAAAATCAGCCAAAAAAGAACGCATTTCTTTTGTTGAAATCGTTACATTATTTTTTGGAATTATTCACGGACTTGGATTTTCTAATTACTTTAAAAGCATATTGCCCGGAAACGCTACCGATAAATTGTTGCCGTTGTTAGAATTTGCGTTAGGAATTGAAGGCGCTCAACTTATTGTGGTTTTTGTGGTATTACTATTGGCTTACCTGGCACAAACTTTTTTTAGATTTTCAAAAAGAGATTGGGCCTTAGTATTGTCGGCATTCATAATTGGTGTAGTTTTGCCAATGTTAATCGAAAGTGAAATTTGGAACAACTAATGAAGAAAGAGAAAAAAGAGAAATACGATAAAGCTTATTTGCGAATTGCCAAAGAATGGGGAAATTTGTCCTATTGTCAGCGTAAAAAAGTAGGCGCAATAATCGTAAAAAATAAAATGATCATTTCTGATGGTTACAATGGAACACCATCTGGATTTGAAAATTGTTGCGAAGACGATAATAATGTTACTAAATGGTATGTGCTTCACGCCGAAGCGAATGCTATTTTAAAAGTAGCGCGTTCTACACAGTCGTGTGAAGATGCTACCTTATATATTACACTTTCTCCTTGTAAAGATTGTAGTAAATTAATTCACCAATCGGGGATAAAAAGAGTCGTGTATCATAACGAATACAAAGATACTTCGGGAGTTGATTTTTTAAGAAAAGCCGGCGTTGAGGTAGAACTGATTGAGGACTTGAGTTAAAAATGAAAATCAATAAAGTTTATATCCCATTATTCATTTCCATAATTCTTGCCCTTGGATTTGTCTTAGGAAGTACTTTCAATGTTTCTTCTGATAAAGGCTTATTTGTTAAAAATACAAATACCACAAAACTTCACAAGTTAATTGATTTCATCGAAAGAGAATATGTAGATAGCCTGAATACCGATTCAATTGTTGATTTAACCGTTAGCGAAATCTTAGCCAAACTTGATCCGCACTCTGTGTATATTCCTAAAAGCGATTTAGAGGCTGTGTCCCAAAGCATGCGAGGCGATTTTGTAGGGATTGGGGTAAATTTCTATATGTTTAACGACACTTTAGCCATCATAAAACCTACAGCAAATGGACCTTCTGAAAAAGCAGGTTTGAAGGCAGGTGATCGAATTCTTTTTGCGGATGAATCACAATTATTTAATAAAAAGTTAGAAACAAACACCTTATTTTCCATCTTAAAGGGCAAACAGAATTCTAAAGTGAAATTGACGGTTTATCGAAAATCTGAAAAAAAGAAATTTACCGTTACCGTTACACGTGATGTAATTCCCATAAAAAGCGTCGATGTTGCTATTATGGTGTCTAAAACGGCAGGATATATCAAAATAAATCGTTTTGCAGAAACTACCTATGATGAATTTTTAAAAGGGTTAACCCAATTAAAGAAACTAGGTGCAAACGAAATTATAATTGATTTGAGAGATAACGGTGGAGGATATTTAGAATCGGCAGTAGCTATAGCAGACGAGTTTTTGAAAAAAGACGAACTCATCGTTAAGACCAAAAATAAAAAAGGAAAAGAAGACTTCACTCGAGCTTCTGAAAAAGGTATTTTCGAATCAGGAAAAGTAACGCTTCTAATTAATGAAGAAACGGCTTCGGCAAGTGAAATTTTAGCTGGCGCTATTCAAGATAATGATCGCGGAACTGTTGTGGGAAGACGATCTTTTGGTAAAGGGTTAGTCCAACGAGAAATGCCGCTTGGCGATGGTTCGGCAGTACGATTGACCGTAGCACGTTATTACACACCTTCAGGACGTTCCATTCAAAAACCTTATGAAGATAAAGGTGAAAACTATTTCAACGAATTTCAAAAGCGTTTTGAAACTGGGGAATTGTATGAAAAAGATAAAATAAAAATTTCAGACAGCTTAAAATTTAAAACCAAAAAAGGTAGAATTGTGTATGGTGGCGGTGGCATCATTCCGGATGTATTCGTTCCTTTAGAAGGAAAACACGGCGAAGAAATGACTATGCTACTTTTGCAATCGGGATTGATGAATTATTTTGTTTTTGAACAATTGGACCAAAATCGAAAAACATTTACAAATATGTCGATTTCAGATATTAAAGATGAATTGGTTCAAAATAAAAATTATTTTATTGCTTTTAAAAATCGAATTAAAGAAAGCGGAATATTTCTAAATTTGGAACAACAAAAAGAAAAAGTGATCCATTATATGCATGCCGAATTTGTGCAACAATTATTTACAGATCAAGCGTATTTTCAATTGTTGTTGAAAGAAGATAATATGGTGAATAAGGTGTTGAGTAAGTAAAATTTACTTCCCAATAGCATCATGGACCACTGTATGATTTCCGTCATTCCACAACGTTAAAATATCGGTTGCAACGGCAGCACCACTTCCGGCAGCAATACTCAATTGGCTTCGATGTCCTGCTAAAACACCAGCAACATAGATTCCTTCGCACACTAAATGGTCGGCGTTTTTTAATTGGATCCTATTTTTTATCGCAGGAATTTTCTGATGCGGTTCAATGAAATGCTCCAAGCCTTCAATCGTAAATGGATTACTGGCTCCAACAGCAATAACTACAATTTTAGCTTGTAGCGAAGATTTATTTGTAGTTACAGTAAAATTTTCAGGACTACCTGAAATTTTCAGCACTTTTTCACCATGAATTTGTTGAATATGCGGATAAGTATTGGTTAAATGTGCTAAACTTTCTTCTAACAATTCGCTTCCTAATTTTCCAGCCGAAATTCCGTAAGCATTATTAAAAACTGCATTTTGTAAAGAAGATGCTTTTTGATGGGCAATAAGTGCTATTTTCTTGTCTGTTGCAAAAGGTTTGTTTTGTGCCGAACCTAATACTAGTGCACACGAAACTCCAGAAACTCCTGCGCCAATAATTACAACGTCAAACATTGTTATTCTTTGGTTTTTTCCATAATTATTTTTGAAAAGCGAAAAATAATTAATAATAAAATAGCACAAATACCAGCAACTACTCCAATAATTGCAATGGTACTGTTCCCTTCAAACGGATGGCTATAATCAATTTGAAATAAGTTAAAACCAATTAATCCTAAAGCGATAGCAACGGCTATGTAAGTAAAAATTTTCATTTGTATTTTTTTTCTAAATAAACAATCCTTTAACGTTTGCAGCAAATAGTTTTACGGCTATTGCAAGTAAAATTACACCAAATATTTTACGAATTACGCCTAATCCGTTATTTCCTAATAAACGTTCAATTTTTCCAGACGATTTCAATACGCCATACACAACAATTACATTAATGATTATGGCTATGATGATATTTATGTTTGAATAAACGGCACGCAATGACAAAATAGTAGTCATAGTTCCTGCTCCCGCAATTAGAGGGAATGCAATAGGGACAATAGATGCAGTACTTGGGTTGTCTTCTTTATATAGACGAATGCCTAAAATCATTTCTAAGGCTAGAAAAAATAATACAAACGAACCCGCAACTGCAAACGAATTAGCATCAATACCAATTAGTTTTAAAATTTCATCTCCTACAAATAAAAAGGCAATCATGATAACTGCTGCTACTATCGTTGCTTTTTCCGATTGAATATGGCCCATTTTGCTGCGTAAGTCTACAATAATCGGGATACTTCCTACAATATCAATTACTGCAAAAAGGATCATTCCTATTGTAAACACATCTTTCCAGATAATTCCTGTCTCCATTTCTGTAATTTTGTGCAAATATAAGGATATTGGCTAAAGAACTTTTTTAATTTAACGATACATTATCATATCAAGTTCAAGTTTAAACGCAAAGTCGCAAAGGTTTTATGCAAAGAGCGCAAAGAAAAAATGAGAATATATTTCGAAAGAATTAAAATCAGTGACCATCAGTTTAATCCTGTTCATCCGCGTTCCAAATTTTCAAAGTCCAATTTTTTTCTAACTTCTGAATTCAAAATCGTATCTTTGCCCTATAATTACTACAATATGTTTCAGTTAAATAAAACCATCGTTTCCGAAGAAATTTTAGAAAAAGAATTTGTGTGCAACTTGTCTGCTTGTAAGGGTGCTTGTTGTGTAGATGGTGATGCGGGAGCTCCATTAGATGTCGAAGAAACCAAGATTTTAGCTCAAATTTTCGAAAAAGTAAAACCATTTCTCCGTCCAGAAGGAGTAAAAGCGATAGAAGAACAAGGAACACATGTAACTTCAGAATTTGGTGAATTAGAAACGCCATTAATTGACGGAAAAGATTGCGCTTACGTAATTTTTGACGGAAAAACGGCACTTTGCGGTATTGAACAAGCGTATAACGAAGGAATTGTAGATTGGAAAAAACCAGTTTCGTGTCATTTATATCCTATCCGAGTAAAAGAATATTCTGATTTTGCAGCGGTTAATTATCATAAATGGCACATTTGTTCAGATGCTTGTGCTTTAGGGGAAGAATTAGGTGTTCCCGTATACCAATTTGTAAAAGAAGCTTTGGTTAGAAAATTTGGTCAATCTTGGTATGATGATTTGGAAAAGGTAGCAAAAGAGTTTAAAAAATAATTTTTTTATTTGATTATAATTTGTTGTAAATAGCTTATTTTATAACTACTCACGAAGTTTTAACATTTGTTTAATATGCTTTTAAAACACTGAAAATCAAGTCATTGGTGTTTTTGTTATTTTTACCTTCAAAAACTTACTTTGTTAAAAACTTACTTCAATTGTGAATAAGTTTGCCTTTCTTTTTTCATTTCAAATGACAAACTTTGTAATCTCCTTACAGATCAGATTTTTCACCATTTATTATTCATAATACAGATAGCTATGTCAGTAGTAGAACCTATTTTGCAAGAAAACAAAGACCGTTTTGTAATTTTTCCTATCAAACACCAAGATATTTGGGAATGGTATAAGAAACAAGAGGCGTGTATTTGGACCGCTGAAGAAATCGACTTGCATACTGATTTAAATGATTGGAATAATAAATTAAGCGACGATGAAAAATATTTCATTAAGCATATTCTTGCTTTTTTCGCAGCTTCTGACGGAATTGTAAATGAAAATCTAGCTGAAAACTTTGTTAATGAAGTGCAATATCCTGAAGCTAAATTCTTTTATGGATTTCAAATCATGATGGAAAATATTCATAGCGAAACCTATTCGTTATTGATTGATACGTATGTGAAAGATGAAGTTGAAAAAAATAAATTATTTAATGCTATTGAAACATTTCCTGCTATTAAGGAAAAAGCAGAATGGGCATTAAAATGGATTGCATCTGATTCTTTTGCAGAACGATTAATCGCTTTTGCAGCCGTAGAAGGAATTTTCTTCTCAGGGTCATTTTGCTCAATTTATTGGTTGAAAAAACGTGGATTAATGCCAGGATTAACCTTCTCAAACGAATTAATTTCTCGTGACGAGGGAATGCATTGTGATTTTGCCGTTCACCTTCATACACATCACATAGTAAATAAAGTACCTAAAGCAAGAATTAAAGAAATTATTGTAGATGCATTAAATATAGAACGTCAATTTATTACCGAATCGCTTCCGGTAAGTTTAATTGGAATGAATGCAACATTGATGACGCAATATTTAGAATTTGTAACCGATAGATTGTTAATAGAATTAGGTTGCGAAAGAGTGTATAATTCATCAAACCCGTTTGATTTTATGGACATGATTTCGTTACAAGGAAAAACAAACTTCTTTGAAAAACGTGTAGGTGAATATCAAAAAGCAGGAGTAATGAATGCTGACTCAGAATCAAGTAAAATTAGCTTCGACGCTGATTTCTAAAAATAATTAAAACGTTATAAAATGTCGGGAGACTTACGTTTTTAATCAATGATTAATTAACCGAAAGCAAGGAAGGGATTGCTTGTTTTCAAAATTTTAAAAGCTTATGTATGTAGTAAAAAGAGATGGCCATAAGGAGCCAGTAATGTTTGACAAAATCACGGACAGAATTAAAAAACTATGTTATGGATTAAATGACATGGTAGATGCGGTAAAAGTAGCCATGCGTGTAATTGAAGGATTATATGATGGAGTTACCACATCTGAATTGGATAATTTAGCAGCCGAAACCGCCGCTTCTATGACGGCAACACATCCTGATTATGCCCAACTTGCTGCTCGTATAGCAATTTCTAACCTACACAAAAATACAAACAAATCATTCTCGGAAACGATGAGTGAAATGTACCATTATGTAAATCCAAGAACCAATCAACAAGCACCTTTACTATCTCAAGAAGTATATGAAGTAATTAAAGAAAATGCTGCTTTTTTAGATTCTCACATTATATATACCCGAGATTTTAATTATGATTATTTTGGTTTTAAAACACTAGAACGTTCTTATTTATTAAGAATCAATGGACAAATTGTTGAACGACCACAACATATGTTGATGCGTGTGGCTGTTGGAATCCATTTAAATGATATGGAATCAGTTATTGAAACGTATGAATTGATGTCCAAGAAATTCTTCACGCATGCAACACCTACATTGTTCAATGCTGGAACGCCTAAACCTCAAATGTCTTCGTGTTTCTTGTTAACCATGAAAGATGATAGTATTGATGGAATTTATGACACGTTAAAACAAACGGCTAAAATTTCGCAATCAGCTGGAGGAATTGGTTTAGCTATTCACAATGTTCGTGCAACCGGTTCCTACATTCGTGGTACAAACGGAACATCAAATGGAATTGTTCCAATGTTACGTGTTTATAATGACACGGCTCGATACGTAGATCAAGGAGGAGGAAAACGTAAAGGAAGTTTTGCGATTTATTTAGAAACTTGGCATGCCGATATTTTCGAATTTTTAGATTTGAAAAAGAATACCGGTAAAGAAGAAATGCGTGCAAGAGATTTATTTTTTGCTATGTGGACTTCAGACTTGTTCATGAAACGTGTAGAGGAAGATACTACTTGGACGTTAATGTGTCCAAACGAATGTCCTGGATTGGATGATGTTTATGGCGATGAATTTGAAGCTTTATACCTTTCTTACGAAGCAAAAGGGAAAGGAAGAAAAACGATCAAAGCACGTGAACTTTGGGAAAAAATATTAGAATCTCAAATTGAAACCGGAACGCCATACATGTTATATAAAGATGCGGCGAATAGAAAATCAAACCAAAAGAATTTGGGAACCATTCGTTCGTCTAATTTATGTACCGAAATTATGGAATACACTTCTGCAGATGAAATTGCAGTGTGTAACTTGGCGTCTATTTCTTTACCAATGTTTGTTGAAAACGGAGGATTCAACCACGAATTATTATTCGATGTAACAAAACGTGTAACGCGAAACTTAAATAAGGTAATTGACAGAAATTACTACCCAGTTATTGAAGCCGAAAACTCAAACATGCGTCACCGCCCTATTGGATTAGGTGTTCAAGGATTAGCCGATGCATTCATAATGTTGCGCTTGCCTTTTACAAGTGATGAAGCAAAGAAATTAAACCAAGAAATTTTTGAAACCTTATATTTCGCAGCTGTTACCGCTTCAATGGAAATGGCTAAAGAAGAAGGACCGTATTCAACTTTTGAAGGTTCTCCAATATCGAAAGGTGAATTTCAACACAACCTTTGGAATATTAAAGATAAAGAACTTTCAGGTCGATGGGATTGGGCAGCATTACGTAAAGAAGTTATGGCAAACGGAGTAAGAAACTCTTTGTTAGTAGCGCCAATGCCAACGGCATCAACGTCTCAAATTTTAGGTAATAACGAAGCATTTGAACCTTATACTTCTAATATATACACCCGTCGTGTATTATCTGGAGAGTTTATCGTTGTAAATAAACATTTATTAAACGATTTAGTCGAAAGAGGTATGTGGAACGAAACGTTGAAGCAAGAAATTATGCGTCACAATGGTTCGGTTCAAAATATTGAAATAATCCCTCAAGATTTAAAAGAATTGTATAAAACGGTTTGGGAAATGTCAATGAAAGACATTATCGATATGAGCCGTCATAGAGGGTATTTTATTGACCAATCACAATCGTTGAACTTGTTCTTGCAGGATGCTAATTATGCAAAATTAACTTCGATGCATTTCTACGCTTGGAAATCAGGTTTAAAAACAGGAATGTACTATCTACGAACAAAATCTGCGGTTGATGCTATCAAATTTACGTTAAACAACGACAAAAAAGCAGAACCAATTGAAGTGCAAGAACAACCTGTTGATCAAAAACTAGAAGCTATTGCAGTTTTAGAAGAACCAGCTGAAATGACAGCCGAAGAATACAAAGCCATGATTGAACTTGCTAAAAATGCAGGTCCAGAAGATTGTGAAATGTGTGGTTCTTAACTAGAAGATAGAATACAAAAAATAGAATATTTAAAACAGCTGTTGGCCCCTGGCAAATGGCTGTTTTTGTTTTTAAAATTTCCATTGCAATTCGTATATTTGAAAAAAATAAGTAGATTATGTCAAAAGAGAAAAAAGGAGTTTTTACCGGAATTATTGCAAAAGACGAAAACGGAAATTATTTCTGTGGGGAATAT
Organism: Flavobacterium psychrophilum; assembly: GCA_945905915.1. GTDB lineage: Bacteria > Bacteroidota > Bacteroidia > Flavobacteriales > Flavobacteriaceae > Flavobacterium > Flavobacterium psychrophilum_S. Next base: position 26,385 of record CAMDQL010000013.1, read on the forward strand.
TTATTGGATTATCAGTACACCGAAAAAAATTTCAAAATAGGCGACGAAATCAATATCAAATCGGTAATTGTAAATCCGAGTGATAAAAGCTATAATCAATATCCAAAAAAATCAAGACATTTTTTCTTGGCTAACGAAAAAGAATAATTTCTAAAATCATAAATCCACAATCTTTAATCTAAAATCTTATGATGAAATGGGAACAATTGTTGTCCTTAAAAAGGCAAGGCGACACTACTAAACGTTTAAGAAAAGAGCAAGACGATACGCGTTTAGGTTTTGAAGTCGATTATGATCGAATTATTTTTTCTGCTGCATTTAGAAGTTTACAAGATAAAACCCAAGTCATTCCCCTTTCAAAAACCGACTTTGTGCACAACCGACTTACACATAGTTTGGAAGTTTCAGTAGTGGGTCGCTCGCTCGGACGTTTGGTTGGAAAGCAAATTATAGCAAAGTATCCGCATTTGCAAGAAATTCATGGCTATCAAGCAAACGATTTTGGGGCTATTGTAGCTGCTGCTGCGTTATCACACGATATTGGAAATCCGCCTTTTGGTCATTCAGGAGAAAAAGCAATTGGAGAGTATTTTAAAACTGGGAACGGATTGCAATATAAAGAGCATTTGACCGAAAAGCAATGGCAAGATTTAATTGATTTTGAAGGAAATGCAAATGGTTTTTCAGTTATGACATCCACGCGTGAAGGAATTGAAGGCGCTCTACGTATTTCTTATGCTACCTTAGGCGCTTTTATGAAATACCCTAAAGAAAGTTTACCCAAAAAACCGACATCAAAAATTTGTGATAAAAAATATGGTTTTTTTCAGTCTGATGTGGAGTTTTTCGAAGACGTTGCACAAGAATTAGGACTTATTGCAAATAAATCGGGAAATGATGTTGGATTTGAACGCCATCCATTGGCTTATTTAGTAGAAGCTGCCGATGATATTTGCTATACGATCATCGATTTTGAAGACGGTATTAATTTGGGATTAATTCCAGAAGAATATGCATTAGAATACTTAATTAAATTGGTTAAAACCGGCATCGATACTAAAAAATATAATGAATTAACCACAAAAGAAGATCGAATTAGTTATTTGAGAGCTTTGGCTATTGGTAGTCTTATAAGTGATGCAGTTACTGTTTTTATGGATAATGAAAAAGCTATTTTAGCGGGCGAATTTCCATTTTCATTGATGGATAAAAGTCAGTATAAAGCCCAAATGAATGATATTATTCAAATTAGTGTCAGAAATGTCTATCAAAGCAAAGAAGTTATTCATAAAGAGGTAATGGGGTATAAAGTAATTAATACGCTGTTAGATTGTTTTTGTACCGCAACCAATAAAAAAGAAAACGGAACAGCTTCAAATTACGATGAATTATTGTTGAAATTGTTACCCGAACGATTTCAATTTCAAAAAGAAAATCTATATGACAGATTGTTGCATATTTGCCATTTCGTTTCACTATTAACCGACGGAAAAGCAGTTGAATTATATAAAACCATTCAAGCAAACAAAAGTTAAACTTATTAAATCATAAAATAATATTTTGAAAATTACATTAAAATGCTAATTTTGTGAGAATTAAATTTATAAAACCCTAAATTAATCATGAAAAAACAATTACTATTAATCTTAAGTTCAGTGGTACTTCTTGGAATAAGTTGTACTGATAAACAGTCTAAAAAAAGGGTTGGTTCTGACATTCAAAAAACCATTGTAACTCAAGTTAAATCAACAAGTCAAATTGATCAAACGAAAAAACTAAAATCCTCTAGCGAAATATCTTCGGTTGAAAAAACGAAAAAAAATAGTTCTATAGTAGCCTCTACTAAAAGTGATTTTACTAAGATTGAAGTATTGAGAAAAAAACATGAAACTTTTTTAAATAATTCCCCTTTTAAAAAGGTAATGGCTTTAACTAAACAAGAACGGAAAGCAATGGGTATTCCTCCAAATAAGTTCTACGAACAAGAATGGGAATTATCCATGAATCCAGAAACGGGTAGGCCACATTCCGAAAACTTGGATGTTATTAGAAATCAACTAATTAATCAGAGACAACAAATATTAGAATCGGGTAGAACTCCTGGAGATGGTACAGATAATAATTGGGTGGAAAGAGGACCAAATAATGTAGGAGGTCGCGTAAGAGCAGTTATGTTTGATCCAAATGATACAACTTTTAAAACTGTTTTTGCTGGCGGCGTGAGTGGTGGTTTATGGAAAAATACCGATATTACTAGCGCTTCATCAACATGGACAAGAGTTAATATTCCTGAAAACTTATCAGTTTCTGCAATTACAGTAGATCCAATTAATAGTAGTATTTTTTATTTGGGAACAGGCGAGTCTTATGTTGGAGGAGACGTAAACGGTAATGGTGTTTGGAAATCAATAAACGGAGGAACTAGTTGGACAAAAGTATTTGGTGGAATTACTGGGGCAACTACTTTTCAGACCGCAGCAAGTTTAACAATTAACAGCCCTGCTGGTCTTGCTGGAAATTATGAGTGTATTCCTACAACAGCTTTTGGAAACCCAGTTGCAACTCCAATAACAGCTAATATTGTTCTAGTAAATGACGGAATTGCTCCAACGAGTGATGCATGTGAAGCAATAACTAATGCTGCCGCCCTAAGTGGAAAAATTGCATTAATTCGAAGAGGTTTATGTAATTTTATTATTAAAGTAAAAGCAGCTCAAGATGCAGGAGCTATTGGTGTAATAATGATGAACGATAATAGACCTATAACTGGATTAGGTGGTGCTGATCCAACCATAACAATACCTTCTATTATGATTTCTGAACAAGACGGCAACGTCATAGAAACTGCAGTTTTAGCTGGTGCAGTTTTAGGCACATTGAATCCAGTTGTTCGAGGAGCTTTTACTGGTAATTTAGTACCTGGTCAACAACATATTAATGATATTAAAGTAAGAAATAATGGTGGGGTATCTGAAATTTATGTTGCTGTAGGCGATACGTTTTATAGTGCTGCAAATCAAACAACTTATTTAGGGGGACCAATTTATGGGTTATATAAATCAATAGATGGTGGAGCAAATTGGAATTTAGTCAATATGCCATTGACTGCTGACAGAAATAAGCATTGCCCAAATGATATTGAAATTGGCTCAGATAATTCTATTTGGATATCAACTACTAATAGTTTATTGTACGGAGATGGTGGTGGTAAGATTTTTTCCTCAACGGATGGAAATACATTTACTTTACGTCATGAAGTACCCAGTGGTAAACGAACACAAATTGCATTGTCAACAAATAATATTAATAAAATATATATTTTATCAGAAGATTCTACTAATGGTGAGGCAAACATATATTTAACAACTAATGGTTTTACAAGTGTAACATCATTATCAGAACCTGCCGCTATTCATGGAACCAGTGCTACTGACTTTTGTCGTGGACAGGCATTTTATGATTTAACAATTTCTGTTGATCCAACTAATGATGCTATTGTATATGTTGGAGGTATTGATATTCATCGTTCATCAAATAGTGGCTCTACTTGGCAAACAATTTCTAAATGGTCTTCAGGCTATCCAACAGGCGTTTCTGTTGTCCATGCAGATCAACATGCAATGGTATTTAGACCAGGAAATAGTAATCAAGCTATTTTGGGTCATGACGGAGGAGTTAGTTTTGCCTCAAGTTTATCAACAGCTCCAAATTCAACTTCAGCAATTCAAACAAGAGTTAATGGATTAAATGTAACTCAATTTTATAGTGTTGGAGTAGCACCCACCAATTCTGTGAGTGGCTTAACAGGCGAATATTTTGCTGCTGGAGCTCAAGACAACGGGACACAATATTTTGAAGATGCTCAAGGAGGAATTAATGTGGCTTTTCAATCTCAAGGTGGCGATGGGGCTTATACAATGTTTGATCAAGGAGCTGATAAATATTACATTT